>JAUYFI010000146.1 GCA_030691075.1 Sulfurisoma sp. | reverse complement strand
AAGGAAGATCAGGTCAGGCATGAAGCGCGCTACCGCGAACGCGCCATCAAAGCGCTGCAAAAACGCGCCCAAGAACTCGGCTTGATGCTCTCGCCAAAGGCTGTTTCCGTCCCTGCATGATGCCGATTGTTCCCCGCTATGTATTTTTAACTCATTGAACCTAATGCGAAAATTACTGTTTCTTGAGAGCCTGTCGAGGGGAGCGTGTGGTTCGACAGGCTCACCACGAACGGGGAATTGAGGCTCACCACGAACGGGGATCAGCGCAAACGGCAGCTCACCGCAAACAGCAACTCACCCCGAAAAATGGGGCTGGTGCAGGCCCTACTTTTTCGCGCTGCTCTTTTTCGGCGCGGCGGGCTTCTTCGTCACGGGTTTGGCTGCTGGCTTTTCAACCTTTGCCGTGTCGTCAGTGCCGACTTTTTTAGCTGCCGCCGCCTTGGGCGCTTTTGGCTTCCGCGCCTCGAACTCGAAGCCGACCTTGCCGTCGGCGCCGCGCACGAGATAGGCCGAGAATTTCTTGCGCGTGCGGTTGGAGACGAAGCCCTTCAACAGGCTGGTCTTGCCGCTCTCCAGCAGCTTCTGCATTTCGGCGCGCGCGATCTCCTGCTGCAGGATCACCTTGCCGGAGCGGAAATCGCAGCTTTTCGCCGCGCCCACCGATTTTTCGCAGACGTAGGCCATCGGCTGCTCGAAGACGCGGGCCGCGCATTTGGGACAGGCGCCGAGGGCTTCCTGGCCGCTGAAATCGACTTCCTCGCCGTCGCCGTCATCGTTGCCAAAGTCGAACGAGGGCGCGTGGTTTTCGTCGAGCTTGATGACGGCGGCGAACGGCCGCCCCATCTTGCTGCGGAACCCTTGCAGCGGACCGATCTGGCGGTCGCGCAGCAGCTGGTCCATTTCCTCGGGTTCCCACTGGCGGCTGGCGACGACTTTCCACAGCTTGTAGTCGCACTTGTCGCACTTGAAGTGCTTGTAGGCCTCGTGGATGGTGCCGCCGCATTTCGGGCAGGGTGTCTTGAGCGGCCCGAAGTCGGGGTCGGCGAAGTCGCCGGTCTTGATGCGCTCGACCATCGCCTGCGTCTGCTCGGTGATGTGGGCCATGAACTCCTCGCGCTTGAGGCGGCCCTGTTCCATTTCCTTCAGCTTCCATTCCCACAGGCCGGTCAGTTCGGGCGAGCGGATTTCGTCGACCTGCAACTGTTCCAGCGCGAACAGCAGGGAAAAGGCCTTGGCGGTCGGTTGCAGTTCGCGGCCGTTGCGATGCAGGTATTCCTCGGCGATCAGGCCCTCGATGGTGGCGGCGCGCGTGGCCGGCGTGCCCAGCCCGCGCTCGGACATGGCTTCGCGCAGCTCTTCGTCCTCGATCAGCTTGCCGGCGCCTTCCATGGCGGAGAGCAGCGTGCCTTCGTTGAAGCGCGCCGGCGGCTTGGTGGCGTTGGCCTTGACCTCGACGTCGTTGGCCCAGACGCGCTCCTTCGCCTCGAGCCTGGGCAGCGACGGTGCATTGTCCTCGCCCTGGTCGGCCTTGCCATAGACGGCGAGCCAGCCGGCGGTGACCAGCACCTTGCCCTCGGTCTTGAAGGCCTCGCTCTCGACGCGGGTGATGCGCGTCGTCATCAGGTATTCGGCGGCCGGGTAGAAAATGGCGAGGAAGCGCCGCGTCACCAGGTCGTAGATCTTCTGCTCGGCGTCCGACAGGCTCTTCGGGTGGGCGCCGGTGGGAATGATGGCGAAGTGGTCCGACACTTTCGCGTTGTTGAAGATGCGCTTGTTCGGGTGCACCCAGCCGTTCTTCAGCACCTCGCGGGCCAGCCCCTCGTAGCCCGTCTCCGTCATCGCCTGCAGCGTGTCCTTGACGGTGTTGAGGTAGTCCTCCGGCAGGTAACGGCTGTCGGTCCGCGGGTAGGTCAGCGCCTTGTGCTTTTCGTAGAGCGCCTGCGCGATGGACAGCGTGGTGCGGGCGGAAAAACCGAAGCGGCCGTTGGCCTCGCGCTGTAAGGACGTGAGGTCGAACAAGAGCGGCGACATCTCGGTCTTGGGCTTGGACTCGTCCGCGACCGTGCCGTGCTTGCCGAGGCAGGCCTTGCGGATGGCTTCGGCCTTGTCCTGCTGCCACAGGCGGGAGGCGGCGGCGTGCTCGTCCTCGCCCTTCTTGAATTTCTCGTCGAACCAGCGGCCGCGATAGGCGCCGGCCACGGCCTGGAATTCGGCCTCGACCTCCCAGTAGTCGCGCGACACGAAAGCCTTGATGCGGCGCTCGCGCTCGACCAGGATGGCCAGTGTCGGCGTCTGCACGCGGCCGACGGTGGTCTTGTAGAAGCCGCCCTCCTTCGAGTTGAAGGCGGTCATGGCGCGGGTGCCGTTGATGCCGATCAGCCAGTCGGCTTCCGAGCGGCAGCGCGCGGCGTCGGCCAGCGGCAGCATCTCCTCGTCGGAGCGCAGGTGGGCGAAGCCGTCCTTGATCGCGGTCGCGGTCATCGACTGCAGCCACAACCGGCGCACCGGCTTGGCGTTCTTGTCGCCCAGCGCATGCTGCGCGACGTAGCGGAAGATCAGCTCGCCCTCGCGGCCCGCGTCGCAGGCATTCACCAGGCCGGCGACATCCTTGCGCTTCATCAGCTTGGTGAGCAGCCTGAGGCGCTCGGCGGTCCGGTCGATGGGGTTCAGCGCGAAGCGCGGCGGGATCATCGGCAGGTGGGTGAAAGTCCACTTGCCGCGCTTGACGTCGTATTCCTCGGGCACCGTCAGTTCCAGCAGGTGGCCGATGGCCGAGGAGAGGACGTAGTCGTCGCTCTCGAAGTAGTCGCCCTGGCGCGTGAAGCCGCCCAGGGCCTTGGCGATGTCCTGGGCGACGGAAGGTTTTTCGGCGATGATGAGTTGTTTCATTTCGCTGCCGGGCCGCCCCAAAGGGAAATGCGCCCCCCCCGTGGGGGGCAGCGAACGTAGTGAGCGTGGGGGGCTAGTATTCATATGGACGGGTCAAGGTGGCGCCGGAGGCACCAATGAGCGCGGCATGATAAGCGCGGCTTGCCGGCAAAGGCAAGCAGCCACTTTTAGTGGAACAGCGGGCGGGCCGGTTCGTCGCCCAGATCGCCGACGTCATCAAAGCCGTAGTCGTCCTCGAGCAGTTCCTCGAGAATCAGGGCGTCGAGCGGCAGTTGCTGGCGCCAGACCACCATCAGCACGATGCCCTTGAGCTTGGCCAGCGGGATTTCCTCGTCGGACAGCGCCAGGACGCGCTCGAGGATGAGTTCGCGCGTGGTGGCGTCGATGGCCTCGGCCTGTTCGAGGAAGGCGAGGAAGCCGCGGCACTCGGCCGGCAGTCGGGCCATTTCGGCTTCGTGGTAGAACCGCGTCGCCGTCGACGCGGCCAGCGCGGCCTGGGCCGGCTCGGCGTCGGCGAAGCCGGCGAGCCAGTCCATGGCCTCGGAGATGTCGTCGTCCTCGAAGCCGGCGGCCATGAGTTTCCTGGCCAGGGCGGCGGGTTCGGGGCATGCGTCGGGCAGATAGTGTTCGAAAAGATAGAAGAGAATATCAATCATGGATGGCGATCAAGGCATCAGTTGGAACCCTGCCCCCGGCTAAGCCGTTGATACAGACCACCGGGTAGCTGAGCGACCCGGCCTTCGAGTTCCAGTGGCAGCAGCATCGCAAGAAGATGCGCCGGCGTCAAGCCGCTGCGCGCGGCCAGTGTGTCGAGACTGCATGGGTCATGACCGAGGACGGCGAGGATAGGGCCCTCGCCGTCCTCGGTCATGGCATTTGAACGTCCCCTCCCCCCATCCCCCTCCTTGGGGGAGAGGGCGACTGATTGGTCGCTGCGCGACGAAGGGGGACGCTCCCAGCGCAGTTCTTCCAGGATGTCCTCGGCCTTCTCGACCAGCTTGGCGCCCTGCTTGATCAGCTTGTGGCAGCCCTTGGCCAGCGGCGAGTGGATCGAGCCGGGAATCGCGAACACCTCCCGCCCGGCATCGAGCGCCAGCCGCGCCGTGATCAGCGAGCCGCTGCGTTCGGCCGCCTCGACCACCAGGCAGCCCAGACTGACGCCGGCGATCAGCCGGTTGCGGCGCGGAAAATTGCCCGGCAGTGCCGCCATGCCCAGCGGGAACTCGCTGACGATGCAGCCCTTCCCGGCGATCTCGCGCGTCAGCGGTTCGTTGCTCGCGGGGTAGATGCGGTCGGCGCCGGTGCCGATGAAGGCCAGGGTCGAGCCGGCTCCACCGAGTGCGCCCCGATGCGCGGCCGCGTCGATGCCCAGCGCCAGTCCGCTGACCACCGTCAGGCCGGCGGCGGACAACGTTGCGGCGAAGGCCTCGGCGTTGGCCTCGCCCTGTTTGGTCGCATTGCGCGAGCCTACGATCGCGACGGCCGGGCGGTTGAGCAGTTCGGCGCGGCCCTTGACGTAGAGCAGCGCGGGCGGGTCGACGGTCGCGAGCAGGGCCTGCGGGTAATCCGAATCGGCAAGGGTGACGATGCGGTTGCCCGGCTCCGCGGCCCAGGCCAATGCCGCCTCGATCTCGGCGGTGGCATCGTGAGAGGCCAGACGCTCGGCCAGCGCCGCGCCGATCACCCCGCGCACGGCGGATCCGCTGGCCGCGAATACCGACCCGGGCAGGCCGAAGGCCTTCAGCAGATGGCGCTGGGTTTCGCCGCCGACGCCGGGGATGGCGGTGAGCCTGACCCAGTCCGCGAGATCAGCCGACGGGTCGGGCATTTCGGGTGGCGACGTTCAGGGTGTGCGAACGAGATCGCCGATTTCGACTTCCTGCGATGCATCCATCACCAAGGCATACGATATGCGGTCGAAGGCGCGGAAGACGAAAATCAGGCCGTAGCGCTCGTCGGGCAGCTTGAAGGTTTCCTTCTCGTCCTTGAAATGGCCGGTGACCACGGCGCCGGCCTGGCGGAGCGCCAGAACATGGCCCATTTCGAGGCCATCCTTCTTGCCGCGCGTCAGAGTGACGATGGAGCGCTGGCCACCTTGTGCCAGGGCGCCGACAATCGACATGACGCGGCCGTCGATGGCCTGCTTCGGCGCATGCGGCACATAACTGACGACATCGGGCTTGCTCATTGGCACCAGGCGGTCGCCCTTGCCAATCTCGGCGATGGCGTTGTCGACCCGCAGGATGGCCGGCTCGCCCTGGCGGGTGACCTTGGCCGTGCCGAGGAAAATGGCCTCGTGGCCGAGCACTTCCCTGGTGTCGGGATCGGCCAGCGCCTTGCCCGGGCGGTATATCTGGTAGGACTGCGCCTTCGCATCGCCGATGCCCGTCACGTAGATCTTGCCGCCGGTGGCGACCAGCAGGCGGTTGTCCTCGATCGCGATGATGCGCGGCGCAACATCGAGAGCATTGGCCTCGATCACCAGCGGCTTGGCGAGGAAGGGTTCGATGACGTTCCGCGGGATTGCCGGAATTTCCTGTGTCAGCGGCGTATCGTACTGCTTCGGCGCGAGGCGCACCGTTTCGAGCTTGAGTTGCGGGTCGTCGCCGCTCTTGTCGAGCACCAGCACCTGGCCGGGATAGATGCGATGCGGGTTCTTCACCTGCTCGGCATTGAGGCGCCACAGTTCGGGCCAGCGGTAGGGGTCCTTGATGAACTTGCCGGAGATGCCCCAGAGGGTGTCGCCGGCGACCACGGCATGACGATCGGGCGCGCCCGGCGCGAGTTCCAGCGGCTGGGTGGGCTGCGCCCAGGCGGACGCGGCGAAGGCCGCGCTTGAAAATGCGACGAGGAGCGCGGATATAATTCTAGGCATCGGATGACCTTTCCCGACCGGCGAATGAGGGATGCTGAGCGGCTTGCGGGATTGTGCATCCAATCCTTGCCGCCATCAATCACCCGTTCAGCAAATTATCGTCCTTATTCCATGGCTCTTCTGCCGATCCTTCGCTATCCCGATCCGCGTCTGCACACCAGGGCGGCAAAAGTCGCCGTGGTGGACGACCCCATCCGCCAGCTTGCCGCCGACATGGCCGAGACCATGTACGAGGCGCCGGGCATCGGGCTTGCCGCCACCCAGGTCAATCAGCATGTGCAGGTGATCGTCATTGACGCTTCCGAGGACAAGTCGCAACTGCTGACCTTTATCAACCCGGAGATCCTCGAACGTTCGGGCGAATGCGCGGGCGAGGAAGGCTGCCTCTCGGTGCCCGGCATCTACGAGACGGTGACGCGCGCCGAGCGCGTCCGGGTGCGCGCGCTGGGACTGGACGGCCAGCCCTTCGAACTCGCGGCCTCCGGCCTGCTGGCCGTGTGCGTCCAGCACGAGGTGGATCACCTGCACGGGAAAGTCTTTGTCGAATACCTGTCGCGGCTGAAGCAGACCCGCATTCGCTCCCGGCTCGAAAAACGTTCCCGCATTACCGCCTGATGCGCATAGCCTTTGCCGGCACCCCCGAATTTGCCGCCGTTGCGCTCGAAGCGATTCTTGCCGCCGGCCATGACGTTCGCCTGGTTCTGACCCAGCCCGACCGGCCGGCGGGGCGCGGGCAGCAACTGCATTCGAGTCCGGTCAAGCGCCTGGCCGGAAAGCATGGCATCGCCGTGCATCAACCCGAGCGCCTGCGCGACCCCGCTACCCACGTGCCGCTGATCGAAGCCGCGGTGGATGTACTGGTGGTCGCCGCTTACGGCCTGATCCTGCCGCAGGCCGTGCTCGACATCCCGCTTAGGGCTTGCATCAACATCCACGCCTCGCTGCTGCCGCGCTGGCGCGGCGCGGCACCGATCCAGCGCGCCATCGAAGCGGGCGACGCCGCGACCGGCGTCACCATCATGCGCATGGAGGCCGGCCTCGACACCGGGCCGATGCTGCTGAAGGAGGCGCTGCCCATCGCGTCCGCCGACAGCGCGGCGACGCTGCATGACAAACTGGCCGTGCTTGGCGGGCGCCTCATCGTCGCGGCGCTCGGCCGGCTGGAGAGCCTGACCCCCGAAGCCCAGCCCGAAACCGGTGTGACCTATGCCAACAAAATCGACAAGCGCGAGGCGGCGATAGCCTGGAGCCAGCCGGCGGCGGTGATCGAGCGGCGCATCCGCGCCTTCGACCCCTTTCCGGGCTGCCTCGCCAACCTGCGCGGCGAGACGCTCAAGCTCTGGCAGGCGCGGCTGGCAGGCGGCAGCGGCACGGCGGGGACGGTGCTCGCCGTTGCTGCGGACGGCATCGTCGTCGCCTGCGGCGAAGGGGCCTTGCGACTGACCCAGTTGCAGAAGCCCGGCGGTCGCCGTCTTGCCAGCGCCGACTTTCTGCACGGTTTCGCGGTGGTTCCGGGCGAGCGCTTCGGCGCCCCTGAGTGAAGGAGGCGCCCGTGGTGGAGGTGGAGCGCGTGGTTGTCTTCATCCGCCACGGCCACAGCGAGTGGAATCTCAGTGACCGCTTTACCGGCTGGACCGACATCCCCCTGACCGAGGCGGGCCTGGCCGAGGCGGCTGCCGCCGGGCGGCAGCTGGCGGCGGCGGGCTACGTCTTCGACGAGGCCCATGGCTCGGTGCTGGGCCGCACCCGCCAGACCATCGAAATCCTGGTCGCCGCCATGAAGCATCCCGCGGTGCCGCTGTTCGAAACCTGGCGTCTCAACGAGCGCCACTACGGCGCCCTGCAGGGCATGAACAAGAAGGATATCTTCGCCGCCTGGGGCGAGGAGCAGTCGCGCCGCTGGTGGCGCGGCTATGTCGAGGCGCCGCCGCCACTCGCGGCCGATGACCCACGCCATCCGCGCTACGACCCGCGCTACGAAGGCCTCGACCCGGTGCTGCTGCCGGCGACGGAAAGCCTCGCCGACTGCCAGCGCCGCAGCCTGCACTACTGGCACGAGGTGCTGGCGCCGCGCGTTCGCGCCGGCCGCCGCCTGCTGGTGGCGAGCCACGGCAACACCCTGCGCGGCCTGGTGATGCATTTCGACGGGCTCGACGCCGAGGCCATGATGCATGTCGAGATCCCGCCGGGCATGCCTCTCGTCTATCGCTTCACTCCCGATCTCCGGGTGATCGGTCGCGAGTGGCTGCAATGAACCTGAAAACCTTGGTGAGGGGTTTGGGATGATTGATCCAATGAACTTGTCGCCGCCGCTGGCGACGGCGCTGCGCGGCGCGGCCGAGGCGGTGGCCGGCGTGATGGCCGGCCACACGCCCGAGGCGCTGCTGGCCGCGACCCCCGCCGCGGTGCGGCCGGCGGTGATGGACCTCGCCTTCGGTACCCTGCGCGATTGCGGGCGAGGCGATTTCCTGCTCGGCCGCCTGCTCGAAAAACCGCTCAAGGAGCCGCTGATCCATGCCCTGCTGCTGGTGGCGCTGTTCCGCCTCGAGCAGCGGCCGCGGGACGCGCACATCACCGTCGATCAGGCCGTGCATGCCGCCGCCGGCGTCAGGCAGGGCCGGCTCAAGGCGCTGGTCAATGGCGTGCTGCGCGGCTTTCTGCGGAGCCGCGACGAACTGCTCGCGGCCGCCGAGGCCGACCCGGTGGCGCGCTGGCGCCATCCGCCGTGGTGGATCGAACGCTTGCAGGCCGAACAGCCGCAAACGTGGCAGAAGATTCTCGCCGCCGGCAACAGCCATCCGCCGATGACGCTGCGCGTCAATCGCCGCCGTCTCGCCAGCGCCGTCCCAGGGGATACCGCTTCGCATAACTTTTTGCCGCACCTCGAAGCCGTCGGCATCGCGGCACGCGCGCTCGATGGCACGGCGATCAGGCTGGACAAGCCGGTCGCCGTCGACAACCTGCCCGGCTTCGCCGCGGGCCAGGTCTCGGTGCAGGACTGGGGCGCGCAGCGCGCGGCATCCCTGCTCGATCTCCATGACGGCCAGCGCGTGCTCGATGCCTGCGCCGCGCCCGGCGGCAAGACCGCGCACATCCTCGAACTCGCCGCCGTCGATCTGACCGCGCTGGAGCTGGACCCGCGGCGAGCCGGGCGCGTGCGCGACAACCTCGACCGTCTCGGCCTGCAAGCCACGGTGCGCGTGGCCGACTGCCAGCGGCTCGACGACTGGTGGGACAGCCGCCCCTTCGAGCGCATCCTTGCCGACGTGCCCTGCTCGGCCTCGGGCGTGGCGCGGCGCCATCCCGACATCAAGTGGTTGCGGCGAGCCGCCGATGTGGCGCGGTTCGCACAGACGCAGTCCGCGATTCTCGATGCCCTGTGGCGGGTACTGGCCCCCGGTGGCAGAATGCTCTATTCCACCTGCTCCATGTTCCGCGCCGAGAATTCCGCCCAGATCGAGGCGTTCGCGGCACGCCACGCGGATGCACGGCGACTCCCGACCAACGGATCCGATGTTGAACTCCAGCTGCTGCCCGACCCCGACCATGATGGTTTCTATTACGCGCTGCTGCAGAAGTTGGCTTGAGCGCCTGCTCATCATCATTGTGCTTGCCGGTGCCGGCCTCGCTCATGCCGGCAGCATCGAACCGGTGCATGCCGCGCTCAAGCCGGGCGAGGACGGCCACGTGCTCTCGGCCGAGTTCAGCATTGATCTCGGTTCGCGTCTGGAAGAGGCCGTGGCGCGCGGTGTGCCGCTTTATTTCAACCTCGAATTCACGCTCGAGCACAACCGCTGGTACTGGCTCAACGAGCAGGTTGCCAGCATCACCATCACATACCGCCTTGCCTACAACGCGCTGACGCGGCAGTATCGCCTCTCCTTCGGCGGCCTGCACCAGAGCTTCACCACGCTGGGCGAGGCGCTGCGCGTGATCTCGCGCGTCTCGGCGCTGCCGGTGGCCGACAAGGGGGTGCTCAAGTCCGGTGAAATCTACGCGGCGGCGCTGCGCCTGTCGCTCGACCGCAACCAGCTGCCCAAGCCGCTGCAGGTCGACGCCATTGCCAACAGCGACTGGCAGGTGAGTTCCAAGGCGCTGCGCTGGCAGTTCTACCAGCAGCCCGAATCAGTCATCAAGTGAAAGTCCTGCTGATCCTCGCGGCGGCGGCGGGCGCGATCCTCGTCTTCCTGCTGACTTCGGCCAGTGCCAACACGGCGCTGCTGTCCGGCTACTATCCCTGGCTGCTCGGCGCCAACGCGCTGATCGTGGTGGCGATGCTGACCCTGGTCGGCATCCAGTTGCGACGGCTGTGGAAGGACTTCAAGGGCGGCGTCTTCGGCACGCGACTGAAGACGCGGCTGGTGCTGCTTCTGGCGCTGATGGCGCTGTTGCCGGGCGCGCTGGTCTATGCGGTGTCGATGCAGTTCGCCGTGCGCTCGATCGAGTCCTGGTTCGATGTGCGCGTCGACAGTGCGCTCGAAGGCGGTCTCGCTCTCGCCCGCAACGTGCTCGATGCCCAGCAGGCGGACCTGCTGGCCAAGGCGCGCAGCATGGCGCTCGAGATCGGCGACACCGCCGCCGCCAGCCCGACGCTGCTCAACCGCCTGCGCGAACAGGCAGGCAGCCAGACGGCGACGCTGCTTGGTGGCAACGGCCAGGTGCTGGCCAGCAGCTCCGACACCGTTGGCAACCTGTTGCCGCCGGTGCCATCGAGTGCGCAGTTGCGCCAGGCGCGGCTCGGCCGCGGCTTCACCGTGGTCGAAGGCGAGGCCGCGACGGGGCTGCTGCTGCGGGCGCTGGTGCCCATCAGCAGCTTCGAGCTCGGCAGCGAGCCGCGCGTGCTGCAGTTGACGCAAATGGTGCCCGCGGCCATCGCCAGGAGCGCCGAGAGCGTCGCCGCCGCCCACCGCGACTATCAGGAGCTGCAATTGGGCAAACAGGGGCTCAAGCGCATCTACACCCTGACGCTGACCTTGACGCTGCTGCTGGCGCTGTTCGCCGCCATCGCGCTGGCCTTCGTCTTCGCCGAGCGGCTGGCGCGGCCGCTGCTGATCCTGGCCGAGGGCACGCAGGCGGTGGCGGCCGGCGATTTCACCCCGCGCAGCGTGGTGCGCTCCGACGACGAGCTTGGCGTGCTGACCCAATCTTTTTCGAAGATGACCAAGCAGCTCGACGACGCGCGGCGCGAGACCGAGCGCCATCGCCGGCAGGTCGAGACGGCCAGCGCCTATCTTGAAAGCGTGCTGGCCAACCTCTCGGCCGGCGTGCTTGCCTTCGACCCGCAACTGCGACTGCGCGCCGCCAACCGCGGCGCCATGGCCATCCTGCGCGAGGACCTGACCGACCTCGAGGACACGCCGCTGGCCGAATGGCCGCGCCACGGTGCGCTGGCCGCCGCCGTCATCAAAGCCTTCAAGGAACGCGGCCACGAGTGGCAGCAGGAACTCGAGCTCGAGGAAGCCGGCGCGACGCAGGTGCTGCTGATGCGTGGTTCCACCCTGCCGGAGGCGGGCGGCGGCGGCACGGTGGTGGTGTTCGACGACATCACCCGGCTCATTTCCGCCCAGCGCAGCGCCGCCTGGGGCGAGGTGGCGCAGCGCCTCGCGCACGAGATCAAGAACCCGCTCACTCCCATCCAGCTCTCGGCCGAGCGGCTGCAGATCAAGCTCGCCGACAAGCTCGATCCGGCCTCGCGCGACATGCTCGACCGCTCCATCGTCACCATCGTCACCCAGGTCGAGGCCATGAAAAACATGGTCAACAACTTCCGCGACTACGCCAAAACGCCGCCGCCGCTGCTCGCCGCCGTCGACCTCGACGCGCTGGTGCGCGAGGTGCTGGCGCTCTACGAGGCGACCACGCCGCGCGTCGAGGCGGCGCTGGCCCCCGGCCTGCCGCGGGTACGCGGCGATGCCAACCAGTTGCGCCAGGTGCTGCACAACCTGATCAAGAACGCCGCCGAGGCGCTGGCCGAGCACGGCGCGACCGCTCGCAGCGGAGGGGGGGCCGGCGAAGCCGGCGGCGCGGCGGCCGCGCTGTTCGCCGGCGAAGGCCCCCACGTGGTCGTGGCGACGCGCGTCGAGGAGTGCTGCGTCGCGCTGGTGGTGGCCGACAACGGCCCCGGCTTTCCGCCGCAGATCCTCGCCCGCGCCTTCGAGCCCTACGTCACCACCAAGCCGCGCGGCACCGGCCTGGGGCTGGCCATCGTGCGCAAGATCGTCGACGAGCACCACGGCGAAATCCATCTCGGCAACCGCACGGGCGGCGGCGCCGAGATAACCATCCGCTTGCCCATGGCCGAATAGATGGCCCCCCACGCGCACATTCGTTCGCCGCCTTGGGACGGCCCGACGGCGGGGCAGACGTGATAAGGTTCTGTCATGGCACAAATTCTGGTCGTTGACGACGAAGTCGGCATCCGCGAACTGCTCTCGGAAATTCTCCGCGACGAGGGCCACGACGTGCGCCTGGCCGAGAACGCCGCCGCCGCCCGCGCCGCGCGCACCGCCGCGCGGCCCGACCTGGTGCTGCTCGACATCTGGATGCCCGATACCGACGGCATCACGCTGCTCAAGGAGTGGGTCGCCAACGGCCAGCTCAACATGCCGGTGGTGATGATGTCCGGCCACGGCACCATCGACACCGCCGTCGAGGCGACGCGGATCGGCGCCATCGACTTCCTCGAAAAGCCCATCGGCATGCAGAAGCTGCTCGCCGCCGTGCAGCGCGCGCTCGACCGCTCGCACAAGCCGGGCGTCGGCGCGCTGTCGCTGGCCGCCTTCCCGCGCTCGGCGCCGCTCAAGGATCTGAAGCGGCGCCTCGACCAGCTCGCCGCCAAGAGCCGCACCGTGCTGCTGCGGGCCAGCCCCGCCGGCTTCGTCGAGCTCGCCGCGCGCACGCTGCAGCCGCCGGGGCGCGCCTGGGTGGATCTCGCCGCCGATTCCAATCCGATCACCCTCGACGCGCTGCAGGCCGCCGCCGGCGGCGTGCTCTGGTGCGAGGAGCTCGGGCGGCTGACCCGCCTGCAACAGAAGAATCTCGCCTTCGCCGCCGAGCGCCTCGAGAAGTTCGATCTGCACCTGGTCGCCGCAAGCCACCACGACCTCGCGGCGCTGACCGCGCTGGGCTGGGACGAGGCGCCGCTGCGGCGGCTGTTCGAAGTCTGGCTCGGTTTGCCCCAACTGGCCGAGGTGCGCGACGAGATTCCCGACATCGCCGCCCACCTGCTGACGCAGTTGGTCGAGGCCGGCGAGAGCCCATTGCGGCGGCTGTCCACGGCGGCGCAGAACGCCCTGCGTCAGCACGCCTGGCCCGGCGGCTACGGCGAGCTGAAGAGCGTGGTCAAGTCGCTGGCGCTGGCCGCGCTCGAAGAGGAGATCGGCGGCGAGGACGTCGCGCGCCTGCTCGCGCCCGTGCCCGACGGCAAGCCGAAGACGCCGGCGGGGCTGGCGGTGGAGATGCTGGCGCTGCCGCTGCGCGAGGCGCGCGAGACCTTCGAACGCATCTATTTCGAATACCACCTCGGGCTCGACGGCGGCAACATGACGCGGCTGGCCGAGACCACCGGACTGGAGCGGACGCACCTTTATCGCAAGCTGAAGGATCTCGGACTGCGCTGATCTACCCTTCGTGGTGAGCCCGTCGAACCACACGCTCCCTTCGACACGCTCCCTTCGACACGCTCAGGGCGAACGGAACGGAATAAGCCCGGGGCGCTACCGTAGGGATGCCATCGCTTACATCGGCGAGTATGTATAAGCGACCGTATAGGGAACGGTGATGGGAAACGGGTCGGTGACAGTAAGCGTTGCCGAAATCTGCCCACCCGTACCATTGAACGAGCAGCTGGTTATCGACCACGATCCACTCACGCTCTGAAGGCTCTGCTGAAACTCCTCATAGTTCGAGGCCGAGCAGAAGTCGCTTTCCGTCCCGGGTTTGGACACATTGTTGATTCGAATGGCGGGAACGGGAATGCCCAGTGCCGAGACCGTGATATCGAGAGCGTAATTGCCCGAAGCCGGGGGGTTGACGGTTATGCCACCCACACTGACTAGCGACAATGCCGGATTGACAAGACTGACCTGCGCAACCTGGGTGCCGGCAACGCTGACCAGGGGCAATCGCAGTGTATTGGTCGATGAGACAAACTCGATTTGCGTGCCCACCGAGGGATCGCCGACCCGAACCGTGCCGAGCGACAGCAAGTGCACGACGACATCCTGGAAGCTCGTCGAACTATCAACGAGAATGGCCGGAAGAGTGAGATAGCTGGACGACATGTCGTACGTCGCCATCTGCTGCGCATTTGCCCGAGCAGGCAAGGCAAAAAACACCACTGACAAAAGTAACGCCGCGAAACGCATGATAGTGACTCCCATGAAGGAAAATGAAATTGCCATAGCCTTTTGATTGTAACTTACTCCCGGAGCAAGCTCCCTTCGACAAGCTCCCTTCGACAAGCTCAGGGCGAACGGGGTGGGGGTATCGTGTCCCGTTCGTGGTGGGCTCCCAATTCCCGTTCGTGGTGACAAGACAGTCCTTGGGCGAGAAGGATCATGTCGTCGAGCGGCCGCGCCCGCCACGCCCGGCGTGGATGAGTATCGAGGACTATCGGCGTTACCCGCTGACGCTGCGCATGCGCGAAGTCGAGGTCGACGGACGGGTGCTGGTGACAACAATGCTCAGCCCGACAACAGTGATGCCGCGCGCGCTCGACGCCCTGTATGCCCTGCGCTGGAATATCGAAGTGGATTGGCGCACGATCAAGGTCACGATGGCGATGGACATCCTGCGCTGTCGCTCGCCAGAGATGGTCAGGAAGGAAATTGCCGTTCATCTGCTGGCCTACAACCTGGTTCGCTGGAGCATCGCCACCGCCGCGTATCTGGCGGATGTTCTGCCACGGACCTTGAGCTTTACCGGCGCCAAGCGGCTCTTGCTGGCGTTCGCCGAACAGCTTCGACGGTGCCATGGGCAGCGATTGACCTTCATGTTCGCCACCGTGCTCGGCGCCATGGCTTCGCTGATACTCCCCAGTCGCCCCGACCGTATTGAGCCTCGTGCCAAGAAGCGACGACCCAAACCGCTTCCATTGCTCACAATACCGAGACCCCTGGCCCGCCAGAAAATCATCGCCCAGCGCCATGCTCGTGGCCTAACATAGTGCCATGGGGGACAGACCACAATTTTCGCCGTCACGCCAACGCTGACTATCTGCGCAACGGTTCGCGCCGCGCCGTCTTTTCTTGACATCCTGATTGCCTTGTCTCATCATGAACTGGTCAGACTGACTAGTTACATGAATGGGAGTTCATCATGCATACATGGCAATTGCAGGAAGCCAAGAGCCGCTTCAGCGAGCTGGTCGATCGCACACTGACCGAAGGGCCGCAGCTCGTTACCCGACGCGGGGAGGAAGCCGTGGTCGTGATCGCCGCGCCCGAATACCGGCGGCAACAGGGTACGCCCTCCCTGCTGGCGGTGCTGAACGGCGCGCCGCGCGGCAAGCCGCTCGACATTGTCCGATCCAATGAAACGGTACGGGACATCGAACTGTGAAATACCTGCTCGATACCTGCGTGCTCTCGGAATTCGTCAAACCAAAACCGGAGCCGAAGGTGCTGGCATGGATCAATACGCGCACGGAAACCGACCTGTACGTCGCCGCGATGTCGGTGGCGGAACTACAGCGCGGCGTGGCGCGCCTGACTGCATCGCGCCGGAAGCGTGAACTCGCCGCCTGGCTTGGTCAATTGCAGGCGGGGTTCGCCGAGCGGGTATTGTCTTTCACGCACGAGACGGCAACCTATTGGGGCGAAATGTGCGCCCGCGTCGAAGCCGGCGGGCGCACGATGGCGGCATTCGATTCGATTATCGCGGCCACCGCCATCGAACATGGGCTGGTGATGGTCACGCGGAACGACCGCGATTTCGCCGTGGCGCCGCTGGTAGTCATCAATCCCTGGAAAGGGATGGATTAAAACAATCGGCAAACAATCGGGGACCACGGTTTTCGCCGTCCCGCCAGCGCCGACTTTTCGTGCGTAACAGTCCGCGCGATTTGACATGGTGTAATCGTTCGATTACGATTGTCCCGTGTTCTCGCTCAAGCCTCTTTCCGAATTCACCGCTTGGCTCGACGAATTGGCCGCGCTGCTGGACTGATTGGAGGAAACTGACATGACCAAACGCATCAAGGTGGCCGATCTGCCGGACTTCGACGCGGCCCGCTATTTCGACAGCGAAGAGGCCATCGCGGCCTATCTTACCGACATCCTGACGACGAATGATCCTGCCCTGCTGGCGGCGGCGTTGGGCGACATCGCTCGCGCACGCGGCATGAGCGAAATTGCCAAGGCTTCCGGCATCACCCGCGAAGCGCTGTACAAGGCGCTTCGCCCCGGTGCGCAACCGCGCTTCGATACCGTCAGCCGCGTGTGTGCAGCGCTGGGCGTCAAGCTGGTGGCGCAGGCCGTTCATGCCTGACGTTCCTCCCGCGGGACGTTCGTGGGCAAACCGGTCGGCACGGTAGTACAGAGCGAAGGACGCCCGCCGGGGCGAGACCCGGCAAGGGAAGCCTCGGGGACAGACCACGATTACCGCCGTCCCGCCACCGCCGACTTTCCTGGGCGGAGCAGAGCAGGCCGCAACCAGCCGGTCAGGCCGCCGCGTGATGGAAGACGCGAATTCTGGGCGCGATTTTTTCTTGAAGTGTTCTGGCCGCAATCCGCATGTCGTACTCCGTTTGCAGGTTCATCCAGAAGCGGGGATCCATTCCGAAAAACAGACCCAGGCGCAGTGCGGTGTCGGCTGTTATCGGTCGCGTGCCATTCACCACTTCGCTAATGCGACTGGGGGATACATCGATGTCGGCCGCAAGCTGACGCGCCGAGATGCCCATCGGCTTCATAAAGTCCTCCAGCAGAATTTCGCCGGGGTGGATTTCGTCAAGCAATTTAGCCATATTCGCCTCTTCTTAATGGTAGTCCGCGATTTCAACCTGATGCGCGCCATCCTCTCGCCACGCAAAGCACACCCGCCATTGGTCATTGACGCGGATGCTGTGCTGCCCTTTGCGGTCGCCCTTCAGCGCTTCAAGCTGGTTGCCTGGCGGAACCCTCAAGCTGGCCAATTCGGTGGCCGCGTTCAGTTGCAGCAGTTTGCGACGCGCAACTCGTTCGATGTTCTTGAACCGCGGCACCGCTTGGCTGCCGAAGAGCGCTTTGGTATCAAGACAGGCGAACGAATGAATCACGATGCATTATGTTCCGCCAGACGGAATCTGTAAAGCAGGTTGCCATTCCACGCCCGAATGGTTCCCGACCGACCGCAATGGTTGATCCAGCCCGCGGTCGTTGGAAAAAGTCGGCGCTGGCGATACGCCATTTTTGCGGCGAATGGGCGAGAATGCCCTCATTATGAAAATCATCATTCTCGGCGCCGGCCAGGTCGGCGCCTCGGTGGCCGAAGTGCTTGCCTCCGAGGCCAACGACATCACCATCATCGACCAGAACCGCGAGGCTCTCGCCGCGCTGGCCGATCGCTACGACGTGCGCACGGTGGCCGGCAACGCCGCCTATCCGTCGGTGCTGCGCGAGGCCGGCATCGAGGACACGGACATGCTGGTGGCGGTGACGCAGTCGGATCAGACCAACCTGGTGGCCTGCAAGATCGCGCGCAGCATGTTCAGCGTGCCGACGCGCATCGCGCGGCTGCGCTCGCGTGACTTCATCGACAGCGACCTGCTCTCGCCGGAGAACTTCGCCGTCGACTATGCGATTTGCCCCGAGCAGGACATTACCGACTACATCGTCAAGCTGATCGAGTTTCCCGAGGCGCTGCAGGTGCTGGAGTTCGCCGGCGGCTGTGCCACGCTGATCGGCGTGCGCGCCTATCCGGGTGGGCTGCTGGTGGGCAAGCCGATCCGCGCCATGCGCGAACATCTGCCGCCCGGCGTCGATGCGCGCATCGCCGCCATCTTCCGCGAGCACCAGCCGCTCGATCCCGATGGCAACACGGTGATCGAGCCGGGCGACGAGGTCTTCGTGCTCGCCGCCACCGACCACATCCGCGTGGTGATGCAGGAGTTGCGGCGCATGCAGCAGCCGGTGAAGCGCGTCATGATCGCCGGCGGCGGCAACATCGGCGCGCGCGTCGCCGACGTGCTGGAAGAGAAGTACGAGGTCAAGCTGATCGAGCGCGACCGCGGTCGCGCCGAGATCGTCGCCGGTCGGCTCGGTGGCACCCTCGTGTTGCACGGCGAGGCCACCGACGAGAACCTGCTGGCGCAGGAGAACATCGACGAGGTCGACATGTTCCTCGCCCTGACCAACGACGACGAGGACAACATCATGGCCGCGTCGCTGGCCAAGCGCCTCGGCTGCAAGCGCGTGCTGGCGCTGATCAACCGCCGCGCCTACGCCGACATGGTGCAGGGCGGGCCCATCGACATCGGCCTTTCTCCCGCGCAGGTGTCCATCGGTGCGCTGCTCACTCATGTGCGGCGGGGCGACGTCGCCAAGGTGCACAGCCTGCGCCGCGGCGCCGCCGAAGCCCTGGAACTGGTGGCGCATGGCGACAAGACCACCTCGAAGGTGGTCGGCCGCCGCATCGACGAGCTGCCGGTGATCAAGGGCGCGCACATCGGCGCCATCGTCCGTCGCGGCCGCGAGGCCGAGATGATGAAGATGGACGGTTTTCTCATCGACGCCATCGTCGACCACGTGATCATTCCGCACCACGACACCGTGATCGAGTCTGATGACCACGTCATCGTTTTCTGCACGCGCAAGCGCCAGGTGACCGAGGTCGAGCGCCTGTTCCAGGTCGCCGTCGGCTTCATCTGACGTGATGCCGGGCCGGCCGTGAAGCGCTTCTATCCCGTCGTCCGTGTCTTCGGCGTGCTGCTGATGGGCTTCGCGTTGACCCTGCTGGTGCCGCTGGCGCTTTCCTGGCTGTGGCAGGACGGCGCCCACTCCGCCTACGACGAAGCCTTCCTGATCACTTTCGGCAGCGGCCTCGCCCTGTGGTGGGCGGCGCGCCACGAGAAGCGCGACCTCAAGGTGCGCGACGGCTTCCTCATGGTGGTGCTGGTGTGGACGCTGCTGCCGGCATTCGCCGGGCTGCCGCTGATCCTGCAATTGAACGTCTCCTTCACCGACGCCTACTTCGAGGCGGTGTCGGGGCTCACCACCACCGGTTCGACGGTGCTGGCCAACCTCGACCAGCTGCCGCCGTCGATCAACCTCTGGCGCGGCATGATGGTCTGGCTGGGCGGCATGGGCCTGATCGTGCTGGCGGTGGCGATCCTGCCGCTGCTCGGCATCGGCGGCCGCCAGATGTTCAAGGCCGAGGCGCCGGGGCCGATGAAGGACTCGCAGCTGACGCCGCGCGTGACCGAGACCGCCAAGGGCCTGTGGGTGGTCTATGCGGGGATCACCCTGGCTTGCGTGCTGAGCCTCAAGTGGGCCGGCATGAGCTGGTTCGACGCCGTGATGCACTCCTTCAGCACCATGGGCCTCGGCGGCTTCTCCAGCCACGACGCCAGCTTCGGCTACTGGAATTCGCCAGCTATCGAAGCGGTGACCATCTTCTTCATGCTGCTGGCCGGCATCAACTTCGCCACCCACTTCCTCGCCGTGCATGGCCGCTCGTTCGGGGCCTACCGGCGCGATCCCGAGGTCGGCTGGTACCTCGTCGTCACCATTGGCAGCGTGCTCGGCATCGCCATCTACCTGCAGGCGCTCGACGTTTACCCGGACTTCGCCACGGCGCTGCGCTTCTCCGCCTTCAACGTCGTCTCGATCGCCACCACGACGGGCTTCGCCAACACCGACTACAACCTCTGGCCGATGTTTGCGCCGCTGTGGATGCTCTTCCTCTGCAGCTTCGTCACCAGCGCCGGCTCGACCGGCGGCGGCATCAAGATGATCCGCGCCATCATTCTCTACAAGCAGGTCTACCGCGAGCTGATCCGCGCCATGCACCCCAGCGCGGTGTGGCCGGTGCGCGTCGGCGGCAGCGTGGTGTCGCCCAACATCCTCTCGGCGGTGCTGGCCTTCGGCTTCATCTATATGGTCAGCATCGTCTCGATGACGCTGCTGCTGTCCTTCTCCGGCCTCGAGATCGTCACCGCCTTCTCGGCCGTGGTCGCCAGCATCAACAACACCGGTCCCGGCCTCAACCAGGTCGGCCCGGCGACCACCTACGAAATCCTGACCGACTTCCAGACCTGGGTATGCAGCTTCGCCATGCTGCTCGGGCGGCTGGAGATATTTACTTTGCTCGTAGTGCTGACTCCGGCGTTCTGGCGTAAATAGAACTCCCGCCCCCGCAATCCCCCTCGATGGACTTAATGGGTCAAGTTACCGGGCAGTTGCCGTCGAACCTGACCACTCAGTGTCATCCCGCTCATTTCGGGAAATGTGCCAGTGCCAACGCCCGTAGGTCGACCTCTTCCATCGGCTGCACCGTCGCCAACGCCCACAGGTCGTAATTCGGATGCTCGCGCCGTCTGGCAGCGACCATCGCGAAACCAGCCGCCTGCAAGGTACCGGTGAGCACCTTCTGGGTGAATCCACAGCGGTGGGCCATGTAGAGATTGCCTCGTGCCATGGGGGGGCGATGGCCATACAGGATGTCGAGCGGAGTGATCGGGCCAGCGGGGGCCGTGTAGGCGGGTTCGGTCAGTTTGTCCTGTGCCACCAGCGCACAGACCGATTGCAGATCGGGGCAGGTAATCACCACAAAGCCATCAGGCTTCAACACCCGCTTGAATTCCGCCAGGGCCACGGGCACTTCGTGCGGATAGAGATGCTCGATGTTATGGCTGGAGAAAAGGGCATCCACCGAAGCATCCGCCACGGCGGACATATCGGTCATGGTACCGACAATGTCCGGATTGACGGACTCGTCGATATCCAGACGCTGCTCGTGCCACTCCGGGGTATTAAATCCCGCCGTGGTGCTGTCTTTGCGTTTGGGGCCGCAGCCAACGTGGAGAAAGGTTTTCATGTTGTTTTAGTGGGTGGCGGTTAATCGTCTTCAAAAACGGAAAAGGTAACTACCCAGGTAGGCGATTCGTTTATAACTTGTTATTTTAAACGTACTGCCGTTCCCGGTGAGTCGTGAGCCTGTCGAACCACAGGCTCCCTTCGACAGGCTCAGGGCGAACGGGGGGGTTATCGGGGGGTTATCGTTATGTTTCAAAGGGTAATAAGCACCTGGGTCGTTACCGGAAAAGTAACTGTTCAGGTCGATCTGGCGAATGCTGCGCCGGGGAACGAGGATGAGGGACGTTGCCCCACATGCCGCGATAGGCGGCCTCCATTTCCCGGGCGAAGCGGCCCTCGTCCGTCAGCGGTGCGGCCGCCATCCTCGAGCGCAGCGACTGCCGCAGTTCGGCCAGCCGGTTGCGATCGGATGCCAGCGCGACGGCCGTCTCGATATAGTCGGCCACGCTTTCGACCGCGAGTTCCGGCACGCCGATGTTGTTGAGGAAAGCGTACCCCATGCGGCTGGCGAAGCGCGGCGCGAAATCTCCACCCGTCTTGCCGGTGCAGGTCACCACAGGCACGCCGAGCCACAGCGTTTCGCAGGTGGTCGTGCCGCCGCCGAACGGAAACGGATCGAGCGCAATATCCACCTCGCCATGCAATGCCCAGAAAGTGGGGTGATCCACCTTGGCGAAGGCTTGAATGCGTTGCGGCGCAATGTCCCGTTCGGCAAAGAAACGCGCCATCCCCTGTCGCACCTGCCCTTCCGGCACGCAGATCAGCAGGCGCGAATCCGGCACCCGGCCCAGGATTTGCGCCCAGGCCTCCAGTACCATCGACGAATTCTTCGAGTAGCGATTGAAGCTGCCGAAGGTGACATGGCCGTTCCGAAAAGTCGGCGCTGGCGACACGGTGGGCATGTCCGACAGCGGACGATAGCACCACATCGCGCCCGGCAAACGCCACAAGCGCTCGCTGTAGTCGTCCTCGCTGCCCGCCGGGTCGGCAGCGGTGTGCGTGACGCGCCAGTCCATCGCGCCCATCCCCGTCGTGGTCACATAACCCATCCAGGTTACCTGCACCGGCGCCGGCTTGCGGGCGAAGACCAGCAGCCGGTTGTTCTCGGTATGGCCGGCCAGATCGACCAGAATGTCGATCCCGTCGGCGCGAATCCGTGCAGCCAGGGCCTCGTCGGTCAAGTTCGCGCAATCGCGCCAGTGTTGCGAGGCGGCCTTGAATCGCGCCGTCCACTCGTCCTGCTGGCGATGGTTGTAGTAGCAGAACACCTCGACGGCCTGCGTATGGTTTTCGAGCAGCGGCAAGGCGAAATAGGCCACCGCGTGCCGGCGAAAGTCCGGCGAGACATAGCCGACCCGCAGTCGGCGGTCGGGGGCGCGCTCATTGGCGTGCGGACGCCGATCAATCAGCGGCCGGGCCACGCGCGCGTCGAATTCCCGGAACGCCGCCAGCACCTCTGCCGGGCCATGTCGCGGTGAATAGGTCAGGCAGTTGCCCAGATTTCCCCAGACCGGAACGAGGCCGGGATCGAGTGAAAGAGCCCGACGGTAGCAATCGATCGCGGTATCGTAATCGCCCTGGGCCTGGGCCACCGTACCGGGGTTGCAGTGGCCGCCGGCGGATTCGGGTTCCAGTTCCAGCACCCGGCGGTAACGGATCAGCGCCTCGTCGAGCCGGCCCTGGGCCTTGAGCGCATTGCCGAGATCGGTGAGCAACGCGGCCCGATCCGGCGTCAGTTCCAGCGCCTGGCGATAGCAGGCCTCGGCATCGGCATGGCGGTAACAGCGTTCCAGCGCCTGCCCGAGCGCCTGCAGCAGGCCGGCCCTGTCGGCGTGCGATGCCTGCGCGGGCAGATGCTGCCAGGCGGCGTGGAAGCGTTGCGCGGCCAGCGCCCAATCGCCCGCGGCACGCCAGGCATCCCCCGCCGCCCGTGGCGCATCCGGCCAGTCCGGCCGCAATGTCGCCGCCTGATCGTAAGCCCGCGCGGCGGCTTCCCACTGTTCCTGGCCGGCCAGGCTGCTGCCCAGGTTGAACCAGCTCTCGGGACGCCGCGGATCGAGCCGGGTCGCTTCGCATCCGGCCAGTTCGCCTTCCGCATGGCGTCCCGCCTGATTCAGCGCCGCCGCCAGGTTGGCATGATAGGTGGCCTCGTTCGGAGCAAGGGCAATGGCCTGACGATAGCAGGCGATGCGCTCATCCAGCCATCCCAGCGACTTGAGCATCACCCCGAGATTGGCATGGTAGGCGGCCACCCCGGGGTCGAGTGCGATGGCCGCGCGCAGCCTTTCGGCAGCGGTGGCCGGGTCGTTCGACTGCCAGGCGGCGAGTGCATCCTGGTGGAATTGCTCTGCCCGCGTACCGCGGGCGGCAGCCTCGGGTTCTGAAGACTGTGCGCCGAGCAGAAGAGTTTCCCCGGTGATCCGCAGCCAAAGGCCGAGGTAGGCCGCCTCCAGATGTCGGATGAAGCCGGATACGTCACACAGGGGCGATGCGGCCATGCGTGGCCGCAAGTTCTGGCGCAACTCACCCAGACGCGCACGGTCGCCGGCCAAGGTCACGGCCTTGGCAACGTAGTCCCCGGCACTATCCACCACCAGTTCGGTCAGCCCAATGTTTGCGAGAAAGCTCCAGGTCTGCCGGCTCACGACCCGTTCCCGTGGCCAGGTAATGACGGGCACGCCCATCCACAGGGCTTCGCAACTGGTGTGGCCGCCGCTGAAGGGAAACGGATCGAGCGCGATGTCGATGTCGGCATATTGTTCGAGCAGCTCCCGGTGCGGCGAGGCCGGCCGAAGCTCGATGCGCTCTTGCGCGATGCCGCGCCCGGTGAAGTATTGGCGGATATGCTCCCGATAGGGGCCGTCGGCGAAGGTACGCCATTTGAGGATGAGACGGCTGTCCGGCACGACCTGGAGGATGCGCGCCCAAGTGTCGAGCACGGTGTCGTTCAGCTTCGCGGTGTTGTTGAAGCTGCCGAAGGTAATGTAGCCTCGGGGGAAAGTCGGCGCTGGCGAGACGGCGGGAGCGAATGGCACCGGCTGGTAGCAGAAACGGTTGTTCGGCAGGCGGATGATGGCTTCGGTGAATTGTGCTTCCGCACCTTCCGGGGCATGCCAGGGATCGAGGATAACGGCATCCATCGCCGGCAGCCCCGTGGTGGCGAAGTAGCCGAGCCAGCTGACTTGTACCGGGGCTGGACGCCGGGCGAACATCGGCAGCCGGGTCTTGCCGGTGTGGCCGGAAAGATCGACCAGGAGGTCGATACCGTCGGCACGGATACGTTCGGCGAGCGCGGCATCGTCGAGGGAGCGCGCGTCGATCCAGCCCGCCGGCCCGGCGTGGAAGCGGTGCAGGGTGGCCTGGATTTCCTGCGTGACTTCGTCACTGGCCGCCCCGTTGCCGTAGGCGAAGGGCAGCACCTGGGCTGGATTGTGGGCGGCGAGCACCGCCTTCAGGAACAGGCCCACCGGATGCATGCAGAAGTCGGCGGAGACGTAGCCCACCCTTAATGCCCGTATTGCGCCGTTTGCATCCCGTACGGGATTCGGTGTCGGGCGCGGACGTTCGTCACCCGCCTGGGCCATGGCCCAGGCGCCCCAGTCGGCCGCGGCCGCGCGCAAGGTCGCCGCCGAAGCCCGCGGGTGGTATTGCAACTCCATCAATAAATTGCTGCGTGGCTGGGGCAAGCCGGGCGAAAGCGCGGAGACCCGCTGCAGCAACGCCAATGCGTGTTCATGCTCGTCCATATCCTGCATCAGTGTCGCCAGATTGTTGTATGGCGGCCCCCAATCCGGCGCCAGTTCAAGCAGGGCCTCCAGCACCCTCCGCGCCGCACTGGCCTGCCCCTCGGCGGAAAGCGATGCCGCCAGGTTGAGGCGGGCTTCACGGTGCTTGGGATCGGCGGCGATAGCCGAACGATAAGCCTCGCGAGCCGCCTCTTCCCGTTCGCAGGCTTGCAGCACGATACCCAGGTTGTACCAGGCCATCGCATGGCCGGGTCGGGTAGCCAGTGCTTCCCGATAAGCAACCTCGGCCCCCGCGGTTCGGCCGGCCATGTGATCTTGCACTCCGCGGGCGAATGCCATGGCGGCAACCGCTTCCGGTTCCCGCGCCGGGCTACCCATGGCCAGCGGCCGCAGCGCCGATGACACCGCGGCGATGACGGCACCCCAATCCCCCGGCTCCGGCTGGGTCAATATCCGCATCGACGGATACCACGGCGTGGTGGTGCGCCCGTGCATCCAGCGCCATTCGCTTTCATGGCGATTGAGCAGCCAGACCGGCCGGCCCAGGGCCCCGGCCAGATGCGCCACGGCGGTATCGACCGCAACCACGCCATCGAGGACGGAAACAAGTGCGGCCGTATCGGCAAAATCCCGAACCTCCGGCATCCAGTCGATCAAGGCTGCATTCCCGGCGAACTCCATATCCTTCTGCAGCGAGATCCAGGCGATATCGACATGCTCCAGGAGCGGCGCGATGAATCCGAAAGGCATGTCACGCGCCGGCGCATGGGTCAGCTTGCCGCCTTGCCAGACCACGCCGATCCTGGGTCGTGTTTCCTTCGCCAGACGGCCGCGCCAGTATTCCGCTCTCTCGGGACACGCCACAAGATACGGGGCGGGAGGCACGGTATCCGGGGTCGTGTTCAACACCGCGGGCAGGCTCATCATGTCGATCCAGTGGGTATGGCCGCTTTCATCGATCGGGCCCGCAACGCGGGGCACCACATCCACCCCGTACCCGGCATTCGCCTGGAACAAACCGACGAGCGGAATCTGAACCGAGAACCTGACCCGCGAGAAGCGCTGCCGCAAGGCGGCGGCATAACGGACGCACTGGATCGAATCGCCCATGCCCTGCTCGGCATACACGACGATCCCACTTCCTTCCGGCACCGCCCCGCCCTGCCAACGCAGCAATCCCGTCCGCGGACGATGCTCGGTAGCGGCCCGATCGGAACCGGCAAAGCGCAGTTCATACCCCGGCCAGCCCTGGCGCCATTCCCCGCGCAACAGATACAACAACCCCTGGCTGTAGAGCATCTCCGGGTCGCCCGGCTTCAGGTCGAGCGCCTGTCGATAAGCCGCCAGCGCGGCATCGAGATCACCGGCATCCTTGAGCGCCTTGGCATGGTGATAACCAACCTGGGCGTGTTCCGCGTTCAAGGCCATGGCCCGGCTGTAACAATCCAGTGCTTCGGCATAACGGCGCAACTGATGGCAGCACACCCCGGCGTGCCAGTGGGGTTCGAACCATGCCGGCGATTGCGCCATCACTGCCCGGTAATGACCGAGCGCCTCCGCGTATCGTCCCTGCCGGTACGCGGCGAAACCGGTTTCGAAAGCGGCCTGTGCGCCAGTAGTCTCAAGCATTGTCCTGATTAGCCACAATGTTCAGCCGCCCGCAATAAACGCTCCGGACGAGGTTTTGTACCTACCGCCGCGACCAGCAGACGCTTCAGGATGGACGACACCACGCGCGCCGAGGCGGCCAGCGCCGTCTTCGCCCACGCGGCAATCGCCTCCTTGGTGAATTCCAGCTTCTTCAAGCAGACCCGAAGCGGATGTCCCGTCTCGGTCGCCAGAAACCAGGTGATCACCGGCAGCTTGGTCGCCTCAAAGATCGTCCCGCACATGACCGTGGTCTGCTCCCGGCACACCGCGCACTGCCAATAGGTCAACCCCTTGCGGTCGAAGGCGCAATGGCGAGTTTCTCCACATTCGGGGCAGACGAAACCGTTGGGCCAGCGCAGGGCGACCACGGCCGCGTGGCATTTCTCCTCCGTCCCGTAGCGATCCATGAACTGGCCCACCGACAATCCCTTCTGAAACTGTACCTTGTTGATCCCCATCGCGCATCTCCCTCGTTCAAGATGCGCCCATTCTTCACCCCGTCAGACTCTCCACGCGAGCCCGCTGAACTTTGTGGCTACCTGAAAGCGATGATGGCCTGATCGACCGCGAGGCTCTCGCCCGGATTCGCCAGCAATTTCTCCACCACGCAGTCGCGCTCGGCCCGCAGCACGTTCTCCATTTTCATGGCCTCGATCTTGGCCAGAATTTCGCCGGCCTTGACCTCCTGGTTCGGCTGCACGGCGACGTGGGTGAGCAGACCGGGCATCGGCGACAGCAGGAACTTGCTCATGTCGGGCGGCGCCTTTTTCGGCATCAGCGACCGCAGGTGCGCGGCGCGCGCCGTCATCACCATGATGTCGGCCTGGGCGCCCCAGTGGAACAGGCGGTACTTGAGGCCGTGACGCTCGACCTGCATGCAGAACGGCTCGTTGCCAGCCGGCCCCCCACGCTCACTTTCGTTCGCTGCCCCCCACGGGGGCGCGCCGCCGCCCTTGGGGCGGCCCAGCGGGCGGCTAATGGTGCCCTGGTAGAGCACCTGGCCGAACTGCCAGTCGCTGCGAACCTCGTGGAGATCGCCGGCGAAGGTGACGTTCCAGCCGCCGGGGGCTTCCAGTACCTTCACTTCATGGTCGCCGCCGTCTTCCAGGCGCACGACGAAGTCGGCCCCCGGCTTGTACTCGTGGCCCGGCATCTGCCCGCCGATGCGGGCGTTGCGCGCGAGGTACTGGCGATGCATGGCGGCGGCCACCGCGATCAGCATGGCGGGATCGTCGTGCCCAACGTGAGACGGGTCGGCGGCGTCGAAGCCCCTGGGATATTCCTCGGCGATGAGGCCGGTGTTGAAGTTGCCGGAAACGAAGCGCGGGTTCTGCATCAGCGCGGCCTGGAAGGCGATGTTGCTGGCGACGCCGCGAATGACGAAGGCATTGAGGGCGTCGCGCATTTTCACGATCGCCTGCTCGCGGGTCGCGCCGTGCACGATCAGCTTGGCGATCATCGAGTCGTAATGCATCGAGATCTCGCCGCCCTCGTAGACGCCGGTGTCGACGCGCACGCCGCCCGTCTCCGGCGGCGGCGCGTATTTCACCAGGCGGCCGGTCGAGGGCAGGAAGCCGCGGAACGGATCCTCGGCGTTGATGCGGCATTCCATGGCCCAGCCGTCGAGCCTGATGTCGGCCTGGGCGAAGGGCAGTTTTTCACCGGCGGCGACGCGGATCATCAGCTCGACCAGGTCGAGACCGGTGATAAGTTCCGTCACCGGGTGCTCGACCTGCAGCCGCGTGTTCATCTCGAGGAAGTAGAAGCTCTTGTCGCGGCCGACGACGAACTCGACGGTGCCGGCGGACTGGTAATCGACGGCCCGGGCCAGCGCCACGGCCTGCTCGCCCATGGCGCGGCGGGTGGCCGAATCGAGGAAGGGCGAAGGCGCCTCCTCGATGACCTTCTGGTGGCGGCGCTGGATCGAACATTCGCGCTCGTGCAGGTAGACGCAATTGCCGTGGGCGTCGCCGAGCACCTGGATCTCGATGTGCCGCGGCTGCTCGACGAATTTCTCGATGAAGACGCGATCATCATTGAAGGCATTCATGGCCTCGGTGCGGCACGAGGCAAAGCCCTCGCGCGCCTCCGCGTCGTTCCAGACGACGCGCAGGCCCTTGCCGCCGCCGCCGCTCGATGCCTTGATCATCACCGGGTAGCCGATGCCCTTGGCGATTTCCACGGCCTGCTCGGGCGTGGCGATGGCCTCGTTGTGGCCGGGAATGGTGTTGACCTTCGCCGCCATGGCCAGCTTCTTCGAGGCGATCTTGTCGCCCATCTTCGCGACCGAGGCGTGCTTGGGGCCGATGAAGACGATGCCGGACTCTTCCAGCCGGCGCGAGAACTCCGCGTTCTCGGAAAGGAAGCCGTAGCCGGGATGCACCGCCTCGGCCCCGGTCTGCTTGCAGGCGGCGATGATCTTGTCCATCGCCAGGTAGCTTTCCTTCGACGGCGGCGGGCCGATGCAGACGGCCTCGTCGGCCAGCTCGACGTGGCGGGCGTCGCGATCGGCCTCGGAATAGACGGCAACGGTGGCGATGCCCATCTTGCGGGCGGTCTTGATGACGCGGCAGGCGATTTCACCGCGGTTTGCAATCAGGATTTTCTTGAACATGATCTATTCACTGGTTCGATTTGCTTTTCACAGCGGTATATTTCCGTGCTTGCGCCACGGGTTTTCGATCTTCTTGTTCCTCAACATCACCAGCGAGCGGCAGATGCGCTTCCTCGTCTCGTGCGGCTGGATCACGTCGTCGATGAAGCCGCGGGCGCCGGCGACGAAGGGATTGGCGAACTTGGCCTTGTACTCGGCCTCGCGCGCCGCGACTTTTTCCGGGTCGCCCTTCTCCTCGCGGAAGATGATCTCCACCGCGCCCTTCGGCCCCATCACCGCGATCTCGGCGCTGGGCCAGGCGAAGTTCACGTCGCCGCGCAGGTGCTTCGAGGCCATCACGTCGTAAGCGCCGCCGTAGGCCTTGCGGGTGATGATGGTGACCTTGGGCACGGTGCATTCGGCGTAGGCGTAGAGCAGCTTGGCGCCGTGCTTGATGATGCCGCCGAACTCCTGCGAGGTGCCGGGCATGAAGCCGGGCACGTCGACGAAAGTGACGATGGGAATGCTGAAGGCGTCGCAGAAGCGCACGAAGCGCGCCGCCTTGATCGAGCTCTTGATGTCCAGGCAGCCGGCCAGCACCAGCGGCTGGTTGGCGACGATGCCCACCGTGCTGCCTTCCATGCGGGCGAAGCCGACGATGATGTTCTTTGCGTTGTCGGGCTGGATTTCGAAGAAGTCGCCATCGTCGACCATCTTCAGGATCAGCTCCTTCATGTCGTACGGCTGGTTCGCATTGGCCGGCACCAGCGTGTTCAGACTGGGGTCGATCCGCTCGGCCGGGTCCGAACTCGGACGCACCGGCGCCTTTTCGCGATTCGACAGCGGCAGATAGTTGAACAGCCGACGCGTGTAGAGCAGCGCATCGACGTCGTTCTCGAACGCCAGATCGGCCACGCCCGACTTCGTGGTGTGGGTCGTGGCGCCACCGAGGTCTTCTGCGCTCACTTCCTCATGCGTCACGGTCTTCACGACTTCCGGACCGGTGACGAACATGTAGGACGAATCGCGCACCATGAAGATGAAGTCGGTCATCGCCGGCGAGTACACGGCACCGCCGGCACACGGCCCCATGATCAGCGAAATCTGCGGAATCACGCCGGACGCCATCACGTTGCGCTGGAACACTTCGGCATAGCCGCCGAGCGACGCCACGCCTTCCTGGATGCGCGCGCCGCCCGAATCGTTCAGGCCGATCACCGGTGCGCCGACCTTCATCGCCTGGTCCATCACCTTGCAGATCTTCTCGGCATGCGATTCCGACAGCGAACCGCCGAACTCCGTGAAGTCCTGCGAAAACACGAACACGAGGCGGCCATTGATGGTGCCGTAGCCGGTGACCACACCGTCGCCGGGCACCGATTCGTCGGCCATGCCGAAGTCGGTGCAGCGGTGCTCCTTGAACATGTCCCACTCTTCGAAGCTGCCTTCGTCGAGCAGCAGTTCCAGCCGCTCGCGCGCGGTCAGCTTGCCGCGCTTGTGCTGCGCCTCGATCCGGCGCTGTCCGCCGCCCAGTCTGGCCTGCTCGCGCTTTTCGTCGAGCTTGAGGATGATGTCCTGCATCGTTTCTGTCTCCTGTTTGAACCGGCCCGCAGACGCGCACCGATCATTCCTTCCTCAACCCTTGCCTGTTCCGGGGCTTCTTCCGATACCCGCACGCTGATGCGTGCCGGACAGCCCTCACCCCAACCCTCTCCCACGGGGAGAGGGAGAATTCTTGCGGCCGGCCCTGGCTGATGCCCGGACCGGTCGTTACTCCATGGCCTGCAGCAGGCGCAGTGCAGCCGCCGACGCAGGCAGGTTACCCGCCGCCACCGCGGCGCGGATGTCCGGCAACGCGGCGCGTACTGCCGCGTGGTGTTCGAAACGGCTGCGCAGACCCTGGTCAACCAGGGTCCACATCCAGTCCAGCGCCTGCCGGCTGCGTCGGGCCGTCCACGCGCCGCTGGCCTGCATGGTGTCGCGGTAACGCAGGATGTCGACCCAGAAGGCCTCCAGCCCGGCATGCTGCAGCGCCGACACCTTCAGCACCGGCACCGCCCAGCCGCTCGATGCGGCACGCAACAGGTGCAGTGCCCCGCGCATCTGCTGCATGGCGCGTTCGGCCGCGGTCTCATCGATATCGCACTTGTTGTAGACGACGATGTCCGCCAGTTCGACGATGCCCTTCTTGATCGCCTGCAGATCGTCGCCGGCATTGGGCAGTTGCAGCAGCACGAACACGTCCGTCATGCCGGCGACTGCGGTTTCCGACTGGCCGACGCCCACGGTTTCGACGATGACGATGTCGAAGCCGGCGGCTTCGCACACCAGCATCGCCTCGCGCGTGCGCGCCGCGACGCCGCCCAGGCTGCCGGACGACGGCGACGGACGGATGTAGGCTTCGCTGCGCAGCGACAGGTGTTCCATGCGGGTCTTGTCGCCCAGGATGGAGCCGCCGGTCAGCGACGACGACGGATCAATCGCCAGCACCGCCACCTTGTGGCCCTTGCCGATCAGCGCCAGCCCGAGCGCTTCGATGAAGGTCGACTTGCCGACCCCCGGTACGCCCGAAATGCCGACCCGGATTGACTGGCCCGTGTGCGGCAGCAGCGCTCTCAGCACTTCGCCGGCGCGCTGCTGATGGTCCTCGCGCGTCGATTCGATCAGCGTGATGGTCTTCGCCAGCGCGCGGCGGTTACCGGCCAGCACGCCGTCGATCAGGGACGCGTCGGAGGGCGGGGTCATGGCGACGATCCAGCCCTGCTCACCGGTGGTGCGCGGTCGACGATTCGATCGCCTGCGGGGCAGGCTCCTACGAAGGGCAAAGCCGCGCCGCTTTGTGTAGGAGCCTGCCCCGCAGGCGATGGCACATCGATACTTGCCACAAGACTCGTCCGGCTCATCACGCCAGCTTCGCCCTGATGGCATCCAGCGTGTCTTTCGCGGCTTTCGGGATCGGCGTCCCCGGGCCGAACACGCAGGCCACGCCGTGGCCGAACAGTTCGTCATAGTCCTGCGCCGGAATGACACCGCCGACCACCACCACAATGTCGTCCGCGCCTTCGGCGCGCAACGCCTTGATGAGCTGCGGCACCAGCGTCTTGTGACCGGCCGCCAGCGTCGACACACCGACCGCATGCACGTCGTTCTCGATCGCCTGCCGCGCCGCTTCTTCCGGCGTCTGGAACAGCGGTGCGATGTCCACGTCGAAACCGAGATCGGCGAAAGCGGTGGCGATCACCTTGGCGCCGCGGTCATGGCCGTCCTGGCCCAGCTTGGCGATCAGGATGCGCGGCCGGCGGCCCTGCTCTTCGGCGAACTGGCTCACGTCGTCCTTCATCACGCTCCACCCCTCATCGTCTTCCACGATGGACTGATACACACCGCTGACCGCCTGAGTGCTCGCGCGGTGACGGCCCCAGATCTTTTCCAGCGCATCCGACACCTCGCCCACGGTGGCGCGCACGCGCATCGCATTGACCGACAGTTCAAGCAGATTGCCCTGGCCGGACCCGGCCGCAGCGGTCAGCGCCGCCAGCGCGGCATCGACCGCAGCATTGTCGCGACCGGCGCGGATCTGTTTCAGCTGCGCCACCTGAGATTCGCGCACGGCGACGTTGTCGATGACGCGCACATCCAGTTTGTCTTCGTCCTTCAGCCGGTACTTGTTGACGCCGACGATGACGTCGCGCCCGGAGTCGATGCGCGCCTGCTTTTCAGTGGCGCACTTTTCGACCTGCAGCTTGGCCCAGCCGGATTCGACCGCCTTCGTCATGCCGCCCATCCGTTCCACTTCCTCGATGATGGCCCAGGCGTGGTCGACCATGTCCTGCGTCAGCTTTTCCATCATGTAGCTGCCGGCCCAGGGGTCGATCACGTTCGTGATGTGGCTTTCTTCCTGGATGATGAGCTGGGTGTTGCGTGCGATGCGCGCCGAGAACTCGGTCGGCAGCGCGATCGCCTCGTCGAAGCTGTTGGTGTGCAGCGACTGCGTGCCGCCGAACACCGCCGCCAGCGCCTCGACCGTGGTGCGCACGACATTGTTGTACGGATCCTGTTCGGTCAGCGACCAGCCCGAGGTCTGGCAATGCGTGCGCAGCATTTTCGACTTGGCGCTCTTGGCACCGAAGCCGTCCATGATGCGGCTCCACAACAGTCGCGCCGCGCGCAGCTTGGCCACTTCCAGATAGAAGTTCATGCCGATGGCGAAGAAGAAGCTGAGCCGCCCGGCGAACTCATCGACGTCCATGCCGCGCGCCATCGCGGTGCGCACGTATTCCATGCCGTCGGCCAGCGTCAGCGCCAGTTCCAGGCCCTGGGTCGCGCCGGCTTCCTGCATGTGATAGCCGGAAATCGAGATCGAATTGAAGCGCGGCATGTTGCGCGCGGTGTATTCGATGATGTCGGCCACGATGCGCATGGAGGGCTGGGGCGGATAGATATACGTGTTGCGCACCATGAACTCTTTCAGGATGTCGTTCTGGATCGTTCCTGAAAGCTGGGCCTGCGGCACGCCCTGTTCTTCGCCGGCGACGATGAAGCCGGCCAGCACCGGCAGCACGGCGCCATTCATCGTCATCGACACGCTCACCTTGTCGAGCGGAATGCCGTCGAACAGGCGTTTCATGTCTTCCACACTGTCGATCGCCACGCCGGCCTTGCCGACATCACCTTCGACGCGCGGATTGTCGGAGTCGTAGCCGCGGTGGGTCGCCAGGTCGAATGCGACCGACACACCCTGCGCACCGGCGGCCAGCGCCTTGCGATAGAAATCGTTCGATTCTTCGGCGGTCGAGAAACCGGCGTACTGGCGGATGGTCCATGGCCGGGCGGCGTACATCGTGGCCTGCGGGCCGCGTACATACGGCGCGAAGCCGGGCAGCGTGTCGGTGTGCGGCAGTCCGTCGATGTCGGCGCGGGTGTACAGCGGCTTGACCGTCAGGCCTTCCGGGGTATGCCAGTCAAGCTTCGCCGGATCGCCGCCGGGGGCCGATTTCGCGGCGGCCTTGAGCCATGCGGCGTATTCGGGGTGAGCGCTGCCTGTCGTATCGGCCATGCTGGATTCCTTCGGTATTTCGGAGAGGCGCGCGCAGGCTAGGCCGGATCCGGCTTGACAGTCACGCGCAAGGCGGAGAATACTTTATCCATAATTATGAATGCAAGTAAGTGCTGCAGTGCGTTAACTGCAGCCACAACCTCCAGGCAATGAACAGCGAAACCCTGAACCGCAGCCCCGACAGCATCGCCCCGCGTGCCCTCTATATAGAAGTCGCCGACCGCCTGCGCCGCCTGATCCAGAGTCACGCCATGGCGCCCGGCGAATGGATAGACGAGCAGGCACTTGCCACGCAGTACGGCATCTCGCGCACGCCGCTGCGCGAGGCACTCAAGGTACTGGCTACCGAGGGAATGGTGGTGCTCAAGCCGCGCCGCGGCTGCTATGTCGCCCAGATCAGCGGCGGTGACCTGGAGGAAATCTATCCGATCATGGCGCTGCTTGAGGGCGAATGCGCCGCGGGTGCCGCCCGCCGGGCGTCGGATGCCGACCTCGAAGAGCTGGCCGCGCTGCATCAGGCGCTGGAAGACAGTGCTGCGGCGCGCGACATCGACCGCTTCTTCGACGCCAACCAGCGCTTCCATCTGCTGATCCACCACATTGCCGGCAACCGGCGCATGGCGCAGATGATCGACGAGCTGCGTGCGGTGCTGAAACTGCAGCGCCACGACTCGCTCTATCTCGAAGGCCGTCTGGTGGCCTCTCTCGAAGAGCACCGCATGCTGTTGGCTGCACTGCGCGCGCACGACGCCGAAGCGGCGCGCGCGACGATGCAGCTGCACATCGAAAGCAGCCGCCGGGCACTCGGCGGCTGAGCCTTCAGCGCCCGCTCACTTTTTTGCAGTGGTGGGTGCGCAGTTGCTGGAGCGGTTGCGGTAGGCCGTCACGCCGTCATCGACCGACCGCAGCACCATGCGCTCGGCTTCCATCGACACAACGTGATCGCTGAGCGCCTTGCCGCCGTCGTACTCGGTGATGATGACGCCGTTCCACACATGCCAGCGCGACTTCACCAGCGCTGACACGATGCGGCATTCCTTGTCGTCGTACTCCCGGTACTCATAGCTCCCGTCGGCGTTGTAGGTTTCGCTGCTGGCGAAGTTCTCGTAGTCGGGACTGTCCGGCGGATTGATCCAGGTACCGATCAGCCTCGCCGCCAGGGCCTCGTCATCCAGCTTCGGCGCGCCCTGTGCCGCGACGGGCTGTGCCGCAAGCGCCCATGCGGTGATCAGAGCGAACAGCGATTTTTGCAGCACGGTCGTTTTTTGCAGCACGGCACTTCCTCCGAACATGTCTTGTGCGCCCGGCCGGGTGGATCCGGCTCGAACGATCGGCGATCTGCAGCGCAGGCGCCTGTTGAATCCCACGGTCCGACAGTCTGACTACGCGAAAATCCTCCGCACGGATGCAGACAACACCAGGGGGACAGCGTGCCCGTCGGCCGGCCGGCGCCAATCCTGGCGATCATTCTCGGGCTGCACCGCAACTTTGCCAAGCCGGACGCCGCACACATCAGTAATGCAGCAAGCACCATTTTCTCTGGCAGAAAAACAGCGCTCACGCGGCAGCGCGAGCATGTCCCCGCGCGACAAAAGCCGCGACGGCTTCCGGTGCGTCATGGTTACGAAGGGTGGCGGGCGGAGGCTGACGCCCGCAGGGTCAGGGCTCCTGGCTGGCGAACCATTGCGCGAGCGTGTCGATGAGCCGTGCCACTTCGGCCCGGTCGTCCGCGCTGCGGCTTTTCAGCATGTGCACCCACGCGCCTTCGCCGTCGGCATCGACGAAGCCGGCGGTATCCATGAAACATTCGAGCTTGTGAATGCCGGTGCGGATGTCATCCGGCAGCTTGGCGCGGTTCATCCGGTGCAGGCCGAGCCGGCATTCCAGGAAGGCACGCCCCAGTGCTTCGTGCTCACCGTCCGGGTGCGGCACCGTCAGTGCCTGACGCGCGGACGAAAACTTTTCGGCTGGGTAACTGTAGCTCATCGACCACTCCCGTTCTTGAACGCCCGATCTTCGCTCGCGCGTCCTGCATTCATGGACCGGCGCCGGACGAGCGGCGCCATCGGCTGCGCATGATACGGGACGCACCGGCTTCGTGAAGTCACGGACCCGTCGGGCGAACCGCGCCCGGGTCAAGGCGTGCCTGCGCATCGACCTGCGCCGCTTCGCTGTGTTCGATGAATTCGTGCGCCCAGCGTTCGGCCCGCGCCCGACAGCTGACCAGCGCCGCCTGGAATTCCGGAACGCTGAAGTACTCGGGCTCGTGCAGATAGGGGTGATGCATGCGGCCGACGTCCAGCGCGTCGTGGCTCAGATCTACCAGGCGCCCGTCGATGAAGTTGTACTGGTGTTCGAAGTGGCCGCGGATCGCACCACCGAAAATCGACTGCATGTACAGCGAAGCGTACTTGCAGGAACCGGACAGATCCGGTGGCGCAACGAGCCCTTGATCCGACGCCCAGTCCGACCACCTCACAAAGAACCATGACTTGGCCGCCGCGAACTGCGCATACGTGTAGGTCACCCTGCCACAGCGTGGCGAAGTCCAGTCGATGTCGTTCATGCGGAGTACCGGGTTCATGGATGCAGCACGTGGCGGACCGCGCCGCCCGGCGTCCGGCCCGGGCGGTGAACGACGTCAGGTCAGCACAGACAGGCTGACTGGACTGTACCGCATGGCACCCGCCCGGGACCGGTGCGGCCGACGATCACCGACCGCTACCGCTTCCCGGGCGGCAGCGTCGCGACGAAGTCCATGCAGCGCTGCAACCAGAACGCGAGGTCCGCGTCCGTGGCGGTACCCGCCGCATCGACGTAGACATACCCGCCCATGGGCTTGCCGTTGAAGTCCATGACCCGGACGTGCGCGCGGGACAGCGATTCGTCGTGGAGGCCCTTTCCGACCCTTGCCGCGAGGCTGCTGTCCAGCACACCGACGACCATGAGGCCATTGCGCAGGAATGCGAGGCCGCCGAACATCTTCCTCTCGGAAATGCCCGAAGCCCGGCCCAGCACCACGCGGATGCGCGATGCCAGATGTTCGTCGTACGCCATCCGGACCGCCCTCTGCTACCAGGTCAGGGTTTTCGTGTTGTCCCTGAACAGGGCGGCGCCGGTCAGGTCCGGATTTCCAACCCTCACCCCGGGCACCAGATCGCCCTCCGTGACACCGTAGTGCTTCATGCACATCGGGCAGATCAGCACGCTTGCGCCGCGCGCGATCAGGTCGGTCAGGGTCTTCTGGTGGTCGGCATACTTCGCCGCGTTCGCCTTCGCGCCGATCAGCACCCCCTTGTCGTTGAGAAAGATCGTCAGCGGATGCCCGCGTTCCATCTGATTCTTCCCGAACGAAATACCCATGTTTGCGCGGTGCTGATCATCGGTCGTGAGATTGATGAAGAGCGGGTCGGTATCGCCCGCCATGGCCGGTGATGCGATTGCGCCCAGTGCCAGCGCGATGAGCAGGAACAGTCTTGCAAGGATCTTCATCAAGGTAACCTCCGGTTTGAACACCTGTTCAAGCTATGCCCGATCGGGTGTGCGCAGGTTGACCCCTGTCAAAGGCGGCCGCGCAGCGGTCGCGCACCGCATCTTCGCTGCAGCTGAACGCATGCAGCGGACTTTCAGCGAGGCGGAAGGATATGCGGAATGCCTGGTCGCCCGGAGCGAGACTCGCGGGTGATGGCCTCCGGACCTCCGTCTTGACCGGGCGGCCGGGGGGTCACCGTGCGGCTTCGCCCGGCTGCAGACCGGCGACCAGCGCAGCCCGCATGTCGGCAGGCAGGCTGGCGACCCCCTTCACCACGCCCGGGCCGCCATGTTGCCGGTGAACCGTGAATTGGCGTGGTGGCGCATCGCCCGGCACCGGAAAGGTGCTGACGTGCAGCAACACCTCGGTGCCGCCTTCGACCAGCGCAGCCGATGACAGCAGCCTGACCACCGGGCCGAGCTCACGCACGGCGATGACAACCACCCGCGTGAAGCGTCCGGCTTGCGCAGCATGCTGCGCGGACACGGCAGACGGGTCGAGACTGTGCACGCGTCGCAGCGCGGCCTCTGCGAAGCATCCGGAACTGGCGAAGAAATCCTTCAGCCCCGTTGCAGCGGCCGCTTCCCGCTCCGCGGCGTCTTTCTGGTCCGCCCGCCATTCGGGCGCCCACAGCACGAGCGCCGTCGCCGATCGCTCGCACACCGCGGCTTGCGGTGACGGTGTCAGGGTGACGACCGTGCTGGCGCACCCGGCCAGCAGCACCGCGCAGAATGGCGCCATCAGGGTTCGCTGACGTCGGATCCTGAATGCCATGGATGCGTGCCGGGGTTCAATGCCGAAGCCTTCAACTCAGTGACCGTGCGCGTCGCTGGTGAGGCTCTTGTCGGTGAACAGGTAGTCCTTCAGTTCGTGCGAGAAGCGATCGTCCTTGCGACGGATCCATTCGAGCACCATGGCGGCGTGTTCCTTTTCCTCGTCGCGGTTGTGTTCGAGAATCTTCTTCAGCACGGGATCCTTGCAGGCGGATGCACGCTGGTTGTACCAATCCACCGCTTCAAGTTCTTCCATCAGCGAAACGATGGCGCGATGCATGTCGCGTACTTCATCCGACAGTTCTTCAACAGGTTCGTGGTAACCGACACTGGACATTGAGAACTCCTTGTTCGCTCTGGTTGGGGGAGGGTTCATTCTGCCTTGGTCAGGAGGCAGGCGGAATGGCCCGAACGTGCTCACCGCATTCCGGAACGCAGCTTGATGCTCTCGCCCGCGACCATGAACTTGCCGTACCCGCGGTGATGAAGCGTGCGGGGGTCCTTGACCTTCGGGTCAACCCAGGCGGCCACGACTTCCAGCACAAACTGTTCGTACCGCCGAACCAGCCTTGTGTCGACCACCCGGCACTCGAGACTCGCGTAGCAGTCATCGAGCAGCGGCGCAGCCACCTGTTCCGCGGCACTGCGCGACAGCCCGAACCGGGCGAACTTGTCGATCCCGGCTCCGCTGCAGTTGCCGCACCCGACCACCTGCTTCGCCAGTTCCACCGTCGGAATGTTCAGCACGCACGTCTTCGATGCCCGAAGCAGCTTCTGCGAGTGATTGCCGGCACTGACCACGCAGGCCACCAGCGGCGGCTCGAACCCGAGCAGGGAGTACCACGTCATCGGCATGACGTCGCTGGCGTCGCAGTGGGCGGTGGTCAGCAGCAGCAGTGGCCCGGGTTCGAGCAGGCTGTAGACCTTCGACAGAGGGAAGCATTTTTTCATTCGCGGCTCAGGTGGCGTGGTGGTGTGCGAGTCCCGGCGTCAACGCCCGGCAGCGTGTTGTGAAATGCCACAGTTGTACGCAAGCGAAAGGATGACCAACTGCCAGGTATCACCTCCAGAGTAAAACCCGGCCTGCGATCGTGGTCGCCTGCGAAGAATCATCAGGCCTCCGGCTCCGACCAGACCGCAAACTCGTTGCCGCTGGGCTCGGTGAAGTGAAACCGTCGACCACCCGGAAACGCAAACACCGGCCTCACGATCGTGCCACCTGCAGCGACCACCTTGGCAAGGGTGCGCTCGAGGTCCGTGCTGTAGAAGACGATGAGCGCACTACCTTGCCGGGTATCTGCCACCAGATCGGACCTGAAGAAGCCCCCGTCGAGGCCCTGGCCGGAGAACGCCGCATAGTCGGCGCCGTAGTCCTCGAACACCCACCCGAAGGCGTCCTGAAAGAACCGCTTCGTCGCATCCACGTCACGCGCCGGGTACTCGACGTAGTTGATCTTCTCGTTTTCCGGCATGACTGTCTCCTGCGCTCTGATGTTCGACATGTCGGGCGGTCGTCAGGCCAGCCCTTTGATGGGCGTGTCAGACCAGGCGCAACATGGACTCGGCGGGCCGCTCGTTGCAACGACTGAAGCTGACCAACGCACAGATTATCGCGGGCAATCTTGACACGGCCGCAGATCTGATTCGAGGGGCTTCCGACGGCAAGGCTGTTCACCATTCGGCGTGCGGCTTCTTCGGTGCTCGGGAAGGGGAGGCCTTCCGTATGCCCGGTCGAGCTGTATTCGCTTTCGGCGACCGAGTAACGAAAGGAAAGCTCAGGACGGAATGACGTGCCATCGCCGTCGGTTGACTCTGTAACGGATGGCTTGACGATGGTGGCCCGGACTTTCGGCCAGTGTTGCGCTCTTTGATACAGGCGGATGCGCGAGCGCGACCTCAGCGCGAGCGGTATGCCGCCGATCAGCAAGGCGATACCGAAGAATCCCAAATTGCTGAGCATGGTGAATCCTGACGTCTGACGTCCGGGTTGGGCCGGCAACGACAACGGGATGCCGGGGCCCGGTTGGCGACAACCTGCCGTACCGCCGCACGAGCCCCCGACAGCGTGCCGCCGGCGCTCTGCCTCAGCCGCACGCCGGCCGCTGCCCGTCAAGAGCCCCGGCGCGGCGGAAACCGCCACCACGCCGCAACAACAAGCAGGCCGAAAGCCACGTACGCCACCGTGAAGACCCAGAACGGCGCCTCGTAGAAAAGAACGCGCTGGACCCAGTGTTCAATGAAGCTACGGCTGTAGGCCGACCCGCCAGCTTGTTCGCGCAGCCACGACTCCAGCACCGTCAGCGGACACAGCTTGCCCAGCACTGACTGAACAACAACGACGCCGATGGCGCCCAGGTGAGCGAGACGCAACCACAGGCCATTCACCCAGCGCCATCCTCGCAGGTTCCCCACGACGATCGCAGCGAGCCCGGCGACGACGAACACCACCACGCCGAAATGCAGCAGAAGCACCGCATCCGCGAGGAATTGGAAGGGCAGTGGCTGTTGCATCGGCGGCGCCTATCGCCCGGGTTCGGCGCCACCGAGCCGATACGACTCAAGGCGGCGTTTCAATGCAGCTGACAAGCCTGGAAACGAGTACAGGCCGGCGGTATTCCAGGAGTCTGTGCTTGTAACGTTCATGTTCTGCTGCACCCACGCCAGCAGCTCGTCATCCACGTACCACGCTCCGAGGTCGTGAAAGCAGATGTACAGGTCTTTGCCCATGTTCTTCTTTGCGAGTGTGCATCTGCCTTTGAGCTGGACGTTCAGGGGGTCAGTTTGTCGTGTCGCCTGACCACAGAACAGGCCGTATAGCTGCCAATCGGATTTTCGCAAAGCCCGCGCGCGCATGGACCACACTAGTTCCAGCGAGGCTGCGTGACGATCGCGAGCAGCACGAAGAGGGTGGCGAGGATTCCCGGAAGGGCGGTGACGGCCAGTGCTGCAATCGCCAGGACGACTCGCCCCCGGGCGTGGAGTGCGTAGCCTGCCCACAGACTGAGCGCCATGACGGACAGAAGGCCAAGCCACAGGACGAGATTGAACGAAGAGACCGAACCGTCCCCGATCCCGACGGCAAAGAAGACCACGGCGACGAAAGTGGTGAGTGCCGAGCACACGGAGGTGGCCAGGAAGACGACGCGGCCACGAATGCATGACGTTGTGCTCGTAGTCATGCGGAGCAAGTCAAGATAGTTGTCGCCTGATTCATGCGACTGACGCGAGTAAGCCTTCGACATGAAGCGCGGCGTTGGCGACGGCGTCACGCTCCGGATTGAGGGTGACGACGCCGATGTGCGACCAGTCGCGCGTGTCG
>JAUYFI010000133.1 GCA_030691075.1 Sulfurisoma sp. | reverse complement strand
CAGCAGGTGGAAGGGCTGGAACAGGTGTGCGGCAAGGTGTTGCCGATCCTGGCGAAACAGTTGGAAACCGCGCGCGGACAATCCGAGGAGGCCATCACGAATCTCACCGGGCGTTTTTCCGGCATTGTGAACGACCTGGACAAGGCGCTGTCAGCTTCCCGCTCGGCATCGGGAGAAGAAGGCGGCGGGGCGGTCGAGGTGCTGCGCCACAGCGAGCGCGAACTGGCGACGGTGGTCAGATATCTCAAATCCGCCCTGGTCAGCCGTAGTGAGATGCTGGCCGCGGTGCGCGGCCTGACCAGCTATAACGAGGAACTGAAAAGCATGGCCGCCGGGGTGGCGGCGATCGCGGCCCAGACCAATCTGCTGGCGCTCAACGCGGCCATCGAGGCGGCCCGCGCGGGCGAGGCCGGGCGCGGCTTCGCGGTGGTGGCGGACGAGGTGCGCAAGCTCTCCAGCCTGTCGTCCGAAACCGGCAAGCGCATGGCGGACAAGGTGGAAATCATCAATGCCGCGATCCAGTCCGTTTCCAGCGCGGCGGAAATCTCCGCGGCCCACGATCAGGAAGCGGTGAAAGAGTCGGAGCAGTCCATTGAGAATGTGCTGGCCCGCTTCAACAGCCTCGCCTCGCAACTCGCCCGGTCCGCCGAGATGCTGCGCGCTGAGAGTGTCGGGATTCACGCCGAAATCGCGGATTCTCTGGTGGCGCTCCAGTTCCAGGACCGCGTGAGCCAGATCCTGGTCCATGTGCGCGCCAATCTGGATGAGTTGCACCAGGAACTGGGCCGTTACCAGCAGGCGCGCGACGGCCAGGGTCAGCCGCAAGCCATGAAAGTCGCGCTATGGCTGGCGGAGATGGAAAAAACCTATACCACCAGCGAGCAGCGTTCCATCCATCAGGGTGGCAAGGCCAAAGCCCAGGTGGAAGCAACGGAAATCACCTTTTTCTAGCAGGAGAGCAACATGGCCAAGACTATTTTAATCGTCGATGACTCCGCCTCGCTGCGGCAGGTAGTCAGTATCGCACTGCGTGGCGCCGGGTATGAGGTGATCGAGGCGTGCGACGGCAAGGACGGCCTGACCAAGCTTAACGGCCAGAAAATCCACCTCATCATCAGCGACGTCAACATGCCCAACATGGACGGTTTCACCTTCGTCAAGAACGTGAAACAGCAGCCAAGTTACAAGTTCACCCCGATCATCATGCTCACCACCGAGGCGGGCGAGGATAAAAAGCCCAATGGCCAGGCGGCGGGCGCCAAGGCGTGGATGGAGAAGCCGTTCCAGCCATCGCAGATGCTGGCGGCGGTGTCGAAGCTGA
>JAUYFI010000127.1 GCA_030691075.1 Sulfurisoma sp. | reverse complement strand
CCAATGCCGACGCGCTCGTTCATCCAACACCGATGCCAGCGATTGGTACTTCGACTCGATCTGCTCTATCGCGGTTGCAATCTGCATACCGCTTTAGAACACATATCGCAAAGTTTATCAAGTTATTTTTGCGCGACGCCTGAGGATGCCAGTGCGGAAGATGTGTCTGAGCAGCGGGATCATGAGTTCGAGCGCAGCGAGCCGGAAGTCTCCCCCTCTGCGAAGAGGGGGCTGGGGGGGGGCGGGTCACCAATCACAGGTCAACTCCGCTATAGGAGAGATTGAACGACTTGTTGATCAGCGGAAAGTCGGGAACGATGTCTTTCATCACCGCGTGCTCCAGCGCCGGCCAGGCCTGCCACGACGGATCGTGCGGATGGACGCGGGCGAGCTTGCCGTCGTTGTCGAACCGGACGCCAACCAGCACTTCGCCACGCCAGCCTTCGACCACGCCGAGCCCGCTGCCGTCGGCCAGCGGAGTGACTTCGACGCGCGTTTCGCCGGACGGCAGGCCGACACTGATCTCGCGCAGCAATCGCAGCGACTCGGCAATCTCGCCGAAGCGCACCGCCACGCGCGCGGCCACGTCGCCGCGCTCGTCGGTGACCGGGCGCACGCCAAGCGCGACCCAGGGCGGCGGCGGCGTGTAGTCGTGGCGATGGGCGCGGCCGTCGAGAATCATGCCGGTGGCGCGGGCACCGACGCCGGTCAGCGACAGCTCGCGGGCCAGCGCGGTGTCGATGGTGCCGGTGGTGAGGAAACGATCCTGCAAACCGGCGTGCTCGTCGTAGAGCGAACGCAGTTTCTTCACCTCGCGGCCGATGGCGCCGCACTGCTCGACGATGGCGGAGAGCGCCGGCGCATCGAGGTCGACGGCGACGCCGCCGGGGACGATGCGGTCCATCATGAAGCGGTGGCCGAACAACTCGGCGTTCAGGCGCAGCCAGTCTTCCTTGAGACGCAGGAACTGGGTGAGGCCGAAGGCAAAGGCGGCGTCGTTGCCCAGCGCGCCGAGATCGCCGAGGTGGTTGGCGACACGCTCGCGTTCCAGCATCAGCGCGCGCAGCAGCAGTGCCCGCAGCGGGGCCTCGATGCCGCAGGCCGCCTCGACCGCGTCGGCGTAGGCCCAGGCGTAGGCGCAGGTGGAATCGCCGGAGACGCGACCGACCAGCCGCGCGCCGCGTTCGATGTCGGCGCCGATGAACAGCTTCTCGACGCCCTTGTGCTGGTAGCCGAGGCGCTGCTCCAGCCGCAGCACCTTTTCGCCGATCACCGAGAAGCGGAAGTGGCCAGGCTCGATGATGCCGGCATGGATGGGGCCGACCGGAATCTCGTGGGCGCCCTCGCCGCCGACCTGGACGAAGTCGTAATCGCTGGGCAGATTGGGAAAGCCGACGCCCATCCCGGCCTCGTGCACGGCGTCGTGGCGCAGCGGATACCAGTCCGCCGGCCAGGCGCCGTGACGCAACCAGGGGCGCTGATCGGCGCCGTCGGAGGCGATGCCGACCATGTCGCGCGTCGCGCGCTGCATGCGGTTGGCGGCGGGAAAGATACCGGAGAGATCGGGATAGACCGGATCGTTCTCCGGCAGGTCGAGGCTAAGCCAGGCATGGCCCCGGCTCACGCCGAAGACGCAGTGCAGGCGGAAGCCGCCGCCGCGCTTCCGCTCGTCGCTGCCCCACACCGCGGACAGGCGCCCGCCGGCCAAATGGGCGGCGGCGGCAAAATCCTTGAGATCCTCGCCGCTGGGTGCGCGACCGCGCCACACCGGCGCGCCGACGCCGGCTTGCAGCGTGAACTCGATGGGAAAGTCGTCGCAGAGGAACATGGCTAGCCCAGCATCCTTGCCGCTTCATGGAACCAGCGCGTGAGGTAAGGCGGAATGTAGAGGCCCAGCATCAGCACAATGCCCAGATGCAGGAACACCGGCGTGATGGCGGGCGCATGGGGCAATCGTTTGGCCTCGGTCTCGCCGAACACCATGGGCTGCACCTTGCCGAAAATAGACGCAAACGCGACACCCAGGGCCAGCAGCAAAATGGGCGTCGCCCACGGGAAATGCTTCATGGCATGGGTGAGGATCATGAATTCGCTGGCGAAGACGCCGAAGGGCGGCATGCCGAGGATGGCCAGCGTGCCCAGCATCAGCCCCCAGCCGATCAGCGGGTTGATGCGGATCAGGCCGCGGATGTCCGCCATCATCTGCGTGCCGGTCTTCTGCGTGGCATGGCCGACGGCGAAGAAGATGGCCGACTTGGTCAGCGAGTGCATGGTCATGTGCAGCAGCCCGGCGAAGTTGGCCACCGCGCCGCCCATGCCGAAGGCGAAGGTGATGAGGCCCATGTGCTCGATGGACGAGTAGGCGAACATGCGCTTGACGTCCTTCTGCCGCGAGAGGAAGAAGGCGGCGAGGAGCAGGGTGAACAGGCCGAAGCCCATCATCAGGTTGCCGGCGTAGTCGCTGTGGATGGCGCCGTCGGCCAGCACCTTGCAGCGCAGGATGGCGTAGAGGGCGACGTTGAGCAGCAGGCCGGAGAGCACGGCCGAGACCGGCGTCGGGCCCTCGGCGTGGGCGTCCGGCAACCAGTTGTGCAGCGGCGCCAGGCCGACCTTGGTGCCGTAGCCGACCAGCAGGAAGATGAAGGACAGCGCCATGACGGTGGGTTCGAGCTGGCCCTTGACCTCGACCAGGTGCGTCCACAGCAGCGCGTTGCCGGTCTCGCCCAGCACGCGCTCGGCGGCGAAGTAGAGCAGGATGGTGCCGAACAGGGCCTGGGCGATGCCGACGCCGCAGAGGATGAAATACTTCCATGCCGCTTCGAGGCTGGCCGGCGTGCGATAGAGCGAAACCAGCAGCACGGTGGTCAGCGTCGCCGCCTCCATTGCCACCCAGAGGATGCCGAGGTTGTTGGTGGTCAGCGCCATCAGCATGGTGAACATGAAGAGCTGGTACATGCTCTTGTAGAGGCGCAGGCGCGGCTTGGTGAGGCGGCCGTGCGCCGCCTCGTTCGCCATGTAGGGGCCGGAGAAGATGCTGGTGGTCAGCCCGACGAAGGCGGTGAGGGCGACGAAGAAGACGTTGAGCGAGTCGATGAAAAACTGCTCGCCGAAAGCGAAGCGCGGGCCGTTGGCGACGACCTCCACCGTCAGGCCGACGGCGGCGAGGAAGGTGCCGAGGCTGGCGATGATGTTGAGGTTGGGCGCCCAGGCGCGCTCGCCGAACACCGTCAGCAGCGCGCCGCTGACGAGGGGGATGGCGAGCATCAAGACGAAGAAGTCCATGGCCTTAGTTATCCTTCAGCTTTTCCATGTGCCGGATGTCGAGGCTGTCGAACTGATCGCGGATCTGGAAGAAGAACACGCCGAGGATGATCACGCCGATCAGCACGTCGAGCGCGATGCCCAACTCGACCACCATCGGCATGCCGTAGGTGGCGCTGGTGGCGGCGAGGAAGAGGCCGTTTTCCATGGCGAGGAAACCGACCACCTGCGGGATGGCCTTGGTGCGCGTGATCATCATCAGGAAGGCCAGCATCACGCTGGCCAGCGCGATGCCCAGCGTGCCGCGGCTGATGGTGGAGGACAGCTCCGAAATGGGCTGGGTCACATTGAAGGCGATGATGACCAGGGCGATGCCGACCAGCATGGTGGCGGGAATGTTGATAAGCGATTCCACTTCCCATTTGACCTGGAGCCGGCGGATCAGCCGATGCAGGATCCACGGCAGCAGCAGGGCCTTCAACAGCAGCGTCAGGCCGGCCGACCAGTAGAGATGAGTCTGGCCCGTCGTCACCGCCACCACCAGCGTCGACAGGCACAGCGTCAGGCCCTGCAGGGCAAAGAGATTGACCAGCGCCATCACCCGCCGCTGCGCCAGCATGGCGAAGGCCAGCAGCAGGATCACCGAAGCGAACAGGTTGATGAGCTGGGCCGAGAACGGGATGGCGGCGTTCATACCCGGCTTTCCAGCATCAGTCTGACGAGGAGCCCCAGCACGGCCAGCAGGAAGGCGGTGCCGAGAAATTCCGGGGCGCGGAAGATGCGCATCTTGGCGCTGACGGTTTCGATGCCGGCGAGCAGGAAGCCGCCGATGGCAAGCTTGAACAGCAGCAGCGGAATCGCCGCCAGCAGGGCCATGAAGTTGTCGCGCTCGGCGATGCCCCAGGGGAAGAAAAACGCCAGGCCGAGGCAGGAATAGGCATAGAGCTTGAGGCTCGATGCCCACTCGATCAGCGCCAGGTGGCGCCCGGAATATTCGAGGATCATCGCCTCGTGGATCATGGTCAGTTCGAGATGGGTCGCCGGGTTGTCCACCGGCACGCGGGCGTTCTCGGCCAGCGATACCATGGTGAAGGCGATGCCGGCGAAGGCGAGGCTGGGGAAGATGACAAACTCGCGATGCGCCAGGGTCTCGACGATGGTCGCCACCGAGGTGGACTGGGCGATCATGGCGAGGGTGAAAATCACCATCAGCAGCGCCGGCTCGGCGAGGAAGCCGACCAGCATCTCGCGCCGTCCGCCGAGGCTGCCGAAGGAGGTGCCGACATCCATCGCCGCCAGCGAAATGAAAATGCGCGCCAGGCCGAACACGCCGACCAGCGCGATGGCATCGGCGGCGGGGGCGAGCGGCAGGTCGGTCGACAGGCTGGGAATGATGGCGCAGGCCAGCACCATGCAGCCGAACACGATGAAGGGCGCGGCGCGGAACAGCGAGGAGGCGCCGTGCGCCAGCACCACGTCCTTGTGGAACAGCTTGTGCAGCATGTAATAGGGCAGCAGCAGCGGCGGCGCCGTGCGGCTCTGCAACCAGGCGCGGCACTGCCCCACCCAGCCCGACAGCAGCGGCGCCAGCAGCAGTGCCAGCGCGATCGCGAAGATCTGGCCGAGGAACCCGGAAACGCTGATCATGGCCGGGCCACCAGCAAGAGGATGAGCAAGGTGATGAAGCTGTACAGGAGGTAGATGGCGATGCGACCGCCCTGCACGGCGGTGACCAGGCCGGAGATTGCATTCACCAGCCGCGCCACCGGCAGGTAGAGCCAGTGCCAGAAATGATCCTCGACCTTGACGCTGTAATAGGGCTTGCTGTCGCGCGCGGTGGGGAAATGCCGCTCCATGCGAAACATCGGTTCGAAGATGCGGCGGATCGGCTGGCTGAAGCCCTCGGCCGTGTCCTGCGCCCGCGGCCCCTGGAACCAGTAGCCGCAGTCCCAGGCCGCGGTGCGGCGCACGCGGCCGTGATAGAGATGCCGCACCAGCCAGCGCCCCAGCAGCAGCGTGGCGGCGATGGTGACGAGGAAAATCAGCGGCTCGTAGCTGGCCCGCTCGGGCGACATCGGCGCCAGCATCCACCAGCCCTGCTCATGCAGTTTGTCGGCGAGTCCCGTGCCCAGCAACTGACGCGTGGCGGCGTCGATGCGCGAAATCACCGTCGACGGCAGGATGCCCAGCAGCAGCGTGATGAGCGCCAGCCAGGCAAGGCCGAATTTCTCCCACGGGCCGGCGTCATGAGCATCCTTGAGTCCCGGCTCGCGCATCTGGCCGAGGAAGATGATGCCGTAGAACTTGACCATGGCGAAGCCGGCCAGCGCGGCGACGAATACGACGAGAGCCGCCGCCACCGGCACCACCATGTTGAGCCAGGGATGCGGCAGGCCGGGCGAGAAGAGGAAGGCCTGCAGCAGCATCCACTCGGAAACGAAGCCGGACAGCGGCGGCAGGCCGACGCTGGCGATCACCCCGGCCAGGGCCAGCCACGCCACCCAGGGCATGCGATGGATCAGACCGCCGAGCTTGCCGAGACTGCGCTCCTTCGTCGCGTGCAGCACCGAGCCGGTACACAGGAACAGCAGGCTCTTGAAGGCGGAATGGGCCAGACAATGGTAGAGCACGGCCGTCATCGCCAGCGCCGCCAGCGCCTCCATGCGATAGGCATGGAAGATCAATGTCAGGCCGATGCCGACGGCGATGAGCCCGATGTTCTCGATCGAGGAATAGGCCAGCAGCCGCTTCATGTCGCTCTGCACCGTGCTGTAGAGGACGCCGAACAGCGCCGTGACCAGCCCGACCGCCAGCGCCACCACGCCCCACCACCACAGCGGCGTGCCAACGAGATCGAAGCTCACGCGCAGCAAGCCGTAGATGGCGGTCTTGAGCATCACGCCGCTCATCATGGCCGACACCGGCGAGGGCGCGGCCGGATGCGCCTCCGGCAGCCAGACGTGGAGCGGCACCAGACCGGCCTTGGCGCCGAAGCCGACCAGCGCCAGCAGGAAGGCGGCCGAGGCCCAGAAGGGCGACAGCTGCTGCGCGCGCATGCCGGCGAAGGTGTAGTCGCCCGCGCCTCCGGTCATCACGCCGAAGGACAGCAGAATACTGATGGCGCCGACGTGGGCGATCAGCAGGTAGAGGAAACCGGCGCGGCGGATCTCGGCGTGCTGGTGGTTGGTGGTGACGAGGAAGAAGCTTGAGAGCGCCATGCTCTCCCACGCCACCATGAAGGCGTAGGCGTCGTCCGCCAGCAGCACCAGCAGCATGCTGGCGAGGAAGACATGGTATTCGAGGCAGAGCACACCGGGCGCCGTGCCTTCGCCCTTCCTGAAATAGCCGGCGGCATAGATCGAGATGCCGACCGGCACGAAGCCGAGCAGCAGGGCGAAAACCGCGGAAAGATTGTCGAGCCGCAGGTGGAAGGGCAGGTCGGGCAGGCCGATGACCAGCACGGCGGTTTCTGGCGCCTCACCGAGCGATCCCAGCGCCACCAGGCCCACCAGCACGCCGACGAGGGCGCCGAGCGGGAACAGGGTCTTGCTGATGAAGCGCAGGTTGCGCGGCGCCACCAGCCCGAGCAGCCCGATGGCCAGCCAGGCGCAGGCGGCAATCAGCAGGGTGTCGATGGGCAGAAGGCTGAGCATGGCGTGCGGAAAATTTTATCAGCCTGCAACCGGCCGCAAGGCATCTTCGTCGCTTATGTTTTCCGCGCGCGAGTAGATCTTTTCCAGCGCCTTGTCGGACGTGGCGAAGATGCACTTTTCGCCGATCAGCGCGCGCAGGCCGGTCGCCTGCATGACGTCGAGCACCTGCTTCTTCAGGCCCGAGAACAGCACGACCACGCCGATGCCGCGCAGCCTCTCGACGAGATGATGGATCACCTCCTCGCCCGAGGCATCGAGCTCGTTGATGCCGTCGGCGACCACCAGCAGGTAGGGCGCCTCGGGATTGCTGGCGACGGCGTCGAGGATGGCGTCCTCGAAGAAGGCGACGTTGGCGAAGTAGAGGCGGCCATCGAAGCGCACGGCGGTGACAACGTCGGAGGCCGGCAGCTGGTGCACCCTGGCGTCGCGCAGCGTGCCGTCGGAATGACGTCCGAGTATCGCCACGCGCGGCGTCATGGTGCGATAGAGATAGAGCACGATGGCCAGTCCCGCGCCGACCATGATGCCCTTGTCGAGGTGAGGTGCAAACGCCAGCGTGGCGACGAAGGTGACGACCGAGGCGATGCCATCGTGCCTGTTGGCCTGCCAGGCGTGCTTGACGGCGCCGAAGTTGATGAGGCCGATCACCGCCATGATGATGACGGCCGCCAGCACCGCCTGCGGCAAGTGGTAGAGCAGCGGCGTCAGGAACAGCAGCGTGAGCAGAACCAGCAGGCCGGTAAACACGGAGGACATGCCCGTCTTCGCGCCGGCATTGATGTTCACCGCCGAGCGCGAGAAGGAGCCGGACACCGGGAAGGCCTGGCTGAAACTGCCGACCAGGTTGGCCAGGCCCTGGCCGATCAGTTCCTGGTTCGGGTCGATCTTCTGCTTGGTCTTGGCGGCAATGGCCTTGGCGATGGAAATCGCTTCCATGAATCCCACCAGCGAGATCACGATGGCCGCGGCCAGCAGGCTGCCCAGCATGTCCCAGGAGACGTTCGGCAGCCCGATCGAGGGCAGGCCCTCGGGGATGCCGCCGACCACCTCGCCGCCACCGACCAGTTTGAAGCCGTCCTTGCCGACACCGCGAATGCGGAAGATGGCGCCATCGGTTTTCACCTCGGGCGGCACCTTGGCCGCCGGATAGACGGCCACGGTCCGGCCCGTTTCGTCCACGCCGCGCGCCACGGGGATGCCGCGCAGGAACTTCTTCCAGTCGGCCGCCTCCTTCTCGGCGGTCTGCACTTCGATGCGGGCAATATCGGCTTCGGCGTCGAGGTTCACGCCGTGCACGCTGAGGCCGCCCCCGGTCTTGTGGGCGGCCTTGGCGGCCGTGGCTTTCTCCAGCAGAGCCTTGTTCGTTGCTTCGACCTTGCGGCTGCTCTCGGCCGCCTTCTCCACCATCGTCCTCAGTTCGACGTCGGCGATCTGCTCGACGCGGCCGCTGGCGTTGGTCTCGAAGTGCAGTAGCCAGGAGGCAATGATGGTCACCGCCACGGCGATCAGCACGCCCGGCAGCCTGGGCGCCTTCTTGCGGATGACATACATGATGACGATGGCGGTCGCACCCATGGCCAGCGTCGGCGGGTGCGTGTCGCCGACCTGCCTGGCGACGCCCCAGATGTCGTTGATGAAATGCTCGGAGCGGCCCATCGGCACGCCGATGAGTTTGTTGACCTGCGACAGGCCGATGATCATCGCGGCGGCGTTGGTGAAGCCGACGATCACCGGGTGCGACAGGAAGTTCACGATGACGCCGAGCTTGAACACCCCCAGGGTCAGCTGGACGATGCCGACCAGCAGCGCCAGCATGATCGCCAACGCCACGAACTGCTCGGAGCCGGGCGCCGCCAGCGGCGACAGCGACGAGGCCGTGAGCAGGGAGGCCACCGCCACCGGCCCGGTGCCGAGCTGGTGCGACGAGCCCCACAGCGCGGCCACCATTACCGGCAGGAAGGCGGCATAGAGGCCGTAGTACGGCGGCAGTCCGGCGAGTTGCGCGTAGGCCATGGACTGCGGCACCAGCACCAGCGCGACGGTGAGGCCGGCGAGAAAGTCGGCCTTGAGCGTGTCGCCGCGCAGCGGAAACCAGGCAAGGAAGGGCAGGAGTTTCTTCGGCGAGAGCGTCATTGTCATGGCCTGGCGGCGGATGTCATTCGGGTACTGAAAGCTTGGGCACGGCGGTCACCAGCGGGCAGGCCAGCTTGCGCCAGGGGTCGCTGGCCTTGTCCTCGGCCACGCCCTCCCAGCCTTCGAGGGAATCGATCACCACGGTGGAAACGCACTCGTGGGTATTGGCGTAATCCACGATGTCGCGCCGGCGCAGAAGCGGCTTTTGCGTCAGCGAGTAGATGATGCCGTCGGCGCGCAGCGCCCGCACGAACGCGGCAATCTCGGATGGCAACGACTCGCCGCGGGTCAGCACCAGGATGTCCAGCGCCGCGTCCATGCGCTGGCACAGGCCGCGCGCCGCGGCGAGCAGGCGTGACTCGATATGCCCCTCGCGCACGGCCAGCAGCACGGTGCGCTCGGGACGCGAAGAACTTGCGGACGAACCAGCGGACTCCACGGGGTCAGACAACAGCCGCTCCTGGCGAGGAAAAACAGAACTGCAATTGCAGGTTCCGTGCCCGCATCGAAAAATGACATCAAGCCGCTGAAAACGCTGGGGAAACGGCCTGCCATCGCAATTCGGGCTTTTCCTTCGCATCATGCCGATGATTGCATATTGCAACTCAATTACCCATACGGCGGGCAAGGCCCGAGTGCCACTGGGCAATGCTTACGTTGCATCCGCACCAACGAATGTTGCATAATGCAATTCAACCCCTTCAGGCCTGCCATGAAATCCCTGCGCCAGAAAATTCTCGTCGCCTACGCGGTGATCGCCGCCCTGACGGCGGGCTTTTCCCTGTTCTCGCTGATCGAATTGCGCCTGCTCGAGCAAAGCATCGTCGCGGGCGAACAGATCGCCCGCTATTTCGACACCTCGCTCGAAATCCGCCGCTTCGAGAAGAACTATTTCCTCTATCGCCAGCCGGGCGATCTCGACGAAAACCGGCAATTCGTCGCGCAGGCCCGGGCGCTGCTGCGCGAGCATGGCGGGCTGTTCGAAACGCTGGGCACGGGAGCAAGCCGGGCCGCGCTCGCGGCGGACCTGGAACGCTATGCCGCGCTGATGGAACGCTACGCCGGCGCGGACGCCAGCGAAGCCCTGGCCGGCGAGATTCGCGCCACGGGCAAGACCATCGTGACCGTCGCCGAAGCACTGGCCCGCGCCGAGCGCGCGATGCTGCGAGCCCAGGTCGACCGCCACCGTTCGCTGCTGCTGGGATCGACGGCCTTCGTCGTCGTCCTGCTGATCCTGATCGGCCACCTGCTGGCGCGCCGCGTCGTGCGCCCGCTGAAGGAAATGGAAGAACGGATGAAAGCCGTGGCCGCCGGACGCATGACGCAACTGGAGATGACCGCCGGCGATCGCGAGATCGAATCGCTGACCCAGGCGTTCAACCACGTGCTGCGCGAACTGGAACTGCGCCAGGGCCAACTGGTGCATTCGGAGAAGCTGGCGGCGCTCGGCACCCTGCTCTCGGGCGTCGCCCACGAGCTCAACAACCCGCTTTCCAACATCGCCACCTCGAGCCAGATCCTCGCCGAAGAAGTCGGCGTGACCGAAGGAAATCCCCGTGGGACTGGCGGGACGGCGGCCGACGAAAGCGCTGCGTTCCAGCGCGAGCTCATTGCCCAGATCGACGCGGAGACCTGGCGCGCGCGGCGCATCGTGCGCTCGCTGCTCGACTACGCCCGCGACCGCGAGTTCCGCGCCGAGCCGCTGCCGCTGGGCGCCCTGATCGACGAAACCCTGCGCCTGATTCGCGGCCAGATTCCCGTCCAGGTGAGCGTGACCCCCCGCATCGCCGGCGACCTGGTCGTTTCCGGCGACCGCCAGCGTCTGCAGCAGTTGTTCATCAACTTGGTACGCAACGCCGTCGACGCGCTGGGCGGTGCCGGTGAAGTCACCATCACGGCACGCATCACCCACGAGGCCGGCACGGCGCGGCCGCCGGCCAGGCTGCTGTTCGGTCAGTGCGCCGGCGCGGGCGAGGCGGTGGAAATCGCGGTCCACGACAACGGCGCGGGCATCGCGACGGAGGTGCTGCCGCGCATCTTCGATCCCTTCTTCACCACCAAGGAAATCGGCGGCGGCATGGGCCTCGGTCTTTTCATCGTCTTCGAAATCGTCGAGGAGCATGGCGGCTGCATCGCCGTCGAGAGCATGCCCGACCAGGGGACGACATTCACCATCCGCCTGCCGCATGGAGAGAAAATGATGCCCCCCCACGCTCGCAAACTCGGCTCGCTGCCCCCCACCCCCAGAGGGGGCAAGCCGCGCATGCCCCCTTGGGGCGGCCCTACGGAGGCATTATGACCAAGGGAAGACTGCTGATCGTCGACGACGAAAAGGTCGCCATCAAGAACCTCGAGCACGTGATGAAGAAGGAGGGCTACGAGGTCGTCGCCACCCAGAGTGGCGGCAACGCGCTGGCCCATCTGGAGAAACAGGCCTTCGACGTGGTGCTGACCGATCTGCGCATGGAAAAGATCGACGGCATGCAGATCCTGCGGAAGTGCCGCGAAAGCCACCCGGACACCGAGGTGGTGCTGATCACCGGATTCGCCACGCTGGAGTCGGCCGTCGACGCCATGAAGCACGGCGCCTTCTACTACATCGCCAAGCCCTTCCGCCTCGACGAGGTGCGCAAGGTGGTGGCCGAGGCGATGGAGAAGATCCGCCTGCGCCGCGAGAACCGCGCCCTGCGCGAACAGGTGGAAGGCTTCCAGGGCAAGGTCCGCATCATCACCCAGGATGCCGGGATGCAGCGGCTGCTCGAAATGACGCGGCAGATCGCGCCCACCGACTGCAACGTGCTGATCACCGGCGAATCCGGCACCGGCAAGGAGCTTTTCGCCCAGTACCTCCACCACCACAGCCGCCGCGCCGAAGGCCCCTGTCTCGCCATCAACTGCGGTGCCTTCAACGAGGATCTGCTCGCCAACGAACTGTTTGGCCACGCCAAGGGTGCCTTCACCGGCGCCGGCAGCGACCGCAAGGGCCTGCTCGAAGCCGCGACCGGCGGCACCCTGTTCCTCGACGAAATCACCGAAATGCCGCCGACCATGCAGGTCAAGCTGCTGCGCGTGATCCAGGAAAGGGAAGTGCTGCCGCTGGGCGCGACCCGGCCGGTGAAGGTCGACGTGCGCTTCGTCGCCGCCACCAACCGCGACGTGCAGGACATGGTCAGGCGCGGCGAATTCCGCCAGGACCTGTGGTTCCGCCTCAACGTCGTCAACCTGCACATCCCGCCGCTGTCGCGCCGCCGCGACGACGTGCCGCTGCTGGCCTACCATTTCCTGAAAAAGTGCGCGGCGCGCATGGACAAGCGGGTGAGCGAGATCGCGCCCGAGGCGATGGACATACTCAAGGCCTATGACTTCCCGGGCAACGTGCGCGAACTCGAGAACATCGTCGAGCGCGGGGTCGCCGTCGCCACCGGCGACATCATCGAAACCGCCTACCTGCCGGACGACCTGCGCGAGCTGTCGATCCGAACCTTCCGCAAGAAGGAAGGCCGCCTGCCCTCGCTCGAAGAGCAGGAACGCGACTACATCAGCTGGGTGCTGCGGGACGCGGGTGGCAACCAGACGCTGGCCGCGCAGATTCTCGGCATCGACCGCGTCTCGCTGTGGCGCAAGCTCAAGCGCTACGAACTGGAAAAATCCTGAACCCGGCCCGACGCGCGCTGCGGCGAGCGCTCAAAACTCGTTCTGGAGTTTCTTGTACCCCTTCACCAACTCGTGGTTGGCGAGCGCGACGGATTCCGAGAAGTCCGCCACCTGCGGCGTCACCTGCGCGATATCGGCCAGCTCCGAGTCCGAATGGATGTTGCTGGTCGACGGGATGTAGAAACCCGGCGGAATGTGGCAGCCCTCGACCACCGAGTTGTGGCGCACCACCGAACGGTCGCCGACACTGCAGTTGAACAGCACCGAATTGAAGCCGATGAAAACGTTGCTGCCCACCTCGCAGGGGCCATGCACGATGGAGCGGTGGGCGATCGAGGTATGTTCGCCGATTTTCACCAGCCCCCCGGCCTTGGAGTGGATCACCACGCCATCCTGAATGTTGGAATGGGCGCCGATGACGATTGGCTCCATCTCTCCCCGCTCGTTCACCTCGTCGGCGCGAATCACGGCATAGGGCCCGACGAACACGTTCTCGCCGATGACCACCTTGCCGCAGATGATCGCCGTGTTGTCGACATAGGCGGACTCGTGAATCACCGGCAGGTCGCCGCTGGGGTTCTTTCGGATCATGCGCGTTCCCTTGTTCTGACTCGATTCATAGACGGACGTAATGCTCGCATAACGCGTCTCTGCCCCCCCTCGCCTCTCGGTGGCGCTAAAATGCTGCGTTCTGCAATGCGTGCGCTGTAGTTTGCATCATTTGGCAACATTCCGCTGCCAGCGCCCGACCACGGCATCGAGGATTCCCATGTTCGCCAACAAGCTGCTGCTGCGCCTGTTCCCCTTTCTCTCCTGGTTCCCGGTCAATTCCTTCGTCATTCGCGGCGACCTGATCGCCGGCATCACCGGCGGCCTGGTGCTGGTGCCCAAGGCCATGGCCTATGCGCAGTTGTCGGGGCTCCCGGTGTATTTCGGGCTCTACACGGCCTTCCTCCCCGCCATCCTTGGCGCGTTGTGGGGTTCCTCGCGACAGCTTGCCACCGGGCCGGTGGCCATCGTTTCGCTGATGACCGCCGCCGCGGTGACGCCGCTGGCAATGCCTTTCACCGACGATTACATCGGCCTGGCCCTGCTGCTCACCCTGATGGTCGGGGTCATCCAGTTTTCCCTGGGCGCCATCAAGCTCGGCACCATCGTGAACTTCGTCTCGCATCCGGTGATCCTCGGCTTCATGAACGCGGCCGCCATCATCATCGCGTTATCGCAAGTCGACATGCTGCTGGGCATCCCCAAGGGCCGCAGCGACTCCTTCCTCAAGGACATGTGGGAAATGGCCGGCTACCTGCCGCAAACCCACCTGCCGACGCTGGCGATGTCGGCCTTCGCCCTGGCGCTGATGCTGGCGCTGAAGAAGATATCCTTCCTCGCCAAGCCCAGCGTGCTGGTCGCCGTGGTCATCACCACCCTGGTCAGCGTCGCCGTCGGCTTCGAGCATAAATCCAAGGGCAAGCCCGATCTGATCGTCGACCCCGCGGCGCGCGAGCTGGTGGTCGCCTACGCCCAGGTCGACGGGCAGATCACCACCCTGACGACGGACGTCACCGCCAAGCTCACCCAGTTGCGGGGGATCGAGAAGACCGGCGACGCCCGCGCCGCGGCCGACCTGCGCCACGACATCGAACTGGCGCGCCTGACCCTCTCCACCCTCGAAACGCAAAACAAGGCGCGCCTGGCCAAGGTCAATCGCCTGCACTTCGAGCGCGGCCGCGCCCCGGAAAGCGAACAGGCCCTGCTCTACGTCCAGGGCGCGGTGCCCGCCGGCGTCGAGACCGACGGCCGCAAGTGGCACATCAAGAAGATCGAGAAAGGCGAAATGCGCCTGATGGGCGGCGGCGACGTCGTCGGCAACATCCCCGCCGGCCTGCCTTCGTTCCGCCTGCCGACGCTGACGCTCGACGCCATCTTCTCGCTGCTCGCGGCGGCGCTGATCATCGCGCTGGTCGCGTTCATGGAGTCGATCTCCATGGCCAAGGCCATGGCGACCAAGTCCAAGCAGCGCATCGACCCGAACCAGGAATTGATCGGCCAGGGCCTGTCCAACATCGGCGGCGCCTTCTTCCAGGCCTACCCCGCCTGCGGTTCCTTCACCGGTTCGGCCATCAACCTGCAGGCCGGCGCCAAGACCGGCTTCGCCATGGTGTTCAACGGCATTTTCGTCGCCGTCGTCCTGCTGTTCCTGACGCCCTACCTCTACCATCTGCCCAAGGCCGTGCTGGCGGTGATCATCCTGCTGGCCGTGACCGGCCTGGTCACCCCTGCCGCGCTCAAGCACACCTGGCAGGCGAGCAAGCTCGACGGCATCGTCGCTCTCGTCACCTTCGTTGTCACCCTGCTGGCGGCGCCGCACCTCGACCGCGGCATCATGGTCGGCGCCGGCCTGGCGCTGGTCCTCTTCCTCTACAACACCATGAAGCCGCGCGTCGCCATCCTCGGCCGCTACACGGATGGAACGCTGCGCGACGCCAAGATCAACGACCTGCCGGCCTCGGACGTGGTAACGGCGATCCGCTTCGACGGCCGCCTCTATTTCGCCAACGTCTCCTACTTCGAGGATGCGGTGCTCGAGGCGGTGGCCAACAACCCCGAAGCGCCCTATGTGCTGATCGTCGGCGACGGCATCAACGACATCGATGCCTCGGGCGAGGAGGTGATTCATCACCTGGTCGAGCGCCTCAACGAGAACGGCATTGTCATGCTCTTCTCCGGTCTCAAGAAGCAGGTCCACGACGTCATGCGCGCCACCGGCCTGCGCGACGTCATCGGCGAAAAGCGCTTCTTCTCCACCGCCGAACAGGCGCTGGAGGCGATCTACTCGCGCGCCGAATACGCCGGCGAGGACGACCCGCTGCGCCCACCGCCACGCACCAACACCCTGGCGACCCCGCTGCACGACTGAGGATCGCCCGGACGTTTCAACGCAGCCTGATCGAGGAGATTTCCATGTCGGTAAGCGGAACCGTCGGCGACCATGCCACCCCCCTTGCGGACTATCCCCATGTCCGCGATAACGCGACCCTGCGCGATGTCTTCGCCACGCTCAAGGCGAAGTACGACTCGGCCGAGCAGTTCCGCAGCGTGCTGGTGCTGGACGGCCACGACCGCCTGGTCGGCGTGCTGGGGCTGCGCGACCTGCTGTTCAGCCTGCTGCCCGACTACCTCCAGCACCGGCCCACCCATTTCGAGGGCGCCGATGACGACGTGGAATCGCTGACCCCGTTGTGGCAGGAAGATTGCACCGAACAGTGCCGCGAGGCCGCCCGCCTTCCGGCCGGCACCCACGCCAGGCCGGTGACGACGACGGTCGCCGCCGCGGAACCCCTGACCCGGGCGGTCTACCTGTTCGCCACCCTCGGCACCAACATCCTGCCGGTGACCGAAGCCGGGCGCGTCACCGGCGTGCTGCGCATCGTCGACGTGCTCGGTGAAGTGGCCAAGGCCGTGCTCGCCGAAGGAGAAGCCGCATGAGCCATGAGAACGCTGGCGCCATCACCCTCGAAGCCGCGGCAACACCCTTCGACTGGAAAAAATGGACCGCCCTGCTCGGCGGCCTCGCCGTCTTCCTGTTCATCTATTTCGCGCCGCCCTGGGCCGACGCCATCGACCCGTCCGGCAAGCACTTCGCGCTCTCACCCGAGGGCAAGGCGGCCATCGGCCTCTTTTTGATGGCCGGCATCTGGTGGGTGTTCGAGGTCATCCCCATCGGCGTCACCGCCATCGCCATCGGCGTGTTCCAGGCGCTGTTCGCCATCCGTCCGGCCCGGGAAGCCTTCCGCGACTTCATGGACCCGTCGGTGATGTTCATCTTCGGCTCCATGATCATCGGCATGGCCTTCACCAAGACCGGGCTGACCAAACGCCTGGCCTACAAGATGCTCGAGATCGTCGGCGAGAACACCCGCACCATCCTGCTCGGCTGCCTGGTGGTGACCGCCGGACTTGCGCATCTGATGGCACACACCGCCGTCGCCGCCACCATGTTCCCGATCCTGCTGGCCATTCTTGCGCTCTACAAGGAAGACGAGGGGCCGTCGCGCTTCGGCAAGAGCCTGTTCATGGGCATGGCCTGGGCCGCCGGCGCGGGCAGCATCGTCACCTTCCTCGGCTCGGCGCGCGCGCCGGCGGCGGCCAGCATGTTCAAGGAATTCACCGGCCGCGACGTGGGCTTCTTCGATCTGCCCTTCTTCCTCGGCCTGATCGGCTGGGGCATGGTGTTCCTGATCTGGCTCTATCTGTCCATCGTCTTCAAGCCGTCCAAGGCCACCATTCCCGGACTGCGCGACAAGGTGGCCAAGCTCTCTCGCACGCTCGGCCCGATGCGCCGCAACGAAATCTTCGTCCTCGCCTGCGTCGCCCTGGTCGTGGCGCTGATGGCGCTGCAGTCGGCGGTGCCCGCCTTGAAGAGTATCGACCGCGCCGCGTTGATGCTGGTGTCTACGCTGCTGTTCTTCATCTTCGGCGTGCTCAAGGTCGAGGACTTGGAGGAACTGCCCTGGAACATCATCCTGCTGTTCTCGGGGGCCATGAGCATCGGCTTCTGCCTGTGGAAGACCGGCGCCGCCGAGTGGATGGCGGTGCAATGGCTGGGCATGCTGCAGGACGCGCACTGGTGGGTATTCGTCATGGGCATCGCCGCCTTCGTTCTGATGATGACCAACTTCATCATGAACGTCGCCGCCATCGCCATCGCGCTGCCGGTGTCGCTGGTGATCGCCAAGTACCTGGGCGTCGCCCCCGACGTGATCTTCTACGCCTCGCTGGTCACCGCCGGCATGCCCTTCGTGCTGCTGATCGGCGCCGCGCCCAACGCCATCGCCTACGAATCGAAGCAATTCACGCCGGGCGAATTTTTCTGGCACGGCCTGGCGATGAGCGCGATCCTGCTCGTGGTGCTCGGCCTGGCCATGGTCACCGTCTGGCCGCTGTTCGGCATGCCGGTGCTGGCCCGTTAAGACCCGCCCCTCCCGCCCTCCCCTCGCGGGGAGGTGACAAGGGTTCGCCGCTGGCGCGGCTCCATGTTTGTGGCTGCCGTCCTTGGGGCGGCCCGGCGGATGGCCAAAAGTCGGCGCTGGCGATACGGCGCTGCCGTGAAAAAAGGCCGATCTGGGATAATCCCGGTCGGCCTTTCTCTTTGGGGTATTCCGTGGGACACCGCCTCTCCAAGATCTACACCCGCACCGGCGACGCCGGCAGCACCGGACTCGGTGACGGCTCGCGCACGGCCAAGGACGCGCCGCGCGTCGCCGCGCTCGGCGACGTCGACGAACTCAACTCGGTCATCGGTCTGCTGCTCTGCGAGGAATTAGCCGACGACGTGCGCACGGCGCTGACCGGCATCCAGCACGATCTGTTCGATCTCGGCGGCGAGATGTCGATACCCGGCGCGAAGCTGCTGGCCGACACCCAGCCGGCGTGGCTGGAGAAACTGCTCGACGGCTGGAACGAGCAGCTCGGCCCGCTCAAGGAATTCATCCTCCCGGGCGGCACGCGCGCCGCGGCGATCACGCATCTCGCCCGCACGGTCTGCCGCCGTGCCGAACGCAGCGCGGTGGCGCTGGCGCACAACGAGGCCGTGTCGGATGCCAGTCGCCAGTACCTCAACCGCCTGTCCGACCTGCTCTTCGTGCTCGGCCGCTGGCTCAACAAGAGCGCCGGCCGCGATGACGTGCCATGGCAGAAGGGGAAGAACGCGTAGAGCGCGGCGCCGTACCGCCAGCGCGCCCCGCAGGAAGTACCCTTGGGGTGCCGACTTTTTCAGCATGGCACGCGCCGAAGGCGCAATCCGCGACGTGGCTCGACCGAAGCTCCCCCGTAGCAATCGAGCGCAGCGAGCCGCAAGTCGCCCCTTCCGCGAGGAAGGGGCTGGGGATGGCGGGCCTACCTACTAGCTAATCCTTGGAAGTCTTTTTTCGAGGCACTGCATCAGTTGCTTGCTGACCACGCGCAGGCGCTGGTTGAGCAGCATCAATAATTCCATGAGGATCTTGACGCCGACGTTCGGTTCGGCGGCGATCAGGTGCGTCAGGCGCGCACGGTCGAGCACGGCGAAAACCAGTTCGGAAGTGGCGATGCAGCTGGCGAAGCGCGGCTCGCCGTCGATCAGCGACATCTCGCCCAGCGTCTTGCCCGGGCCGGCATTGCCGATGCGCGCGGGCAGGCCGGTGGTGTCCTTGCGCATGATCTCGACGGTACCCTCGATCAGCATCACCATGAAGTCGCCGGGTTCGCCCTCGCGGATGATCTCGCTGCCGGCGGGCGCCCGATAGCACTCCATGTAGGAGGCAAGATGCCTGATCTCGCTTTCTTCGAAGTCTTCGAAGAGGTCGATGTGCTGAATGATCTCGTGGATGCGCTGGACGAACAGAACGGCATCGCCCAGATGCTCCAGATTCGGAAAGTGGTCGGGATCGCCCTGCGCCATGACGGTTGCTTAGTGCTCCTTGGCGGCCATTATAGCTCCGGCTCGACCTAGCGGGCCAGCACGGCAAGCACGGTTGCCAGCCAGCCGAAAAAGGCCGCCAGCAGGTGGCCGTCGCGGAACAGCTCGCGCGCCGGGTCGCCGCCGCCGCCCTGGCGGTGCAGGCGGTAGAGATAGCGCAGCATGCCGTAGAGCACGAAGGGCACGGTCGTCATCAGGTAGGGCGTGCCGTGCTGCGCGACGGTCTCGGTGCTCACGGTGTAGAGGCTGTAGGTGATGATCGTGCCCATGGCCGTCATGGTCAGGAACTGGTCGAGCATGGCGGGCGAATAGTGCTCGAGCACGCGGCGATGGCCACCGCTTTCGGCGAGGAGGGCATTCAACTCGGCGCGGCGCTTGGCGAAGCCGAGGAAGAGCGTGAGCATCAGGCCGCACAGCAGCAGCCAGTGCGAGGGCGCGATGCCGATGCCGACGGTGCCGGCCAAGAGGCGCAGCATGAAGCCGGCGGCGATGAGGAAGACATCGAGGATCACCACATGCTTGAGGCCGGCGCTGTAGGCGGCGTTGAGCAGCAGGTAGGCGACGAAGATCCATGGCGCGATGCCGGCGAGGGTAAAAGCCAGCGCCAGGCCGCCGGCAAGGCAGGCAAGGCCGAGCGCGATGGCCGCGCCGGTGCCGAGCGCGCCGCTGGCCAGCGGGCGGTGGCGCTTGTCCGGGTGCAGGCGATCCTGCTCGCGGTCGGCCAGGTCGTTCATCACGTACACCGCCGAGGCCAGCAGGCAGAAGGCGGCGAAGGCGGCCAGCGCCATCGTCACCTTGGCCGGGTCGTGCCAGGCGTGGCCGAACAGCAGGCCGACCAGGACGAAGCCGTTCTTGATCCACTGGTGCGGACGCAGGAGCCGAACGTACGCCCCCCGCCCCCCGCCCCCCGCCCCGGGGGCGGGGGTGACGGGTGTTCGTCCGCCGACGCGGACTCCGGTTTTCTGGCTGGCTCCGTCTCGGGGCGACCCTTCGTCGGGACTCATCGGGTGCATGGCGTGTCGGGAAAATGCCTGTCGCAGAAAGTGCAGCCCTTCCGCGGCAACCAGGCGGGAATCGCATAGTAACGGCTCTTGATGCGGGCCAGCACGTCATCGCGATAGGCGGCGTAGTTGAAGCCGCGGCCGAGGACGACGGTGAATGCGACGCCGCGCAGTTCCACGGTCTTTAGTTCGACCTCGTGGAACCAGGCCGAAAACTCGGCGTGACCGGAGGAAATCCCCGTGGGACTGGCGGGACGGCGCTTGGTCAGGATGAGGATGTTGCGGCCGTCGTGTTTGCGCCAGTCGGTGAGGAAATCGTCCTGCCGCGCGTGGTAGCCGCCCTCGCCGAACACCATGAAGCGCTTGGCCGAGTGGAACGACAGCGTGGCGGCGTTGGAGTAGCCGTCGCTGGCGAAGGCGTAGTCACGCGCGAAGGGCTGCAAGCGTTCGATCAGCCGGTCGGCCTCGAAGGTCAGCACGATGCCGTCGTAGAGATGCGAGCGCTTCCACGTTTCCATCGGCAGCAGGGCGATGGCGACGATGGCGGCGACGTGCAGCGCGGCGAAGCCGACGAAGAATTTTCCAAGCTTCGCCAGTGTCGTCTCGGACAATTGCAGCGCCAGCCACAGCAGCGCCAGCGGCACGAAGCCGAGCAGCCAGTGCAGGCCGACGGTCTTGGCCAGCGCCAGCAGCGCGAACAGGGCGAAGGGCACGGCGGCGAGCAGCCACAAACCCTCGCGACCGCGCGTCTTCCACCACAGCCACAAGGCCGGCGGCGTCAGCACGTAGAGCAGCGTAACCGCGTAGAGGGGCAGCGTCGTCACGTTGAGCCCGGCGCCTTCGTGGCGGTTCACGAAATTGAACATCACGTTGGCCCAGCAGTGACCGGCGTTCCACCAGGCCATCAGCGCCAGCGCCGGAACCGTGCAGGCGTAGGCGATGGCGAGGCCGACGAAGGCCGCCCGGCGCCGCAGGGTCAGCGCGTGAACGAGGAAGGCGAAGCCGAGCAGCGCGGCGAAGTATTTCGACAGCACCGCGAGGCAGAGCATGAGGCCGGCCAGGACATACCAGCCCCGGCTGTCGTCGCGCGTCGCGCGCAGCCAGGCTAGCGCCGCCAGCACCGAGAAATAGATCAGCGGCGTGTCGGTGGTGACGAAGACGTTCCAGACATTGACCGGCGCCAGCAGCACCAGCAGCGCGGCCCACCAGGCGCGCTCCGGCGCGAGTCCCGGCGAGAGGCGCGGGGCGAACCACGCCACGGCCGCCGCCAGCAATGCCGGCTGCAGGATGGCCGACAGGCGCAGCCAAACCAGCGCGTCGCCGAGCAGCAACTGCGCCGCGAGCCACCAGCCGACCATCGGCGGGTGATCGTAGAAGCCCCAGTCGGGATGCCGGCCCCAGTCGACGAAATAGGCCTCGTCGCCGGTGACGGGCATCGCCCAGCCCAGCCACAGGCGGAAGGCGAGCGTGAGGGGTAGAAAGACGAGAAAGAGCCGGCGGGCACTCACTCGATGGAACGCTTACTTTTCCGCCAGCGTCAGCCGCCGCTGCCGCACGGCCTCGGCGAGGATTTCCAGCGCCATGACGCTGTCTTCCCAGCCGAGGCAGGCGTCGGTGATCGAGACGCCGTGATCGAGGGCGATGCCGGGCTTGAGATCCTGGCGGCCTTCCTTGAGGTGGGACTCGATCATCACGCCGAAGATGCGGTCCTCGCCAGCCGTCAGTTGCGCGGCGACGTCGCGCGCGACATCGAGCTGCATCCTGAATTTCTTGCTGCTGTTGGCGTGGGAGAAATCGACCATCACCCGCGCCGCCAGCCCGGACTTGCCCAGCTCGGTGCACGCGGCATCGACGCTGGCCGCGTCGTAGTTCGGCTTCTTGCCGCCGCGCAGGATGACGTGGCAGTCCTCGTTGCCGTTGGTGGAGACGATGGCCGAATGGCCGGCCTTGGTAACCGAGAGGAAGTGGTGGGGCGCGGCCGCGGCCTTGATGGCATCGACGGCGATGCGGATGTTGCCGTCGGTGCCGTTCTTGAAACCGACCGGGCACGACAGGCCCGAGGCCAGCTCGCGGTGCACCTGGCTCTCGGTGGTGCGCGCGCCGATGGCGCCCCAGCTGATGAGGTCGGCCGTATATTGCGGCGTGATGGTGTCGAGGAACTCGGTTGCCGCCGGCAGGCCGAGCTCGTTCATCTCCCACAGCAGTTTGCGCGCCAGGCGCAGGCCCTCGTTGATCTTGTAGCTGCCGTCGAGGCGCGGATCGTTGATCAGGCCTTTCCAGCCGACGGTGGTGCGCGGCTTCTCGAAATAGACGCGCATCACGATCAGCAGCTCGGCGCCGAGGCGGTCGCGCTCGGCCTTGAGCCGCCGCGCATATTCCATCGCCGCGGCGTAGTCGTGGATCGAGCAGGGGCCGATCACCACCAGCAGGCGGTCGTCGGAGCCGTGGAGGATGCGGTGGATGGCGGCGCGCGCATCAAAGGTCGCCGCCGCCGCCGGCTCGCTGGCGGGAAACTCGCGCAGGATGTGGGCGGGCGGGGAGAGTTCCTTGATCTCCTTGATGCGGACGTCGTCGACGATGTGCTTCATGGCGCGAATTGCCTGGAGGGGCCTGGATGCGTGAAAGAACCGGTTATTTTACCGGATCGCCTAAGCCTCGCCCTTGGCCGGAGTGGTGGCGGTCTTCTTCGCCTTGCGTGGCGCGCGCGGCTTGGGCTCGCGCTTGCGGGCAACCTTCGGTTCGGTGGCGGGAACCACAGCCGTGGCCGGGGCAGCCACGGCCGCGGCTTCCGTCTTCTTGCCGCGCGAGCGACGGCGCGGCGCCGGTGCGGGCGCAGCCTCGACCGGTGGAGCAACTTCCGCCACCGGCTCGGCGGCGGGCTCCACCAAAAAAGTCGGCGCTGGCGGCACGGCGACACCTGCCGCGCGACGCTTCACATAGGCACCCGACTTCTCGTCGCGGCCGAATTCGAGCAGGCCTCGCTTCTGCGCCTCCTCGAGCATGGCGCCGAAGGTCTTGAAGCCGAAGTAGGACTCGTTGAAGCCGGGGTTGCGCCGCTTCAGCGCCTCTTTCAATACCGAGGCCCAGACGCGCTCGTCGTCGGAGCGATCGCCGAGCAGGGCTTCCAGCGTCGCCGCCGCCATGTCGAGGCCCTTGCCGCGACGCGCGTCCACCTCCTCGCGCCGCGCCCGCTCGTCGTCGGCCGGGCGCCTGGAGGGCGCGTTGGGCGCAGCCGCGCGGCGGCTGCCACGTTTGGCCTCGCGCTCGCGCACGAGATCGTCGTAGTAGATGAACTCGTCGCAATTGGCGATCAACAGGTCCGAGGTCGATTGCTTGACGCCGACGCCGATCACCCGCTTGGCGTTCTCGCGCAGCTTGGACACCAGCGGCGAGAAGTCGGAATCGCCGCTGATGATGACGAAGGTATCGACATGCGACTTGGTGTAGCAGAGGTCGAGGGCATCGACCACCAGGCGGATGTCGGCCGAGTTCTTGCCGGACTGGCGCACATGAGGAATCTCGATCAGCTCGAAGTTGGCCTCGTGCATGCCGGCCTTGAATGCCTTGTAGCGCTCCCAGTCGCAGTAGGCCTTCTTGACCACGATGCTGCCCTTGAGCAGCAGCCGCTCGAGGATGGGCTTGATGTCGAATTTTTCGTACTGGGCGTCGCGCACGCCGAGCGCGACGTTCTCGAAATCGCAGAACAGGGCCATGCTGATGTCGTCATTCTGGAGCATCGTGATTCCTTGCGGGTTCGGGTCGGGTTGGCGCTAAACTGCCGCCTGTACAAAAAGCGGCGCGGCACCAAGGATAACCGACCGGGAGGCAGGCATGCTGAATGACGACGAGCGCCAGCGCATTGCCGGCGGCCGCCTGTTCCGCCAGACGAAGCTGGAATCGATCGAGCACCTGCTCGAAAACTGCGAGCGGCGCAGCATCAAGGCCGGCGAGACGCTGCTGGCGCCGGATGTTGCCAATACCTTTCTGTTTCTCGTCCTCGCCGGCGAATTGCGCGTCTATGTCGGCAACCGTAACCTGCCCGAGCACACCGTGCTTGGCATCGGCGACTGCGTCGGCGAGATGTCGTTGCTCGACGGCCAGAACCCGTCGGCCCACGTCATCGCCTCGCTCGACACCACCGTGCTGGCGATCCCGCACGAAATGGTCTGGGGCATGATCGACAGTTCGCACGGCCTCGCCCGCAACCTGCTGACCATCCTCGCCGGCCGCGTCCGCCACGACAACCTGACGCTGGTCACCACCCAGTCGCGCAGCCTCGAGTTCGAGGAGGCGTCGAGCGTGGACGCGCTGACCGGCCTGCACAACCGGCGCTGGATGAACGACGCCTTCCCGCGCGCGCTGCGCCGCTGCGAACGCGACGCCGCGCCGCTGTGCCTGGTCATGGCCGACATCGACCACTTCAAGCGCTTCAACGACCGCCACGGCCACCTGGCCGGCGACCCGGTGCTTCGCATCGTTGCTCGCGCCATTGCCGAAAGCCTGCGCCCGCACGACCTGGTGGCGCGCCACGGCGGCGAGGAATTCGCGATCATGCTGCCGATGGCCGGCATCGACGACGGCATGAAGGTCGCCGAGCGCCTGCGCGCCACCGTCGGCCAGCTGCGCATCACCCTGACCAACGGCGGCGCCGAGGAAACCATCACCCTGTCCTGCGGCGTCGCCCCCTTCCGGCTCGGCGACGACCTCGACAAGCTGATCGAACTCGCCGACGCCGCGCTGCTGCTGGCCAAGCAGGGCGGCCGTAACCGCGTGGTGTTGTCGCCGGAAAGGGCGTAAACGCCCACCACCCCCGGGCCCCCGCCTCAAGGCGGGGGAGCCTGTTTGCTCGCTGCGCTCGGCTGTTACGGGGGGCTCCGTGGTTTCCGCTGGCGGGGTCGCGCGTTCCACGCGCTCCGGTTGGTGCCTCGCCTTGGGGCGGCCCGGCGGCGAGGCTTCGCGCCGACGGGATCAGATCAGCAGGCTGCCGAACAGCTTCTCCGTGGCGGCCTGCGCGACCTCGATCTGCCTGCGCGACTGTTCGAGCCTTTCCTGAATCCCGCGCTTCTGCTCGATGGCGAAGAAAAGCAGCGCATAGATGATGCTGACGACCGCAATGAAGTTCAGCGCGAAGAACACCAGGCTGACGCGGACCGGCACGACAGCCTTCGGCGCGAACAGCAGGTCGGCCAGGTAATAGTCCGCGGCCCCCGAGACCGCCGTGAGCACGACCCAGGCGATGAACCAGCCGAGCGACTGGCGCACGCCGACACAGAGCATCGCGCCGACGGGGGCGATGACGCTCCAGAGGATCACACCGCTGGAATCAATCACGTTGCCAGTGGTCCATTGCGCGACGAAGGGGAGGAACAGAAAGAGGCCCAACTGGCTGGCGCGGAAAAACTCGAAGTGCCGCAACCGGAAATACAGCAGCATGTTGCCGACCAGCAGCAACTGAAAGGCGAACGGCAGCGTCGCGGAGAACTGCAAGCCCAGCAACTGGTAGATGCCGACCCAGATCATGGTGGCCACGGTGACCAGGCCGGTGGCCAGCATCAGCATGGACTTGGTCAGCTGCAACTCCGCGTTGTCGCCCGGCTCGATGCCGGCCGAGCGCAGCCGCGCGAGAAAGCCGGCCGGAGCCAGGACGGGAGCGGGAGCGTTCATGAAACGGTGACGGTCGGAGCCATGGCATCCATTGTAAAGCCATGGCCGGCGGCGCGCAGCCGCCGTGTCCCCAAGGGGACTTCCTTCGGGGCGTCGCCAGCGCCGACTTTACGGAAATCCGAGCCCCTTTGACGCTACGGCCCCATTTCTATGCGCCACGGGAATGACGAACCATGTATTGGCGAAGCACGCCATCCATGCGAGATTGCCAGCCTTCCCCGGTGGATTTGAAGTAAGCAACGACCTCTGGGCTGTAGCGTACCGATACAAGCAACTTTTTATTTCCTGATTAGCAAGAATCGTCAGCAAGGCTCATGTGGCGAGTCTGTCTGACCGTAAAGTCACCTCCACAACACAACCGGAGGGACGCATGATGGCGATGAGTCGAATTCAATTTCAACCGGGGTTGTCGATGCCCGAGTTCCTGAAAGCCTACGGTACCGAAGCGCAATGTGAGCAGGCGCTGGAAGCGGTTCGCTGGCCGAACGGCTTTTGCTGTCCGCGCTGCGGTCACGCGGCGCATTACGTTCTGCGGGATGGTTTTCGCAAGGTCTTTCAGTGCAATGCCTGCCGTCATCAAGCCTCGCTGATTGCCGGAACGGTGTTTCAGGGCACCAAGTTGCCGCTGACGATCTGGTTCCTGGCGATCTACCCGATCAGCCAGGCCAAGACCGGGCTGTCGGCCTTGGCCATCGGCAGCAACCGCCTCTACGCCGGCGTGCAGCAGTTCGGGGCCAGCCGGCATCAGTTCGGCCGGGCGCCCTGGGGCGACATTCCCGCGCGTCCGTTTCTCGGCATCTCGGCCGGGGACAAGGCCGACACCCTGGAGACGGTGGCCGACTTCCTCGCCGGGGGGGGTGAAAAAAACCCCGGCGGGTGCCGGGGCGGGAAACGCGATAGAGGCGTTTTAAGCGATTCGAAATCGGCGATGGCTATCTGCCTCTACCTGTCGCGCCGCGATCGCCTCGCCAGCGGCTCAGTAACGCGCCGGTAACGCCATGCCCGGAACCGTGCTACGATCCAAAACATGAGCGCGATCACTTTCGACACCCTCAAGTTCGCCGAACGGCTGGAAAAAGCCGGGCTGACGCGCGAGCAGGCCCATGCCTTCGCCGAAGCGCAGAAGGACGTCTTTGCCGAGGCGCTCGACAGCAGCGTCGCGACCAAGGGCGACATCGCCGAAGTGAAGACGGAGATCGTCGCCCTGCGTGGCGACATAAAGGCGGAGCTTGCCGCCGTGCGTGGCGAAATGGGTACGCTGAAATGGATGACGGGTGTGCTCATCGCCATCGCCATCGCCAACTTCGCCAAGCAGTTCTTCTGATTCACGCCGCCGCCTGCTCGAGGGCAACCGCCAGCCGGCAACTGGCGCCGGGTCGGCGGCGACTTGCGCGCCGCCATCGCCCGGCATGGCGAAGCCGCCTGGCCGCGCGGCGCCGGTGGCGGCGCATTCCGCCGTCCATGTCCAGCATCACCAAGGCCCGCTGCCCGCGCCCGAAGACCCGCACCGCTACGAGGCGCTGATCCCGAGCGCCGCCGAGCGCATCATCCGCATGGCGGAGGACGAGTCGGCCCATCGCCGCTTGATCGAGGGTCGCGCCCATACCGCCAACATCGACGCCCAGGCCAGGCAGATGGCCATCGCCGATTACCAGTCGCGCGCCACCTTCCACAGCGACGCCATCGGCCAGGCGGCCGGACTGGCGGTCTCGCTCGCCTGTATCGCCGGCGCGGTTTTTCTCGCGCAGAATGGGCGCGAGTGGGTCGCTGGCGCGTTGGCCGCCATTCCCACGCCCGCCGTCATCCATGCCTTTCTCGTCCGGCGCCACCCGCCTGGCAGGTAGCCCCCTCCCGAACCCCTTCCCCCTTACCGGGACGCGCGCGCGCGGCGAAGATTCGTCGCATGAACACACCGCGCCGCTTGCATATCTTCCGCCCAGGCCGTCACACCGCGATGAGCGGCGACGTGCTGGAGTTCTCCGCCGCCGACCTGGCCACCACGGCCGCCGCCTACGACCCGGCCCGGCATGAGGCGCCGATCGTCGTCGGTCATGCGAACGAGGTTATCGCAAAGTACCGGGCGCTCGCCGACGAAAAGTCGCAATTGGCCGAGTTGTCGGCGCGGCGCGCCGCGATTCCCGCCGGCCAGGAGACGCGCACGGCCACGGAGGTGGTTGAGGCGCAGATCCGCGACATCCAACGCCTGTCGCAGGCGAAACAACAGGAGATGCAGCAGGCGCTGGCCGATCTGGAGCGTTAGCATTGCCGACGGGACCCTCGGCGACCCTGGATGCGGGATTCCCGGCCTTCCTGGCCGCGAATCAGAGCGAACCTTGCACGAACGTCTCGTTCGTTGGCCTTGCCACGACGCGCCTGCATCTGGGCACGGCTGCCGGAAACTTCAAAATAAAGCCATCCGCGTATCCGGATGGCGCCCGCAGTCTTGTCACCGACGGCTTTGCCGTGGAGTAGCCGATGATCCAGCTCGACACCCTCCCCCTCCCCGCCGCCCTGATCTGGGCCGACGAATACGCTTCGCAAGCCGTCGCGCAGACCGCGCGCCGCACGCTCGATGGCGGGCAGGTGGTGTTTTATGGCGGCGTTACCGGCGGCCGGCAGATCACGCTGCAAGCGGGCGAGGATACCGGCTGGCTGACGAAGACGCAGGCCGACGCGGTCGCGCTGCGGGCGGCCAGCCCCGGCGGGGTCTATACGCTGATTCTGCGCGGACAGACTTTCCAGGTGATGTTCCGCCACCACGAGCCACCGGCCTTCGAGGCGACGCCGCTGTGGCCGCTAGCCAATCCCCAACCCGGCGACTTCTATCTCGCCACCCTGAAACTCATGACCCTGTAAGGAGCTGACATGCCCATTCTCGACAATGAAATCGTCTGGCGGCCCGCCGCCTTGATGTCCGATGTGACGCCCGCCCAGAACGGCATGGGGCCACACGATCACGAACACCATCTTCATGGCAGCGCGGCCGCTGCCGGCCAGCGCCGTCGCCTGGCGGCGGCTTTCGTTCTGACCTGGGCCTATGCCGCGGTGGAGGCCGTCGCCGGCTGGCGCTTCGGCTCGCTGGCCCTGCTGGCCGATGCCGGCCACATGGTCACCGACGGCGCCGCCCTGGGGCTCGCGTTGCTGGCGGCCTGGATCGCGGCCCGGCCGCCCTCGCCGAGACATTCCTACGGGCTCGGGCGCATCGAGCTCCTGGCCGCCGGCATCAACGCGCTGACGATGCTCGCCGTGGTCTTCGGCATCGGCTGGGAAGCCTGGGCGCGTTTTCAGACGCCGCGGGCGATCGAGGGCGGCATGGTCGGCGCGGTTGCCGTCGTCGGACTGCTGGTGAACCTCGGCGTCGCCCGGATGCTTTCGGGCGGCCGCGACAACATGAATGTTCGCGGCGCCTACCTGCATGTGCTGGGCGACCTGCTCGGTTCGGTGGCCGCGATCGCGGCGGGCCTGGTCGTCGTCCTGACCGGATGGACGCCGATCGACCCGCTGCTGGCTATCCTGATCGGCGGCCTGGTGCTGGCATCGAGTTTGCGCCTGCTGCGCGAGGCGCTCCACGGCCTGCTCGACGGCGTGCCATTCTCCGTTTCGCTACCCGAGCTGGGACGCGAGCTGGCCAGCATTCCGGGCGTGCTCGAGGTGCATGATCTGCACGTCTGGATACTGTCGGGAGAGCGCACTGCGGTGTCGGCGCATGTGCGAATGGATGGCCTGGCGGAGTGGCCCGCGGTGCTGGCGGAACTGCAAGCCAGGACACAAGCCCACGGCATCGAGCACGCCACGTTCCAGCCGGAACTTCTGCCCTGGTCGCCGATCGAACGCCGGGATTGATGCCGAACCTCTGATAACATGCGCGGATGCGTTCGATCGCCACCTTCCTTTTTGCCCTGCTGATACCGTTCAATGCCGCCTTCGCGGCCGCCGCCGGTATTTGCGATGCCATGGAAGGCCAGCCGCGGCATGCCGTGCATCTGGGCCACCACGCCCATGCCAATGACCACCACGATCATGATGACGCGGATACCGCCGACAATGTCGATCCGGGCGGAACGAGCGACTCGTCGCAGCGTGCGAGCGAGCACAGCCACTCGCATGTTCATCCGCTGTTCTCCTCGATGCTGTCCGCCCCGATCGGCCTGAACCTGCCGATCGCCACGAGCGCGCCGCCGCCGCCCTCGGCCGAAACCTTCGTCTCGGCCATCCCCTCCCAGCTCGAACGCCCGCCCAGAGCCACGTCCGTCGTCTGAGCCGACGGAACGTCTTTAGGCCATTGCTTGCTGCCTGC
>JAUYFI010000119.1 GCA_030691075.1 Sulfurisoma sp. | reverse complement strand
CTGCTTCCAGGCAGGCCACCGCCTTGGCCGCGCTCTTGGCGAAGCGCTCGGTGAATTCCGCCAGGCGGCGCCTGGCCTCGACCAGATCGGGCGCCTGTAGCACGAGCTTGACGGCAGCGGCTACCTCGGCGCGGTGGCGGGTGCTGCATTGGCCGAGAATGTTGCGCATCAGATGCACCTGACAGCGTTGCCAGCTGGCCCCCTGAAAGTGCCGCGCTGCCGCTTCGCGTGAGTGTGGTCACCTGACTTGATGGTCTGTTTTTCACGTACTGCGATGGTTCGTGAAGCGGGGAGCGGAAAGCGATACGCCGTCGGGGGTTGATGTCGACGGCGTATTGTTTTGCGGTGATGCCATCAGAAAGGCGGATCGTCATCCGCTGGGTTGGCCTGCGGATTGGAATAGACGATGTTGTCGCCAGAGTAATCATCGAGGAAGCGCTGGATCTGCCGTCCGTAGTGGGTTTCGAACAACTCGAGGATCTCGAAGAGGAAGTCCTGAATCTCGATGACCGCCTCGTCGGGCAGCGGCGGCAGGTTGATCGTGAAGGTAGCCGGGCGGGAATCGGGGCGCATGGACAGTGACACCGGATCAGCGGCCCGACGCCACGCGGCGCGGCGTTGGTATCTCGGGTTGGGCAAAGACATCGAGATAAAGCTTCTCGTCGAGTTGCGGCAGATCGCGCTGGGCCGCGACCGCCAAGAGTTCGGCGGCCAAGGTGGTCAGAATGCGGAAATTGCCGGCCGCGTGATCGCACAGAGTCTGCTGCAACGCTGGCGTCATCAAACTCGCGTTACCGGCGCCGGCGAGCAGGTGGTTGAGGCAGGCCAGCAATTCATCACGACTGGCATGTTCGGTCGCCAACCGGGTACGAATGCGAGAGCCCAGCGGGATCAACTCCTCGTGTCGCAGTTTCTCGATCAGACGGGAATCGCCGGCGATCACCACGCACAGGAGGCTCTGCGAATCGAAACGCGCACTGGCCAGCAAGCGCAATTCACCGAGGACAGCCGGACTCATCTCCTGTGCTTCGTCGATGAGCAGGACGGCACGCCGCCGCGTCGTTTCCAGATGAGCGAACCACACCTCGCGCAAGGCCTTGAAGCCACCCCAGCGATTGTGCGGACGCAAAGGCACCGTAAAGATGTCGCCCATTTCACGATAGAAATCGGCCAGGTTGCTCTGCGGATGATTGATTGCGCCGACTGTAATATCCGGCAAGCGCGCCAAACGCTCGGCCAGGAGGCGCAAGGCCACGCTCTTCCCGGTGCCCGGATCGCCATGAATCATCGCGAAGCCCCCCTCGCGAATCAGTGCGTGCTCGATGCGCCAGCAGAAGTTCTCGATGCGGGGCGGCACGAAGATGGCCTCGGTCGGCAATTCCGGGGAGAAGGGATTCCACTTCAGCCCGTAAAGGGCGAGGAGTTTCTGGTTCATGCGATGTCCTTGTCGGTAGGCAAATAGGCGGGCGGCAGGCCGGTGGCCGCGTAGTCGGCGAGCAACTAGCGCAACAGGGGTGCAATGCCCGAAGGCGGTAGCGGCGACAGATCGGTCGTCGCCGCCGTCAGGCGCCGCCGCTGGCCATCCGCGTTGGCGGACTTATCGAGCGGCTTGATCGGGCAAAGAATCGCACCGGCACGGGCATCGACCAGATCAACCCGGGTCAGATCCCAGCGGGCATAGCGCAGATGCACCATGCCGAGATGGCGATAGTGGGCGGGAATCTCGAAGCGCGCGCCTTCCAGGCTCACCGTTCCATCGGAGCGCCGCTGCCGGCGCGCCACTTCGACGCGGAACGCGGCCGCCAGCGCCGCGGTGCCGGGGCAGTCGCGTCGCACATTGGGACCGGACAGATAGTGCGCCAGCGGCGTGACGCCGATCTCGGAATGGACGGTGCGGTGATACTCCTGCTCAACCCAGGCCTGTGTCGCCTGATTGAGGAAATCGAGCGTGAGCGATTCCTCGCCTTCGAGCATGGCCATCAGGCGCCCCTCGACACGCCCCCAGAAGGACTCCTGTTTGGCATTCTGGTACGGCGAATACGGCAGCGTCGTCTGATGGACGATCCCCAGGGAAGCCAAACCGGATACGGTTTCGGCCGCCAGCATGGCCGCGCCGTTGTCCGTCATCAGGGCCCGCGGCAGACCGCGTTTCATGAACGCCTGCGAGAGACCATGCACCAAGCTCTCGGCGGTTTCGTCGAGATACCATTGCAGGTGGCAAACCAGGCGTGAGCGATCATCGATGACGCCGAGCAACATCGGTTTGACCCAGGCGCCGGCGCGATTGAGCACGCGGCGCGAGGCGTGGTGGAAATCGAGGTGCCAGAGGGCGGACACATGGTCGACCTCGAAGCTTCTGACCTCCAGTCGGTCGAGGCGATCCCGGGCTAATAACGCGCCGGCGGTGGCGCGCTTGGGCGGCGCTTGCCGGAACATTCCGCGGGCCGCGAGGTAACGCCGGATCGTGGGATACGACGGCACCGGTGTGTCGCTGCCGGCCAGGGCGACACGGAGGTTGTCGGAATGCAGTTGCATCGTCCAGCCGGGGTGTTCGCGATACTGCGTCGTCAGCAGGACGATGGCGGCGGGCAGGAGGCTGGGGAATCGGCCGATGTCGCCGCGCAGGCGGTTTCCGAGCGCGGCCACGGGGTCGGCGGCGGAACGGGCGGCGTAGTACCAGCGCTCCAGCGTGGACACGCCGAAGCGAACATCGTGGCCTGCGACCGGGTGGCGCCATGACTTGGCGGCCAGCGCCGTCAATGCGGGCCGCAATTCTCCCGCGGCGGGCGGCGCGGCCAGCAAGGGGCCGATGATCGAAAAGCGCAAGCGCGCCCAGCGATCACGTTTCAGTGGATCGACAACGGAACTCAAGAAGGTCTCCCAATGAGGCGGCGCCGATGGCGCCATAACCGGGAGTGAAGGCTACGAGCCCTCGTCTGGGTTGGCTATCCGCATCCTCTGCGGGTGATCACCGACCCTCATGCAATGTGACGGCGCCGACGGTGATCGGACTCAGGAAGAGCAGGAGTCGCATCAGCGCTTCCTCGGCGTTGCCGGCAAATCGTTCGAGCAAACCGGCGGGGAAGGAATCGGTTGCCACCGGCGGCATGAAGCGCGCGCAACAGGCCTGCCACAGCGGCGTTAGCGGAAACCGCTCCCCCCACCACTGGCGCCAGCGTTGCAAGGTGCGTACCGGAACGGCCAGGGACCCGGAAAGCCGCGCCGCCGCTGGCATCTGGCCGGCATGCCGGCCAGATGCCAGCACCACCGCCAGCGCGAGATACACGCGCCGCCCCAGGAAGCGAACGGACATTGAGGTCGTGCGACGGCGACAGCGATTGCAGCAGAAGCTGAAGCGCGTATCAAAGTCATCGCGAATCTCGCCCGGACAGCCGCGTGGCTTGCGCGGATAGTCGGCGCGGTGCAGAACGCCGCCGCAGGCGCATCCCTCCGCTCGCGCCTGGCCGGCAAGTTCCTCGTCAATGCGCAGCAGTAATTGGAAAAACTTGAGGTCTTGCAGCAGGGCGTGGCACACTTGAGCGGTCTCTTGGCTTGGTAACCAGAGACTCCCCCAAAGGGTTCGTTTGTTCAAGTTCCCCGAGGGGGATCACCCCTCCAACATCACGCTGCTTGATCAAATACGCGGCAAATACCATCGCGATTGTTGACCGTGCTCAGCAGGCCGCCGTGATCGTCCGAGATGATGAACAGCGTGCCCTTGAGGCCGCGCCCCCGGAGCCAGCGGAAAGTCTCGTCCCAGGTGGCAAAGCTCTCGGTGTCGCCGATCCGCACGCCCAGAATCTCCCGGAAGCCATCGGAGCGGATGCCGGAGACGGTCAGCACGGCACGCGAGACCACGCGATCCTCTTGCCGACTCTTGATGAACAGGGCATCGACCAGCACGAAGGGATACTCGCCATCCAGCCGCCGTTCGTTGAACGCTTTGACCCGCGGCTCCAGCCCGGCGCACAGCGCGCTCACCGTCGATTTGGAGAAGCTCGCGCCGCACAGCTCTTCGGTGATCGCCGAGACCTTGCGCGTGGAGACGCCCTGTACGACCATTTCCATGAGCGCCAGGACAAAGGCCTGCTCGCTCCGCTGGTAGCGCTTGAAGATGTCGGTCGAGAAGCTGCCGTCCCGCGTCTGCGGCACCAGCAGCGTCACCGGCCCGACCCGCGTGTAGAGGGTGCGCGGCCGCATGGCTGTTGGTGCGGCTTTTCGCCCCAACAGCCATGATGACAGGCGGCGGCTTCAACCTCGTGACCCGTCTTGTGCCATCGATTTGCTTGATCATCAGAACATCAAATCACGTGACCCCACTCAATCATCCCAATGGAATCGCCCGGGAATATTTACAGAAAAGAAGTTGCACTGCCGCCGACCGCCTTCGTAGGCGATGCGCTGGCAGATGCGCCGTTCCTGAATCTCGTTGCAGAGAAGAATCCGGCCAAGTTCGCGCAGTTCGCAAGGATTGCGATCGACTGGTTGAAATCAGTCGCCAATCGACTGATGAATTCCGGGTTTGGTTCGTCGCAATACTTCCGTGATGTCGAGTATCTGCGCGACCGGCTTGTTGCCCACCTGACACTCTATAGTGACTTGAAGGTTGGCGATGGCGAGGTGTTCGATTCGCGCCAAGGCCTGTGGTACTACTCCGCTCCGGAAGCCGATGCTCCGCGACTCCTTCATATGAACTGCGTGTCTCGTGGAACCCCGCGTATCGGCCAAATGACGGTGGAACTGGCGCTTGACGGCTCACGGATTCGCCGCATGCCGGACAAACGTCGAGCGCTCGCCCAGCGCGGGAAACCAGGCGTGCCCGTGCCGGATAAAGCATTCCCGGATCGCGTTGTCGTTGCCGTGGCCCGGACTGGCGCCAACCAACTCCAGCGCCGGAACTTCCCGATCGCTCAACGCCGGAGAAAATCCCCGTCGGCGCAACCGCGTCTTCACAACGATTTCGCAT
>JAUYFI010000116.1 GCA_030691075.1 Sulfurisoma sp. | reverse complement strand
GCGACCGCGAGACGCTGGCCTTCATCGCCCATGGCCTCAAGGGCCTGGGCGGGAATCTCGACGCCGGCCCGCTGCGCGAGGCGGCCGCAGCGCTCGAAATCGCCGCCAAGGCCGGCAGCGATGATACCCCGGCCCTGGCCGCGCCGCTGGCCGTCGCACTGGAAGCCATGCTGGCCGAACTTGCCGATTACACCCGACAGGAGGGCGGATGAAATTCGACAAGCCGTTCGTTGCCCGGCTTGCCGTCGTCGTCCTGGCCTATTTCCTCGCCGGCTGGGTCGGCCTCAAGTTCGCCACTTACGCCGGCGCCATCACGCTGATCTGGCCGCCGGCCGGCATCGCGCTGTTTGCCCTGCTTGGCTGGGGCTTGCGGCTGTGGCCCGGCATCTGGCTCGGTGCGCTGCTGGTCAATCTGCTGGTCAACCCCCTGCCGCTGCCGGTGGCGGTAGTGATCGCCTGCGGCAATACCGCCGGGCCGCTGCTGGCGGCCTGGTGGCTGCGCCGCCTGCGCTTCAACCAGAATTTCGCCACCGTTCGCGACCTGTTGCTTTATGTCGGCATCGGCGTCGTGGGCGGCATGGTGATCAATGCCGGCGTCGGCAGCGTGAGCCTGCTGGCGGGCGGCCTGCTACCGGCGACGGCACTGGGCGAGACCTGGCGAACCTGGTGGCTGGGCGACGTGCTCGGCGCGCTGATCGTCGGCCCGGCCCTGCTGCTGTGGCAGGCACGCCGGGCGGCCGGCGCCGAGCGCATGTCGCGGACGGAAAGACGGCTCGCCTGGGGTGGCCTGCTGCTCGTCACCCTGCTGGTGGCCACGCCGCTTTCGCCGCTGGCGGGCGCCCTGCCGCCCATACTGACGATACCTTTCGTCGTCTGGCTGGCGCATCGCGGTAATCGTTACGACGCCTCCCTCGCCACCCTTCTGATTTGCGCCCTGGTCGTGTGGGGCACGCTGGCCGGGGTCGGCTCTTTCGTGTCGCCGGGCGGCGGGGTGGAACTGGTCCGGCTGCGGACCCTCATGATCACGATTGGCATGGTCAGCCTGCTGGTCACCGCCTTGAGCCGCGAGTCGCGGCAGACGAGCGAGGCGCTGCGCACCGAACGCGACTTCAACGACAAGGTACTGGCGACGGCGGGCAATGTCGTGATCGTGCTCGACGACGCGGGCCGCATCGTCCGCTTCAACCGCGCGGCCGAGGAACTGACCGGCTGGCGCGTCGAGGAACTGATCGGCCAGCCGATCTGGGATTTCCTGATTCCGCTGGAGCAACTGGAGGCGGTGCGCGGCGTGTTCGAGAAACTCCGCCGCGGCCAGGGGGGCGCCGATGCCGGTCGTTACGAGAACGAGTGGCTGTTGCGCGATGGCGGCCGCCGCCTGCTCGAATGGCGCAACACGGTGTTGCAGGACGAGAAGGGCGCGATCACCCACGTCGTCGCGCTCGGCTACGACATCACCGAGCGCCGCGCGGCCGAGCGCCGGATCGAGATGGATCGCGAGCAGCAGGCCACGTTGCGGCGCCTGCTCGAAACCGTGCTCGAAGGCGGCGGCGTCGAAACCACGCTCGATCGCTGCCTGGATATCCTGCTGTCGATCTCCTGGCTGAGCCACGAGAGCATGGCGGCGGTTTTACTGGTGGAAAATGACGGCCAGGGCTTGCGGCTGGTCGCCTCGCGTCACATGTCCGCCGGGACGCCGGTCACGCCGGTCACGCCCGTCGATGTCGGCCATGGCACCCTCTCCCCCGGCACGACCGACCACGGCAACTATCGCGTGCCCCTCGTCTCGCATGGCCGGCTGGTCGGCGTGCTGGCGCTCGACCTTCTCCCCGGCGTCCCGCGCGATCCGATCAACGAAGCCTTCGTCGCCTCGGTGGCCGGCGTCCTCGTCGGCTACCTCGGCCGCGCCGAGGCGGAACAGTCGCTGGTCGAGCACCAGGCGAACCTGGAACAGGTGGTGAAGCTGCAAACCACCGAACTGGTGGAAAACCAGCGGCGCCTCGAAACCATCATCGACAACCTGCCGCAGATCTTCTTCATGAAGGACGCGCAGGGTCGCTATACGATGATCAACCGCATGTACCTCGAAGAAGTCGGCATCGCCAGGGACCAGGTGATCGGCCACACCGACGAGGAGATTCATCCGCCGACCGTCGCCGAGGCCATCATCGACATGGACCGGCGCGTGATGGAGGGAATGGCGCCTGCCACCTACGAGGAATACGCGCCGCATGCCGACGGCAGCTGTCACGACTACCTGACCTCCAAGGCGCCTCTCGTCGACAGCCAGGGGCAGGTCTACGGGCTGATCGGTTCCGCCACCGACATCACCTCGCTCAAGGAATTGCAGCGCGAGGCGAATGCCGCCAAGGTGGAAGCCGAACGCCTGGCGCGGGTGAAGAGCGCGTTCCTCGCCAACATGAGCCACGAGATTCGCACGCCGCTCAATGGGGTGCTGGGCCTGGCGCGCATCGGCGTGCGCGAGAACCAGGGGCGCAAGACCGGCCAGACCTGCGCGCGGATTCTCGCATCGGGCGAACACCTGCTCGGCGTGATCAACGACATCCTCGATTTCTCCAAGATCGAGGCCGGCAAGCTCCGGGTCGAAAAGCGGCCCTTCGCCTTGCGCGCCGCGCTCGACAGCGTGACGAGCTTCGTCGCGGCGCGCGCCGAGGCCAAGGGTCTGGCGCTGTCCGTTGCGTTGGCCCCCGACCTGTCGGACTGGGTGGAAGGCGACTCGCTGCGCCTGACCCAGATACTCACCAACCTGCTATCCAATGCCATCAAGTTCACCGAGCGCGGCGAGGTGCGGTTGCGGGCCGCGCGCGACGGCGACGACATTTTCTTCCGCGTGCTCGACACCGGCATCGGCATGAACGAAGAGCAGTTGGCGCGGCTGTTCCAGCCCTTCGAGCAGGCCGACAACTCCACCACGCGCCACTACGGCGGCACCGGCCTGGGGCTGGCCATCAGCCATAGTCTCGTCCAGCTGATGGGCGGCGACATCACCGTGGACAGCCGCCCCGGCGTGGGCAGCAGCTTTTACCTGCGCCTGTGCCTGGTGGCGGCCTCGGCGCCCGAGCACCCGAGCCAGCCCAAAAACGCCCCGGCCGCAACCGGCCCCCGACTGGCCGGGCTGTCGGTGCTGGCGGCCGACGACGTGGAGGTCAACCGGCTGGTGCTGGAAGACCTGCTGACGCACGAAGGCGCCCGCGTCGTCTTCGCCCACGACGGCCTGCAGGCGCTGGAACGACTGGAGGAAGTGGGGGTCAGCCGCTTCGACGTGGTGCTGATGGACGTGCAGATGCCGGTAATGGACGGCATCGAGGCCACCCGGCGCATCGCCGCGATTGCCCCGGACCTGCCCGTGATCGGCCTCACCGCCCACGCCCTGGCCGAGGAGCGCGACCGGTGCCTGGCCGCCGGCATGGTCGAGCACGTCACCAAGCCCATCGACGTGAATGTGCTGGTCGCGGCCATCCTGCGCCATGTGCGGCCCGCGGTGCGATCCGGGGAAAAAGTCGGCGCTGGCGGGACGGCGGTCGATGTGTCCAAGGGAGCCGTCACGGCCGCCGCCGATGCGCCGCCGCCGGCGGCCCCGGGCATGATCGACCACGCCGCGCTGCTGGACCGCTTCAATGGCCGCCGCGAGTTCATCGCCAAACTGGCGGCCTCGGCGCGCAAGCAGCATGGCGGCACGCCGGCCAGGCTGCGCGACGCGGCGCGCGCCGGCGACCGCGAGACGCTGGCCTTCCTCGCCCATGGATTGAAGGGTCTGGGCGGGAATCTCGACGCCGGCCCGCTGCGCGAGGCGGCCATGGCGCTCGAAACCGCCGCCAAGGCCGGCAGCGACGATACCCCGGCCCTGGCCGAGCCGCTGGCCGCCGTGCTGGAAGCCACGCTGAAGGAACTGGCGGAACTCGAAAACGATTAAATGGGTATCTCCTTCACGCACGTAACAGATCGATTCACCAAAAAACCACAAGACGCCGTTCGGCCTGAGCTTGTCGAAGGCCAGTGCTGGCGCGGAACCAGCGGTTCGACAAGCTCACCGCGAACGGCAACTGGTTTGCTGAAACGTAATACTACGTGCGTCA
>JAUYFI010000114.1 GCA_030691075.1 Sulfurisoma sp. | reverse complement strand
CTACCCCCTGGCCGGGAACGTAGATGTCATTCCCTTGGCGGATTTGCCGGCGGTAATCGCCAGCAGCGTGGAGACGTGACCCCCACATGCCCCTGATCCCGCGGGAACCCGCTGGCAATTGAGTCGCCGGAAGGGGGCACTCGGGGCGGCGGTGCGGCGTGCCCTGGAGGGCGGCCGTTTTTCGCAGACTAAATCAGTGTGAGCGAGACATTAACCGAGTCGACCAGTACTTCCGGTCGCAGCGGCTTTCTGCCTTTTGTTTGTTCGCCCTCCACCAAGCGCACCACACCATACTGCTCCAGCTTTCTGAGTGTCCGCGAGAGATTCGACGCCCTTCGATGCGTAAGTTTCTCAAGTTCCGCAATCGATTGCGGATGCTCATCGGAAATGACCTTGAGCAAGTGGCGGTTTTCTTCGGAAAACACGTTAGCCGCCGCCTTGAGCGAAGTGAACCAGAGCTTCGGCGAATCCGGTTCAAGCTTGATTTTCCCGGCGGCGACGGCGAGCGTCCATCGTTTCATTTCTTCATAGGGCGCGATCCCGATATTCAGCTTAGTCATCATTCAACTCCTTCAACACCCGATCCACTTCCGACCAGAAATCCGACATCAGTTTTTCTGGTGACTCGAACATGTATTGCCGGCCCGTATCGGTTTGCGTGCGATGCCAGTGATCGAATTGACCCGGCCTGCCAACTCGATGCGCATTGTCAAAGCCGAGCACTCGCTCGCCGCTTCGATTGTGAAGGGTGATCGAATAGCCGATGCCGTGCGGAATAACTTCACTTCTCGGCACGTTCCGAGCAACAAATTTCACCCAGAAGCCAAGTCTCTCATCGACGATCGGTTACGCCGTCGAGGCTCAACAAGTAATCCAATCCGGTTTCGGTAGTCATGACTTATCACCCAGATGATAAGTATATAGAAAATTTCGCCCCCGGCGGCCTATGACATAGCAGGCACACTGCAATCGCACACACATGTGTCGCCCAAGCCGACCAAAGGATTCTGGCACGCCATGCAAGACCTCGCCATCGAGCATGCCTGGGTTGTCGCCCCGGTCGAACGCGCCTACCCCCTGGCCGGGAACGTAGATGTCATTCCCTTGGCGGATTTGCCGGCGG
>JAUYFI010000105.1 GCA_030691075.1 Sulfurisoma sp. | reverse complement strand
TCGCCTACCGGCGCGGCGATTTCACGCAGCGCATGCCGAACGACTGGACCGGGGTGCCCGGCAAGATCGCCGACACGCTGAACGACATCATCGACATGGCCGATCGCACCGTCGGCGATTTCGAGCGCGTATCGCGGGAGGTCGGCAAGGCGGGCAAAGTCAGCGTCCGTATGACGGTCTCCGACCTGCAAGGCTCGTGGGCCCGTCTGGTCGATTCCAGCAACACCCTGATCGATGATCTGGTCACTCCGCTAAACGAGATGGCGCGCGTCACCAACGCGATCTCCACCGGCGATCTGACTCAGCGCGTGCCGACGGAGATCAGCGGCACGAAGCTGGAAGGCCGGTTCCTCAAATCCGCTGAAACGCTCAACGGCATGGTCGACCGCCTCAGCCTCTTCGCCGCGGAAGTCACGCGCGTGGCGCGCGAGGTCGGCACCGACGGCAAGCTCGGCGGCCAGGCGGCCGTGCCGGGCGTCACGGGCACCTGGAAGGACCTCACCGACAACGTCAATCTGCTGGCCGCCAACCTCACCGGCCAGGTGCGCGCCATCGCCGAGGTCGCCACCGCCGTGACCAAGGGCGATTTCACCCGCTCGGTGGCGGTGGAGGTCAAGGGCGAGATCGCGGAACTCAAGGACAACATCAACGAGATGATCCGCAACCTGCGCGAAACCACCGACCAGAACGCGAAACAGGACTGGCTCAAGACCAATCTGGGCAAATTCACCCGCGCCCTGCAAGGCCAGCGCGACCTCATCACCGTGTCCAGGACCGTGCTGTCCGAACTCGCGCCGCTGGTGGATGCCCAGCACGGCGTGTTCTACGTCATGGACGAACCGGCGGACGGCGAGGCCAGCCTCAAGATGTTCTCCTCCTACGCCTACAGGGAACGCAAGAACCTCGCCCGGGAGTGGAAGATCGGCGAGGGTCTGGTCGGGCAATGCGCCTTTGAAAAGCAGCGCATCCTGCTCACTCACGTGCCGGACGACTATATCCAGATCACATCGGGGTTGGGCGAGGCCAAGCCGCTCAACATCGTGGTGCTGCCGATCCTATTCGAGGGCAAGCTCAAGGCCGTCATCGAACTGGCGTCGTTCGATCGCTACTCCGTCACGCACCTGGCCTTCCTCGACCAGCTCGCCGAATCCATCGGCATCGTGCTGAACATCATCGAAGCCACCCTGCGCACCGAGGAACTGCTCAAGCAATCGCAGTCGATGACCGCCGAACTGAGCGCCCAGCAAGAAGAACTGCGCCAGACCAACGAAGAACTGGAAGACAAGGCGCGCCTGCTGGAAGAGCAGAAATCCGAGGTGGAAACCAAGAACCGCGAGGTCGAGCAGGCCAAGGCCGCCGTCGAAGAAAAAGCCGAGCAGCTTTCCCTGACTTCGAGATACAAGTCCGAGTTCCTGTCCAACATGTCGCACGAGCTGCGCACGCCGCTGAACAGCCTGCTGATCCTCGCCCAGCAGCTCGCCGAAAATCCGCAGCGCCATCTCGACCCGAAGGAGGTGGAATACGCCAAGACCATCCACGGCGCCGGCAACGACCTGCTGTCGCTGATCAACGAGATTCTCGATCTCTCCAAGATCGAATCCGGCACGGTAACGCTGGACCTCTCCGCGGCGCCGTTCGCGGCGGTGTGCGATCAGGTGGATCGCACCTTCCGCCATGTCGCGCAGAGCCGGGGGCTGGCCTTCGAAATCAAATTGGCGCGCGACTTGCCGCCCGCCCTCGTCACCGACGAGAAACGCCTGCTGCAAGTGCTGAAGAACCTGCTCTCCAACGCCTTCAAATTCACCGAGCAGGGGCAGGTGACGGTGCAGGTGGATCGTGCATCCTCCGGCTGGAGTGCGGACAACGGCTCGCTCAACCGGGCGGAAGAGGTGTTCGCCTTCACCATCGAGGACACCGGCATCGGCATCCCGGCCAACCAGCAGCGCATCATCTTCGAGGCGTTCCAGCAGGCCGACGGCGCCACCGCCCGCAAGTACGGCGGCACCGGCCTGGGGCTGTCGATCAGCCGCGAGATCGCCCGACTGCTGGGCGGCGAGCTGAGGCTGGCGAAGAGCGTACCGGGACAGGGCAGCGTGTTCGTGCTCTATGTACCGCAAAACATCCTCGCGGGCGCGGCCTCCCCGCCGCACTCCCCTCGCCCGCAAGCGGGAGAGGGGCTGGGGGAGAGGGCCGTGCCGGACCAGACGCCGCGGGCAATGCGCAAGCGGGAAGTGATGCCGGACGACCGCGCCGCCATCCAGAAAGGCGACCGCGTGCTGCTGATCGTCGAGGACGACCCCGCCTTCGCCAAAATTTTGCTCGACCTGGCGCGAGAAAAAGGCTTCAAGGGCATCGTCGCGATGCGCGGCACGCAGGCGCTGGATCTGGCGCGCAGCCACAAACCCGACGCCATCACCCTCGACGTCCACGTCCCGGACATGGACGGCTGGACGCTCCTCGACCTGTTCAAACGCGATCCCGATCTGCGCCACATCCCGGTGGACATCATCACCGTCGAGGGGGATTCGCTGCGCGGATTCTCTCAGGGCGTCTTCCGGTTTCTCACCAAGCCGGTGAGCCGCGACCAGCTCGGCGCGGCGATGGATGCCACGGCCGCGTTTCTCGACCGTCCGCTGAAAACCCTGCTGCTGGTGACCGCCAGGAAGGAGGAGCAAAAAGAAATCGCCGACCTGCTCGGCAATGGCGACATCACCCTCCAGAACGCCGTCGGCGGCAAGGCCGGGCTGGCCGCGCTGCGCAAAAAAGCCTGCGACTGCGTGGTGGTCGACGCGAAGCTCGCCGACATGAGCGGTGCTGAATTTATCACCGCGCTGCGCAAGGATGAAAGGCTGGCCGGCGTGCCGGCGGTGGTGTACAGCCGCGCGCCGCTTGACGATGCCGAGCGCGCCGCGCTGGAAAAACTCGCCACCACCGGCGGGGTGAAGAGTGCCGATTCGCCCGACCGCCTGCTCGACCAGACCGCCCTGTTCCTGCACCGCGTGGTGTCCCGCCTGCCGGAGGAAAAGCGCAAGCGGCTCCAGCAATTCCATCTGGCATCGAACACTCTCAGCGGCAAAAAAGTGCTGATCGTGGACGACGACGTGCGCAACATCTTCGCTCTCACCGCCGCGCTGGAGCACAGGGGCATGGTCGTGGCGTCGGTGGAGAGCGGGCGCGCCGCCCTCGATCTGTTCGAGGCCAAGCCCGACATGGACATCGTGCTGATGGACATCATGATGCCCGACATGGACGGCTACGAGACCACGCGCGCGATTCGCAAGCAGGCGAAATTCAAGAAGCTGCCGATCATCGCGCTCACCGCCAAGGCCATGGTCGGCGACCGCGAAAAATGCCTGGAAGCCGGCGCCTCGGATTACCTCAGCAAGCCGGTCAACATCGAGCAGCTCGCCTCGCTGATGCAGGTGTGGCTGTCGCGGTAGGCAAGCGGGTGTTTTGTATCAACTGAAAATCTTGAACAGAATGGAAACGGACATGGCCAGGTTGAATCCAATCATCCACTTCACCAAAGTAAATTCGCCTTGCATTTTTTCAAACCGGGCATCGATTTTCAGTTCCAGTTCCTTGATATCGTGCTTTGCGGCCACTTCGGCGTTGAGCACTTCCTTCAACGCTTCCGACTGTGCCCTGGCTTGATTGTCCGGTATTCCGGCCTCTTTCAAGGTTTCGACGTATTTCAAAGTATCGAATGTAACGGCGCCCATGATTTCATCCTTTCAGGTTTTTGGAAGTCTACCCGACTAAAGGTTCAAGCGGAAACAGCATGAGCAACCCCACCCCTCACCCCGCCGCCCCCCCGCTGCCCGACCTCGATGACATCGAAGCCTCGCTGCTGGTGGAAGCCATCTACCGGCGCTGGGGTTATGACTTTCGAGGCTATGCGCCGGCTTCGATGAAGCGGCGCATCCGGCGGATCGTCGAGGCGGAGAGGCTGCCGTCGGTGTCCGCCTTGCAGGAACGCGTGCTGCGCGATGCGGATTGCATGGGGCGGTTTATCGCTCAGGCGACGATCGGCGTCACCTCGATGTTCCGCGATCCGGGCTTCTACCGGGCGTTTCGCGCGCTGGCCGTGCCGCTGCTGAAACCGCGGCGCCCGTTGCGCATCTGGCATGCCGGCTGTGCCAGCGGCGAGGAGGTGTATTCGCTGGCGATCCTGCTGCACGAGGAAGGCTTGTTCGACCGCGCCCGCATCTACGCCACCGATCTCAATCCGGCGGCGCTCGACGTGGCCAGGGCAGGCATCTACCCGCTGGAGAAAATGAAGGAATACACCGAAAACTACCAGGCGGCCGGCGGCACGGCGGCCTTCTCCGAGTACTACCGGGCCGGCCACGGCCATGTGGTGATGCGCGCGGATCTGTCGAAGGGCGTCACGTGGGCGCGGCACAACCTGGTGACCGATGCATCGTTCAATGAATTCGACCTGATCCTGTGCCGCAACGTGCTGATCTACTTCAACAAGCCCTTGCAGGATCGCGTCCATCGCCTGCTCTACGACAGCCTGGCGCCCGGCGGCCTGCTGGTGCTGGGACAGCAGGAAACCCTGCAACTGACGCCGCATGAATCCGACTATCAAACCCTGAACTTCCGGGAAAAAATCTACCAGAAAGTTGCGGATGCGGCCTCGATGGTGACTGGCGCAAGATGGCGCAAGGAGACGCTTCATGACTGAAAATCACATTCCGGTCAGCGTGCTGATCGTGGACGACAACCCCGCCAAGCTCATCGCGCTGGAGGCGGCGCTGGCGGGCATGGACATCGGGATCGTCACCGCCGCCTCGGGCATGGAGGCGCTGCGCAAGCTGCTGGCGCAGGACTTCGCGGCGGTGCTGCTCGACGTCAACATGCCGATCATGAACGGCTTCGAGACCGCCGAAATGATCCGCCGCCGGCCGCGCTCCGAACATCTGCCGATTCTCTTCATCACCGCCGAGCGGTTCACCGACGAGGCACTGCTGCAAGGCTACGAGATCGGCGCGGTGGATTACATCCTCAGCCCGGTGCTGCCGCGGATTCTGCGCGCCAAGGTGGCGGCCTTCGCCGACCTCTACCGCCTGCGCGAGCAGAGCTGCCGCCACGGCGAGGAACTGCTCAAAAAGAACGAGGAGATCGAGCGCCAGAACCTGATGCTGGAAGAAGCCAGCCGCATGAAGAGCGAATTCCTCGCCAACATGTCGCATGAGCTGCGCACGCCGCTCAACGCCATCATCGGTTTTTCCGAACTGCTCAAGGACGGGATAACGGGCAAATTGACCGATGAGCAACAGAAGCAGGCAGCCCTGATTTTTGACAGCGGCCAGCACCTGCTGTCGCTGATCGACGACATCCTCGACCTGTCCAAGATCGAGGCGGGCAATCTGGTGCTCAAACCGACCGAACTCAGCCTGCCGTCCCTGCTCGACAACAGCCTCACCATGCTGCACGAGAAAGCATTGAAGCACCGCATCCAGCTTCAGCTTACGATCGAGCCGGGGCTGGAAACCATCGGCGGCGACGGGCGCAAGTTGAAGCAGGTGCTCTACAACCTGCTTGCCAACGCCGTCAAGTTCACCGATGACGGCGGCCGCGTCTCCGTGACGGCGCGCCGCTCGCGCCGCGCCGGCGCCGAGGGGCGCGAAATCGAAACCGTGGAGATCGCCGTCGAGGATACCGGCATCGGCATCGCCGCCGCGGATATCGCCAAGCTGTTCAACCCCTTCGTCCAGCTCGACGCCTCGCTGGCGCGGCGCTACGAGGGCACCGGCCTCGGGCTGATGATGGTGAAAAATCTGGTGGAACTGCACGGCGGCGGCGTCGAGGTGACCAGCGAAATCGGCCGCGGCAGCCGCTTCAGTTTCTGGTTGCCCGTACCCACCACCGAAGCGCGCGCCCTGCTGCCTTGAAAATAATCCGGAGCGGTGTGATGCCGATGGGTTGGAAGACGAAAAACGGAATGCGCGGGACGGATCAGGAAAACTGCTTGGCGAAGTTTGCCACGGCCAGCGCAATGAGGATGCCCATCATCCAGGACAGCTTGTCGATCTTGGCATCCATGCGGGCCAGTTCCAGCCGCATATCGGACAGATCGGACTTGGTGGCCAGCGTGGTATCCAACGCTTCGGCAATGGAATCGCGCTGTGCCTCGGCAAGAGCGGCCGCCAATTCACGCGAAACCCCGGCCTTTTCCAGCCGTTCCACGAATTTGAAGGTGTCGAATGTCGTTGTGCTCATGCCCTGCATCCTACCCGCGTTTTTGAATGCTGGGGCCACCATGATGTTCCAGAATCCAGGCTTCCCCCGAAATCCTGAAAAAGCGACGGCATGGTTCCACCGCAAGCCGGCACAAGTCTCGGCCTGGAGACTGCTCTCATGGGCCGGGAAGCAACGTAAAGGATAAATCATGGAACAAACCCAACAAGCCGTCATCCTGGTAGTGGACGACAAAGAGAGCAACCGCAAACTGCTGGAAGCAATGCTTGTGGCCGATGGCCACGCGGTGCGCGTCGCCGCCAGCGGGGAAGAGGCGCTCGCGGCCGTGGCGGAACAACTGCCCGATCTCATCCTGCCCGATCTCATCCTGCTCGACATCATGATGCTCGACATCGACGGTTTCGAGGTGACGCGCCGGCTCAAGGCGGATTCCCGCACCCAACCCATCCCCATTATCCTGGTCACGGCGCTGGAGGACCGCGAATCGCGCCTCAAGGGGCTGGAAGCGGGGGCGGGGGATTTTCTCTCCTTTCCGGTGGATCGCGCGGAATTGCAGGTGCGGGTGAGGAACTTGCTCAAGGTGAAGGAGTATCAGGATTTTCTCGCCGACTACAACCTTCTTCTGGAAGTGCAGATTGAAGCGCGTACCGCCGAACTGGATCGCACCAACCGCACCCTGCGCATTCTCTCCGCCTGCAATGCGGCGCTGGTGCATGCCCGGACCGAAGAGGAACTGTTCCTGACGGTGTGCCGCCACATCGTCGAAACCGGCGGCTATCGGTTGGCTTGGGTGGAATATCCGGGCGAGACGGAGGATGGGCCGCCCCGCTTCGGCGCCAACTTCGGCGACGAGGCCGCCTGGCGCTGTCACGCCGAGATGGCGACGACGCCGGAGTATGCCGGCCGCTGCCTGGCCGCCATCGCGCTGCGCACGCGCGAAACCCAGGTATGCAACAACCTCCATGAGATGCCGGAATGCGCCTTCGGCCTCTTGCGCGAGGCAGGGGTGGCGGCAATCCTGGCCCTGCCGCTGCGTTACAACCACGATATCCACGGCGCGCTCACCATTTTCTCCTCGGTGCCCGATGCCTTCGGCGCCGCCGAGGTCAAGCTGGCGGAAGAACTGGCGGGCGACCTCGCCTACGGCGTCACCACCCTGCGCACCCGCGCCGAACTCGACCGCCACCGCGAACACCTCGAAGAACTCATCAAGCAACGCACGACCGAGCTGGTGGAGGCCAAGGTCGCCGCCGAGGCCGCCAACCTGGCCAAGAGCGCCTTCCTCGCCAACATGAGCCACGAGATCCGCACGCCGATGAACGCCATCATCGGCCTCACCCACCTGATGAAGCGTGCCGGCGCCACGCCCGAACAGGTCGAGCGGCTGGCCAAGATCGACGGCGCCGGCCACCACCTGCTGGCCATCATCAACGACATCCTCGACCTGTCCAAGATCGAGGCCGGCCGGCTGCAACTGGAAAGCACCGACTTCCACCTCTCCGCGATCCTGGACAACGTCCGCTCTCTCATCGGCGAGCAGGCCCGGGCCAAGGGATTGACCATCGAGGTGGACCCCGATTCCGTGCCCGTCTGGCTGCGCGGCGACCCCACCCGGCTGCGCCAGGCCCTGCTCAACTACGCCGGCAACGCCGTCAAATTCACCGAGCACGGCACCCTCAGCCTGCGCGCCATTTTGCTGGAAGAGACCGACGGCGAACTGCGGGTGCGCTTCGAGGTGCAAGACACCGGCATCGGCATCGCCCCGGAGCAACTGACCCGGCTGTTCCAGGCCTTCGAGCAGGCCGACGTGTCGACCACGCGCAAGTACGGCGGCACCGGCCTCGGCCTGGCCATCACCCGCCGCCTGGCGAACCTGATGGGCGGCGAAACCGGCGTCGACAGCACGCCGGGGGTCGGCAGCACCTTCTGGCTCACCGCCCGCCTGCAACGCGGCCACGGCGTCATGCCGGCCCTTTCGCTCACGGACGAGACCGACGCCGAGACGAAACTGCGCCTGCGCCACGGCGGCGCGCGGCTGCTGCTGGCCGAAGACAACCTCATCAACCGCGAAGTGGCGCTGGAACTGCTGCACGGCGTGGGACTGGCCGTGGATACGGCCGCGGACGGGCTCGAGGCGCTGGCCAAGGCGCGGGACGGCAACTACGCGCTGATCCTGATGGACGTGCAGATGCCCAACATGGACGGTCTCGAAGCGACGCAGGCGATCCGCGGCCTGCCGGGCTGGGAAACGAAACCCATCCTGGCGATGACGGCCAATGCCTTCGACGAGGACCGCCGCGCCTGCATCGCCGCAGGCATGGACGACTTCGTCGCCAAGCCGGTCGATCCGGAGGCGCTCTTCGCGGCGTTGCTCAAGTGGCTGCCGCAAGGCGCGATAGGCGCCGTGTCGCCAGCGCCGACTTTTTCGGCGGCGATGGACGAGGCCGAATGGCGCCGTCGCCTGGCGGCCATCCCCGGCCTCGATGTCGCACGCGGGCTGGAGATACTGCGCGGCAAGGTGGCGACCTATGTCCGGCTGCTGCGCCTGTTCGCCGACGGTCACGCGGACGATATGCGACAGATCGCCGAGCGGCTGGCCGCCGGGGACATGGAGCCAGTGCGGCGCCTGGCCCATACCCTCAAGGGCTCCGCCGGCAGCCTGGGCGCGACGCGGGTATCGGCGGCGGCCGAGGCACTCCACGAGGCGATTCGCCACGACGCCGCGCAGGACGAGATCGCGCGTTTCGCCGGCAGCCTGG
>JAUYFI010000104.1 GCA_030691075.1 Sulfurisoma sp. | reverse complement strand
AAACGGTCGAAACATTCCTCCACGAAAGCCAGCAGCGCTTCGTGGTGCGCCTCGTCGCGCAGAGGCGCCGATAGTCCGAGCGCGGCATTGACCGCTTCCCACGGGGCCAGGATTTCACTTACGGTCTCGGTTGCACTCATTTCCAGTCTCCTTTGTCGTATTCGCGATGCGTCAGCACCGCCTTGACAAACAATCGCTGCGTGGCGAACTGAATGGCGGCGATCAGACGGAACTTGTTGCCGCCGATATCGAACACATACCGCTCGCCCACCTTGTCGACGCTCGCGAAGGTCGCGCGCAAGGCCGCGAAGTTCCGATATTCACCCCGCTCGACCAGCCTGCGGAAATCCTGCAACGGCCCCTCCGCGTCGGAATGGCGCGCCGCGAACTCCCGCAACGCCCGATTCGATATCAACTTCATCGGAGCACTTTATAGCAACTTGCTATATATGGCAAGTTGCGCTATTCACCCGTCCCAATGCGTCGCAAAAGTCCGCGTGACCGAAGGGAATCCCCGTGGGACTGGCGATACGGCGGCTAAGAGGCCTCCGCCGCCTAATCAGTCCAGCCGTAGGCGGCGGCGACGGCCGCGTCGAGCGCCTTGTGGGCGTTGGCCAGCCAGGCCGGGCGGGCGTTGTAGAGATTGGTCAGCGTGCGCTTCTTCGGCTCGGCCTCGAAGCCGGGCTTCCACACGTCGGCCCAGCCGGCGCGGCGCGCTAGAATCGGCCGCAACGCCAAGGATTACCGCCATGCACGTCACCCTCGTCCACATCCGCGTCAAGCCCGATGCCGTCGCCACCTTCATCGCGGCGACGCAACTCAACCACGAGGCCTCGATCCGCGAGCCGGGCAACCGCCGCTTCGACATCCTGCAATCGCCCGCCGACCCGACGCGCTTCGTCTTCCACGAAGCCTATGCCACGGCCGCGGACGCCGACGCGCACAAGCAGACGGCGCACTACGCCGCCTGGCGCGACGCCGTCGCCGACATGATGGCCGAGCCGCGTCGCGGCGAGCCGATGCGGGCGCTGTTCCCCGCCGGCTGATCGTCGATGCGGGTCTCCACCGTCAATCTGAAGCAGCCGCTGCTGCGCGGCGAGCGCCGTCCCCGCGTGGCGCTGGTCGGCCGCGCCCGCACCGGCAAGAGCACTATTTTCCGGGCCGCGTCGGCCGTGGCCGTGCGCCACGAGCGGCTGGCCGGCGACGCTTCGACCTACGAGGAATGCGTGGTCGAGCTCGGCCTCGAGCAGATCTCGCTGGTCGCCCTGCCGCCGCTCGATTCCTTGCACCGCCTCTCCGAAGCCGACCGCGCGGTGCTCAAGTACCTGCTGTGGGGCGACCGCTGGCCCAGCATCGCCCGCCACGAACCGGAACAGCCACAGGCGGACTTCGACGCGCCCGACGTGCTGATCCAGGTCATCGACGCCACCGCGCTGGAGCGCGACCTCGAACTCACGCTGGCGCTGACGCTGCTCGGCCGGCCGCTGGTGATCGCACTGAACCGCATGGACGAGGCGCGCGACAAGGGCCTGTTCATCAATGTCCGCGCGCTTGCCGAGCGGCTCGGCGTGCCGGTGGTGCCGACCGTCGCGCACATGGGCAAGGGCGTGGCGCAGCTCTTCGCCGCCGCGCTCGAGGCCGCGCGCGACGAGGTCTGTCCGCTGCCGCAGCCCGAGAGTCCGCACATCGCCGCCGCGCTGGCGAGGCTCGAAGCCGTCGCCGCCGAACATCGGGTGTGCGAAGCCTTCCGCGTGCCGCGCGAACTGCTGGTCACGCAACTGGCCGAGAACGACGACTGGTTCCTGCGCGAAATGCAGGCGCACTTTCCCGACCTCGCGCCCAAGGTGCTGGCGGCGCGCGAAGCCGCCGCCGCCGTGCTGCCGCGCACGCTGTCGGACGAGTTGCATGCCGACCGCCACCATCGCGCGGCGCTGCTGTTCGAGGCCGTCACCAGCCTGTCGGGGCCGACCGAGGAAGGCTGGAAGGGCTGGCTCGACGCGCTGTTCCTGCACCCGCGCTGGGGCCTCGTCGGCAGCCTGGCGATTTTCGGCGCGGTGCTGTTCGTCGTCTTCGAACTGGCGGCGGTACTCGACAGCCATACCTCGGCGCGGCTCGCCGCCTGGGTGCAGACCTGGCAGCCGGAGACGACCGCCGGCGTGGTCGGCCGCGCCGTGGCCGATGGTCTGGTCGGCCTGGTCGGCATCGTCGTGCCCTACATGCTGCCGCTGGTTCTGCTGCTGGTCGCGCTCGAGCACTCGGGCATCATGCATCGCGTCGCCTTCGTGGTGGACCGCGGCTTCCACCGCATCGGCCTGCACGGCGCCGCGGCCCTGCCCTTCCTCATCGGCCTGGGCTGCAACGTCCCCGCGATCTCGGCCGCCAACAGCGCCGCCACCGGGCGCGACCGGATACTCGCCTCGCTGCTGGTCACTTTCGTGCCCTGCTCGGCGCGCTCGGCCATCATCCTCGCGCTCGGCGGCAAATACCTCGGCACCTGGGCCGTGCTGGTGCTGTTCCTGCTGGTGCCGCTGGTCATCGCGCTGCTCGGCCGCGTGCTGGCGAAGCGCTATTCCGAGGCGGCGCCCGGCATGATCCTCGACATCCCGGCCTATGCCTGGCCGACCTGGCGCGGGCTCGCGCGCGACTCGTGGGAGCGCACCTCGGACATCGTCACCATCGTCACGCCGCTGCTGGTGGCGGGCAGCGTGGTGCTGGCGCTGCTGGCGCACGTCGGCTTTGATGCCGTCATCAACACGCTGCTGACGCCGGTCACCTGGTGGTGGCTGGGGCTGCCGGTGGCGCTGGGCGTGCCGATCCTGTTCGGCGTGCTGCGCAAGGAACTCTCGCTGCTGATGGTGGCGCAGGCGCTGGGCACGGCCGACGTCGGCAGCCTGCTCGACACCACGCAGATATTCACCTTCCTCGTTTTCCTCACCTTCTACATCCCCTGCGTGTCGACCTTCGCCGTGATGCTGAAAATCCTCGGCCGGCGCGAGGCCTTCTTCTCGGTCGCGCTCTCGGTCGGCGTGGCGCTGCTGCTGGCTGGCGCGGCGCGGTTGCTGCTGTCGCTGTGGGGCCTGCTGCCATGACTGCCCAGGCCATCGCGCCTTTTTCCATCACACGCGTACCGCGCATCGAGTTCGGCAGCGGCGCGCTCAACAAGCTGCCCGGCATCGCGGCCCACTATGGAAAGAATCTGCTGCTGGTCACGGGACAGCGCGCCTTCGTCGAATCAGAGCATGGCGCACGGCTGTTCGCCGCCCTGCGGGCCGACGGCTTTTCGTGGGAGCACGTCAAGGTCGCCGGCGAACCTTCGCCGCAATTCGTCGATGTACAGGTCGCGGCCCTTCGTGGCAATGGCGGCACGACCACCGACGCCGTGATCGGCATCGGCGGCGGCAGCGCGCTCGACGCGGCCAAGGCCATCGCCGGCCTGCTGCGGCCCGGCAACTCGGTGCTGGATCATCTCGAAGGCGTCGGCCCCGAGCTGCCCTACCGTGGCCCGGCCACACCCTTCATCGCCGTGCCGACCACGGCCGGCACCGGCTCGGAGGCGACAAAGAACGCGGTGCTGTCGCAGCAGGGAGCGGACGGCTACAAGAAATCCTTCCGCGACGACGCGCTGGTGGCCGAGTGGGCCGTGGTCGATCCCGATCTGCTGGCCACCTGCCCGCCCGCGCTGATCGCCGCCGATGGCATGGACGCCTTCACCCAGTTGCTCGAATCCTTCGTCTCGACGCGCGCCAACCCGGTCACCGATGCGCTGGCGCGCTCCGGCATCATGGCCGTGAAGGATTCGCTGCTGGCGCTGCACCGCGAGCAGTCGGCCGAGTCACGCGACAGGATGGCCTATGCCTCGCTGCTGTCCGGCATCTGCCTGGCGCAGACCGGACTCGGCTCGGTGCATGGCCTGGCCGCGCCGCTCGGCGCCTTCTTCCCGATTCCCCACGGCGTGGTCTGCGGCACGCTGGTCGCCACCGCCACGGCCGCCAACATCGCGGCGATGGAAGCGCGCGAACCGGACAACCCCGCGCTGCCGAAATACGCCGAGATCGGCCGCCGCTTCGCCATGCAGAAGGGGCTCAACGGCAAGGAGGCGCGCGAGTATCTGGTGACGACGCTGCGGCAGTGGGAAGCGCAATTAGCCCTGCCGCGCCTCTCCGCTTACCGTCTCGCCAGCGCCGACTTTTCGCGCATCGTCGCCAACGCGCGCGGTTCCAGCATGAAGACCAACCCCATCGTGCTGACCGATGCCGAAGTCACGCGCATCCTCGAAGCCCGGCTCTAGACTGACTTTTCCCCCGCCGTCACCGCCACGCCCAGCCGGTTCTCCGGCTTCGGCAGCGGGCAGGTGGCGTAGGGGGTGAACACGCAGGGGGGATTGATGGCGCGATTGAAGTCGAGGTGAAATGTCGGCCCCCGCAGCGCGGGCATGAAGAGAAAGCGGCCGCCGCCGTAGGTCTCGCCGCCGCTGGTGGCGTCGGCGAAGACAAACTGCCAGGTTTCGCCCGTCGGCTTGCGCGGGCCGAGACTGCACGGCTGGCCGGCGATCTCGAAATGGACGCGGTTGCCGTCCCAACGGGCATCGAGGCACCAGGCCGGGTCGAAGGGAAAGCTGGCTATGCCGGCAAAGCCGCGCCGCGCCTCGGCCTCGTTGTCGCGCACGCGCACGGCCAGGCGGCCGTCCCGTTCGATGACAAGGAAACTCAGGCTGCCATCGCGGACGATCGTGGGCTCGCCGGCGGCGTCGCTTTGCAGAATCTGGGCCTCCCCGCTCAAAGGACGCCATTCGGCTGCGCCCTCGTGCAGACGGAGAGTACCGAGCCGCTCGGGCCCGGAAGGAAGATGGATCTCGCAGGCGCCGGCGCTGCCGACCGCGTGGTCGCCCTCCTCCAGCCAGAACAGGCCGACCAAGGTGAGCCAGCCGTCGGGCCGGGTGAGAGCGGCGATGCGCTCGGCCTGCCAGCGGGCGTGGTCGGCGGCGGTGGGGAGAGGTGCGTTCATGGGCGGGTTTTCCGGGAGATCAAAAAAATCCGGGGGCTTGCGCCCCCGGATCGATGCTGCATTTTCCTGCTCTCCGATAGCGTTCAGTAAATATCGTGGCGGGTGTTGTACACGTTGAACTTGCCGGTGGGCGTAACCAGCCGCGGATCGGCGAGGCGAGCCTTCTCCTTGAGGGTCTTGTCGTCATAGATCACGATCTCGCCCTTGCGGTCCCAAACCGATACCCACACTTCGTTGCCGGCCTTGTTGTATTCCATATGGACAACCCGTCCCCGGTCGCCGACCTTGATGATCCTGGGCGGTGCATCGGGGTTCTTGATGTCGAACACGGAAACGCTGCGATAGACATTCTCATCCTTGGCAAGAGCATGATCGACCCAGAGGTGATCGCTCTTCGGATGGGTCTTGATGAAAAGACCGCCTTCGCCGGCCGGTACCAGCTTCCTGACCACCTTCCAGGCATTGGCCTTGTGTTTCCCGCCCACATCCGTGCCGATCAGCGCCACCAGCGGCTCGCCCAGGTGAGGCGTTGCATAGACCGGGCCGAACTTCGGATCGACGAAATTGGCGCCGCGTCCGGGGTGGGGCTTGTTGCCGGTTTCGACGATGCCCGCGAGCTTCTTGGTCTTGATGTCGATCGCCACCATCTTGTCCCGCATGTTGGCGGCGACGAGGAAGTAGCGCTTGGAGGCATCGAAACCGCCATCGTGGAGGAAGCGCTCGGCCTCGATGGTCGTCACCTTGAAGTTCTTCAGATCGGAGTAATCGACCACCAGCAGTTGGCCCGTCTCCTTCACGGTCAAGATCCACTCGGGGTCGATGTGCGAGGCGACGATGGCGGCGACACGCGGCTCGGGGTGATACTCGTTGGTATCGTAGGTGTAGCCGCGGGTGCCGACCACCTTCTTCGGCTCCAGGGTCTGGCCGTCGAGAATCACATAGGAGGGTGGCCAGTAGTTGCCGACCACGGCCAGCTTGTCGAGGAAGTCGCCCTTCGGCCCCTTGTACTTGCTGCTGTCGATCGAGCGCGCCTCGATCCCGGTCTTGACCTCGGCGACGGTCTGCGGCGGGTCCATCCACAGGTCGACCATGGTGGCCTTGGCGTCGCGGCCGATCGTGTAGAGATAGCGGCCGGAATGCGAGTAGCGCAGCGTATGCACGGCAAAGCCCGAATCGACCGTGGTCCAGATTTCCTTGGTGTCGCCGTCGATGATGGCGATCTTGCCGGCGTCGCGCAGGATGACCGCGACCAGGGTGTCGATGTTGCGCTTGTGCATCACCTTGGTAGGCCGCTTTTCCGGCGGCACATGCAGCTTCCAGGTTGCCTGGATCTCCTTCATGTTGAACTCGGGCGGCGCGACCGGCTCGTTCTGGACGAATTTCGCCATCAGGTCGGCGTCGTCCTTGCTCAGCACGCCCGCGGTACCCCAGCCCGGCATCCCGGCATCGGTGCCGTTGTAAATGATCTTCGCCAGATTTTCGACGGTCTTGGTTCGGGTCTTGTCCGGAGTCAGCGGCTTGCCGGTGGCGCCCTTTCTAAGGCTTCCGTGGCAGCCGCCGCAGCGGTTGAAATAAATGCCCGTGGCCTTGTCGAAATCTTCCTTGGCCATCGTCGGCACCGGCTGAAGCTGGGCTTGCGCCAGCGCCGTGCCCGCCATCGCCGACGACACGAGCAGCGGAAGCAAAAAATGCAGTTTTTTCATGTCACTCCCCCATTTATCGGTTGCCGCAGACAAAGCCGACGCATACGCCCTTGAAGCCGATATGGCAGTCGGCGCAGACTTGCGGATTCAAGGGATGGCCCTTGTCCTTCGAGGCGGCGGACTTGCCGTCCTTCAGCGCGATGACGTCATAGATGGGCACGCCACCCTTGTGGTCGGTGGTGAAGGCGACACCAATCTCCTTGAACTCAAGCACGCCGGTCTTGCCGTCCGGGTACTTGTTGCCGCGGGCCTTATAAACCTTCATGGCCGCGGGATTGATGTAGGAAACATATTTGCCGGGCTTGACGGCGCAGTAGGTGTCGACGGTGGCCTGCAAAACGTCGTCGCCGCCCAAAGGCAGCACATTCACGCCGCAGGGCGGCACCATTCCCTTGGCCGTGCCCTTGTCCCACTTGTCCCAGTACATTGGCATGGCCGCCTCGGCTTTTTTCTCCGCCGCGGGCGCCGCCTTCTTGGCCGCCGCGCCCGGTTCCGCGGCAAGGGCGGCACTCGAAAGGCCGAGACTCAAAACCAACGCCAATATTCCCCGAAATACGTTCTTCATGTTTTCTCCCCCTTAATTGTGGACTATCAAAAGTACCCAACAACTCCTGGTCGAACGCAAAGCCCCGATTACTTCGTGAACGTCTTGCGCATGTAGGCAATCAAGCTCCAGGTGTCGTCCTTGGAGAGATTGGCATCGCTACCCGCGCCCCATGCTTCCATGTCGGTATTGGGGCTTCCCTTCTCGATGATGAAGAAAAGCTGCCCATCCGCTCGTCCCGTCAGATATCCGGGGACGTTGAAGGCTGTCGGCTTGATTTCCAGGCCGCTCGCGGAATTGCCCTGGCCATCGCCCTTCGAGCCATGGCACTTCGTGCATTTCCGATACAGCGACTCGCCCCTGCCGACGGCCGTCGGGTTGTCCGTCGAGGGATTCTTCATGTCGAGGTAGTTCTGCGGCGCGGTCGGAACCTGGCGGTCGGCCGCCAAGGCCGGCAGGGCGGTCAGGCATCCGATACCGGCGACAATCGCAAATGCATTTCTCGTCTTCGTCTTCATGCCTGGTTTCTCCTCTATCGATGATGTAACCAAAGGTCGCCCGCGGAACGGCGTCACTTCGCCAGCTTGACTTCCAGTTCGGTAACCTCGCCCCGCCGCACGGCGACTTTTTCCGACGCCGGCTTGTAGCCGTCGAGCTTGAAGCCGAGCTGCCCGACGCCGACCGGCAATTCGATCTTGATCGGCGTCACCCCGTAATAGACATCATCGACATAGACCTTGACGCGCGCGGGTATGCTGGAGATCTGGACATGGCCGAGACCGCCTGTCGGCGACGCAGCCCGAGGCAGCGGGGCCGGTTGAACAGGGGGCGCTTGCGGCGGCGGCGCCACGGCGGGCGCTTCCCGCGGCGGAGCGAACTGCGTGGTGGTCACGCCGGGAATGGCCGCGGCTTCCCGCTGCCCGGACGCCATGGCTTGCGGATAGGCCTTGTGAAGGTTGGCGCGCACCGCGGCGCCGAGCCTGGCGGCGAAGGCGGCAACCCCCACGCCCAGATACTCGGCGATCGAGGCCCGGCTGTTGCCGTTGACGCCGGCATAGCGATCCGACTTCTCCTCGATCACGCCGGCCCAGACGACCTGACCCGTCCTGGCGTCGCGCAGGGTCGTCTCGACCGCTATCGCCAACTCGTCGCGCCCGGCAATGTCGAGGGAAAACTTTCTGATGACGCCAGTCAGGCGGAAGTCCGCATCGCCCGAACTCGCCAGCCGAAAACCGTCGGCGCCGAGTTGGGCGCGCACCGCCCCGCTCAACACGGCGGACACATCCTGATCGAGGGCGAACTCGCTGGCATGGATGTCGAGCACGGTTGCCCGAATATCGCCGACCTTGCGCCCGGGCGATCCCGGTCGTGCATCGGCAAGGTCCGTCACAACCAGCGCGAGGGACTGCCCGCCGCGCAGCAACGGCGCCGCGGTCGATGCGACGGGAGCGTCGACATGGATGATCGCGGCGCCACCGAACGAGGCAAGCGGGTTCGGCAGCGACTGCACGGACGAGCAACCCGCCGCCAGCACCAACAACAGGGCAATGGCCAGGGTTCCCATCCTTGACATGGCGACCGACTCCATCGCGTTACTTGACTAGTTCCAGAAAATAGTCGACCGACGCGGCGATTTCCTCGTCGGTCAATTCCGGCCGGTTGGCGCGCGGCTCCATCTTGCCCTTGCCGTCGATCACGCTCTTGATCAAGGCCTCGCGCCCGGTCTTGACCAGGGGCGCCCAGGCTTCCCGGTCGCCGGTAATCGGCGCGTCATCGACGCCGGTGCGGTGGCATTTCTTGCACGCGCGGCCATGGACCTCCGCGCCGTCGGCGGCCAGCGCCGGCGTGGCCAGCGCGACCAGGGCGACAAGTGCGGCCATCGCGGCGATCCGTTCCCGGGCAACGGTCATTTGCCCTTCGCCAAGACACGGCGGTAGTCGGGCAAGCGTGACAGGTAGTCGGCCACCGCCTCCAGGTCCGCGTGGGAGAATTTCCCGATCGCCTTCACCATGCGCGGGTGCGAATTGCCGCGCGTCCCCTTCTTGATATGCACCATCTCGCGCAGCAGATATCCGTAATGCTGGGCGGCGACGACGGGGTAAAACTTGTCGGCATTGCCTTCGCCGTTATCGCCGTGGCAGATGCCGCAGCGATTGCGCAGGTAGAGCGCCTTTCCGCGCACCGACAGGTTGTCCGGCCCCTTGCCGTTTTCGCGCGTCGTTTCCAGCGTCGACAGGTAATTCGCGATATCGGCGATCTCCTGCGGCGTCACGGCATGGTCGGACGCGAACGGGTCCATCTTGGGATTGATGCGCAGGCCCGAGCGCACCTCGGTCACCTGCTTGATGACGACGCTGGCGTGCTGCCCGGTCAGGCGCGGATAGGTGCCGTCCATGACGCCGGCGGCATCCCTCTTGTGGCAGCCGCGACAGCCGCGAAACGCCTCCTCGCCGCGCCTGGCGTCAGGGACGAGTTTCATCACCTCGGCCTGCTCGAGCGAGATCGTGCCCCAGACGTAGCCCTTGCTGCCGTAGCCGAGCGGACTCTTGCGCTCGTCGGCGACATCCGCCAGGGCCGCGTGGATCGGCAACAACAGGGTCAGCGCGATGCAAGCCAGTGTCTTATTCATCATTCGCTTCCGCTCAAGGTCGCCACGTATTCGGCCACGGCGCGTATTTCCTTCTCGTTCATGCGCTTGGCCACCGCGCGCATCAGCGCCCGGGAGTCATTGGCACGTTCGCCGCTCTTGAAATTCAACATCTGCTGCACGACGTAGGCGGTGTGCTGCCCGGCTACCCGGGGATACTTCTCGGTGCCGCTGCCGTCTTCATTATGACAGCCGGAACAGGCGGGGACGGCGCTGCCGACGATGCCCTCGTCGAAGATGGCCTTGCCCTCGGCCACCAGCCTGGGGTCGGCGGCCACGCCCTTGCCGGGTTTCTGGGCGCTGAAATGCCCGGCGAGCGCGGCGAATTCCTTGCCGTCCACCAGGGGAATGATGCCGCTCATGACCGGGCTCTTGCGCACGCCGGATTTGAAGTCGGCCATCTGCCGCTCCAGATACCCGGCGTCCATGCCTGAAATTTTTGGGTTTTCCGGAATGACGCTGTTGCCATCCATGGCGTGGCAACTCGCGCAGAGCTGCAGCCGCTCGGACAGGGGCGGAATATCCTGCGCATGAACGAGCGGCGGAAGGGCAAGCAGGGTCAGGCCGAGGACAGTGACCGCGGCATGCCGGCGAAGCCAACGAGTCGATGGATGCATACGGGACATTCCCTCTCCAAATGCCGGTTTCGGTGACTTGACAAAGAAAGGGAAGGCCGGAAGGCCTTCCCAAGTCGCTCCTTGCCTGTCAGAAACCAGCGGACAGCATGAGGGTGGTCAACCCGCGTCCGCGCGCGACGAAGGCCGTATCCGAGCCCTGATAACCGTTGTCGCGCGATCTGTTCGAGGATAGCAGTTGCAGTTGAACGTTCTGCGAAAACTGATAAGTACCCCCGACCGTCCATGCGTTATCGTTGGTGCCGCGCATGACGCCGCTGGCCACATCGAGCGCCTGCGGCCGGCCGGTGTTGGCGACGCGGTAGGCGAGCATCAATGTCGCCTTGTTCGGAATAATGCCCAGTTCGAGGGTGATCGTGCTGGCTGTTTCAGTATTGCGGTTGGTGTTATACAAGTTCGGCATCTGGCCGACTCCCGTTCCCGGGGCGCGGGCATTGGTGAAATACACGCCCAGGGGCATGCCGCCGACAGCGCCTTGCGCCTGGACATCGAAGGCCCATGCTTCGGTACGGCACTCCCCGACTTCTCCCGCGACGCCCGTCGCAAGGGGATTGACCGCGGCACAGGGCAGGCCGGCCGTCAGGTCGACCCGTGACGTTCCACCCCATTTCTGGTAGCCGATGCCCAGGCCCCAGTCGCCCACGGTGGGCGTCCAGGCCGCGCGGAAGTAGGAGGAGGTGGGGTCGCCGGACGCCCGTTCCTCGGCCACCGCCGCATGATTGGGCGACCACTTGGAGAAATTCACGAAGAAGCTGGGGTGCCATGCAACGAAGGCGAGGCCCATGGCGGGGGTGGCGGTGCCGATGTACTGCTGGGCCGAGCTTTCGTTGCGGTGCTCCATGATGCGGACATTGCGCACCGCCCCGGTATTGAGCAGTTCGAATCCATACGAAGCGCCCAGGGCATCCGTCGTATAGGGGATAACGCCCGCCTTGGCGCCGGTATCGCCGACCTTGAACATCATCGGCATCTTGAAGCCGGCAAGGACGGGGGCCGCGCCATTCGCGAGTTGCCCCTCGAGCATGTAACCGATGTTCTCGGTCACTCGCCCGCCGAAGAGCAGGGCAAACTCGTCCGGCACCTGCCACTCGCCGCTGGCCGCCGTGAGTTCACCCGGAAGATCCCTTCCGGAATTCTTCTGGTAACGAATCTTGGTGAAGACGCTGGCATTGAGCACATCGGGAAGCGACAGCTCCTTGCCCTTGATCGTGCCCTGCTTGCCCATGTCGACAAAACCGCCCGCCTTGAACTCCTGACCGTATTCGTTCAAGGCCGGATAGTGCTGGAAGTGGCAGGTATTGCAAGCCTTGCCGGCCTGGCGCGCGAACGCGGGGATTGCCTGGCTGGGCGTCGCCACGACGGCGGCGGCCAGCAGGGCGGAGCACGTCAATATCAATCTTTTGATTCTGCCTTGCATGATGAGTCTCCCTGGATAACTCTGACATTGCGCGAAGGGCACACCGAACGGCCGGAATTCCGCGGACCCTCGCCCCTCGGGGCAAATGCCGGACGCGAAATCCGTCAGAGCCCGATTTTCCTCATTACCCCCGACGGAGCTAGGGGCAAGAGTCCCGATTTATCCATATAATCTGCCTTAGGTAATATAAGACCTTGGTCTGACATCGACTTGGGCCTCTTGTGTTAGGATCGACCGCAATCTCCGTCGATCCGCGGCAACCACTCTCGCCTCTCTCGCGCCAAATCCCTTGATGCAAGCAGCAAAGCGTCCTTTCGAGCGCGTCAGCCTTTCACGCCAGTTCCTGTTGGTCAGCGCCCTGGTCCTCTTCGCCGGGATGGTGGGTGTCGGCACCTGGCTTGGCCGGCAGATCGAACAGAATGCGATTCATCGCGCGGCGCTGATGGCCTCGGTTTACGTCGAAAGCATCCTGGGAGCGCAGATGGATGACTGGGTGACCCATGGTGCCCTGACCGGGCATGACCGCGCCACTCTCGACCGGATATTCATCGACGGTCCGCTGTCGCGAAAGGTGGTGCGATTCAAGCTCTGGGACACGGCCGGTAAAATAATTTACAGCAGCGACCCCGCCCTGGTCGGGCTCGGTTTTCCGGTCGGCGGCCGTCTCCTGGACGCATTCCGCGGCACCCTGCAGGCCCATGTCAGCAAGCTGGAGGGTCCCGATCATCGCAGCGAGCGCCAGCAATGGGAACATTTGCTGGAGGTCTATGTTCCGTTCCGGCGCACCGGCCTGGGTGAAGTGATCGCGGTCGCCGAGTTTTACCACTCGATGACGAATATCGACCACGAGATCGATGACGCCAAGCAGCGCAGCTGGTTGCTGGTGGCTTTCTGCGCCCTGGCGATCCAGGCCGTGCTCCACGGTTTCGTGCGGCGCGCGAACAACACGATCGTCGAACAGCAGCGGGACCTGCGCGAGCAATTGCGGGGCCTCCAGGGCGCCCTGGAAGAAAACGAGCGCATGCGACAAGGCCTGCGTGACGCCGGCGCCCAAACCACGGCGCTCAACGAGGAACTGTTGCATCGCATCGCGGCCGATCTCCATGACGGGCCGGCACAGGAACTCGCCTTCGCCCTCATGCGCTTCGAGGATCTCATGCAAGACTGCGATATCCGGCGGCGCGACGAGGACCGCTCGCCGCGCGATCTCGAATCGATCCGGCGCGCGCTGCGTTCCTCGCTCGACGAGCTGCGCGGCATCGCCGCCGGCCTGGGCATTCCGGGGATCGCCGAACTCACCCTCGCCGACACGATCCGTCGCGCCGTGCGCGACGTCGAGCGGAAATCGGCGGCAAGCGTCGAGGCCAGCATCGACGCCGCGCTTGGCGATGCCCCCATGGCGGTCAAGATCACCGCGTACCGACTGCTGCAGGAATCGTTGGCCAATGCCTTGCGGCACTCGCCGGGACGAGCGCCCCATGTTCTGGCCAGCCTGGACAACGCCGAACTGCTTCTGGAAATCACCGACCAGGGCGGCGGATTCGACCTTGCCGCCGCCGAGAACAACGGCAGGCTCGGTGTCGCCTTCATGCGCGAGCGTGTCCGTCTGCTCGGCGGGGACTTTCAGATCACTCCGTCGGCGTCGGGCACTCTCGTTCGCGCACGCTTGCCGCTTTCACCCAGGGAATCGCTCCATGACTGATCCAATCCGTGTCCTGATCGCCGACGACCACCCGCTATTTCGGGAAGGCATCGCGCAGTCGCTCGGCGCCGAGGCGGATTTCGCCGTCGTGGCCCAGGCCAGCGACGGCGAACAGGCGATCGGCCTCGCCGCGACCCTGCGCCCGGACGTCGTCCTCCTCGATGTCTCGATGCCTCGCATGGGGGGCATCGCCGCCGCCGGAAAAATCGCCGACCAACTGCCCGGGACGCGAATCGTCATCCTCACGATCCAGGAGGATCGGGACACCTTGCTCGCCGCCCTCAAGGCGGGGGCGCATGGCTATGTCCTCAAGGGCGTTTCGGCGGCGGAACTTCGTTCCATCGTCAGGCGGATCGCGGGTGGCGAGTCGTATGTAACCCCTTCGCTCGCCGCCGAAATGCTGCTCGAATTCTCTCGTCCGCGCAAGGCGGATCCATTCTCGACGCTCACGCCGCGAGAGCTCGAAGTTCTGGAATTGCTCGGCCATGGACTCGGCAACAGGGAAATCGGCGAACGACTGCATTTGGCCGAGAAGACGGTCAAGCATCACATGACCAGCATCCTGCAAAAGCTGCATGTAAGAACGCGCACGGAGGCCGCGCTCATGGCCGCGCAACGCAAGCCCGGTCAATTTGGATAAGATGTAACGAAACCGCGCGGGGAAATCCGATGGACATCCACGGCAAACCGATACAGCAACGCATCGACTGGGTATTCGACCTGGCCGACCGCCACGGCGCCAACTACCGCAGCCCCGAGGCGTGGCTGGCGCGCGAGCGCTATCTCGCCGAGCATCCGACCGCCATCGCGGTGCTCAAGTGCATGGACGGCCGCATCAACATTCCCGTCGCCACCAACACTCCCGTCGGCATCCTCATGCCCTTCCGCAACCTCGGCGGCATGTTCGACCTCGGCTGGCCGCACCTGGGCGAAGTGCTGGCGCACCATGTGCAGCGCATGGTGGGCACGGGCCGCCGCGTGCTCTTTCTCATCACCTATCACTTTTCCAAGGGCGACCCCGCGCGCGGCTGCGCCGGTTTCAATTACAACACCGCCGCCGCCCTCGCCCACACCTACGAGATTCGCCGCCAGGTCGAGCACATCTTCGGCGCGGCGCACGGCACCGTCTATCCGCTGGTCTGCGGCTTCGAGACCGACGAGGATGCGTTGATCATCCACGGCACCGATGGCCAGAAGCTCGACCTGTCCACGCTGACCTCCACCGATCGCGCCACACTGGAACTGAATCTTGCCGCCCTGCTGCCCGACATGCCGGCACAGATGCGAGCCGACCTGATGCCGCTGCTGCACGGCAACCTCGAGCACATCGAGCAGGTGCGCACGCAGATGCGCCGCAACGAGCGCGCGCTCGACATCGAGCACCGCGAGTGGATGATCTGCCTCGGCCGCGGCTTCGACTTCCTGCACACGCCCAACCTGGCGCTGATCATCGGCCCCTACAGCCCCAACCTGGCCGTGCCGATTCGCACGGCCGCCGGCATCATCCAGTCCAACATGCGGGCCGGGCGCATCCCCGACGACGGCTTCCT
>JAUYFI010000100.1 GCA_030691075.1 Sulfurisoma sp. | reverse complement strand
GCGCACGACAGCAGCATTTCTTCGCGTTTCGCCAGCTTCAGTTTCGACTCACCCATCGGGTGGCTCCCTCAATCGACTCGAAACCCGCAGCCTGCCTCATTTCAGGCTACTTTGCATGCGGGCAACTCAGGTTTTTAGGTTGAAATGAGCTGCACCGGATGCCGACAGCCCAATGCAGCGACGGCCACCACACCACGTACCGCGAGCACGGTGACAATGACTTCGCCCAGCACGCGCAGCACGGTCATGATTTCTTCGCCGTGGCTGGCCACCTTGACCAGTCCATCGGCCAGGGTCTGCAAGGCCGGTAGTGCGGATTCCGCCACCTTCATGGCGATACCGGAGAGGGCCTGCTTGACCGTATCTGGCGTGTCGTTGAACTTCTCTGCGGCACGGGCGGTGTCGCCGCTGATCTCGATGCCCAGTTCCTTGAACTTCTGCTTCAGTTGCTCGATGCCGGCCCGGCCCTGGTTCAGGAACGGGATCAGCTCGACGCCGCTCTTGCCGAAGAGCTTGATAGCCAGCGCCGACTTCTCGGCCCCATCGGGCATCGCGGCGAAGGCATCCGCCAGGTCGAACAGCACCTCCTCGGTCGGACGCAGTTGGCCGGCAGCATCCTTGACGGAGACGCCCAGCCGGCTGAAGGCCTCGACCTGCTCCCTGGACCCGCCTGCCGCCTCGACCATCGCGGTCGCGAGCTTCTGCATGCCCTTGGCCAGCCCCTCCAACGAGATGCCGGCCTGCTCGGCGATGGGTTTCAGCAGCGACAGCGATTCGACCGAGATGCCAGTCTTCTGCGAGAGCTTGGAAAGATTGTCGGCAGTGTCGAGGGCGGCCTTGCCTGCGGCCACCAGAGCACCCATCGACAGGGCTGCACCCAACCCGGCCAGCACGCCATTGACCTTGCTGGCGGCGACCGACAGCCCTTCCAGATTGCCCTTGACCGAGGCGAGCGCCGACCAGGTCTGGTCGACGGCGGTGATCAGGATCTGGGCGCGGTCAGCCATGAGACTTGGAATTCCGAGTAAAAGACATTAAACTGACCAGAGTAGTCAGAATCAGGAGATACCCCATGCAGACATGGCAAATGCAGGAGGCCAAGGCCCGCCTGTCCGAGGTCGTCAAAAAAGCCGCGGCCGAAGGGCCACAGAACATCACCCTGCACGGCCATTCGGTCGCGGTCATGCTGTCGCGTGCCGAGTTTGACCGGCTCGCCGGCACCGGCGAATCACTGGTGGCGTTCATGCGTCGTTCGCCGCTGTACGGGCTTGACGATGTCCGTATCGAACGGGACAAGAGCCCGACGCGTGAGGTCGCGCTGTGAGCTACATCATCGACACGAACATCATTTCCGAACTACGCCACAAGGATGCCAACCCCGGGGTCATCAGCTGGTTTGCCGAGCGCCCGGCGACCACGCTGTATCTGTCGGTGCTGACCCTGGGCGAGATCCGCAAGGGTATCGAGGCGCTGCCCAACAGCAAGCGACGCCTCGTGCTGCGTGACTGGCTCGAGGTCGATCTTCCGGCATTCTTCTCGGGCCGCATTCTCCTGGTCGATGAAGCGGTGGTAGATCGATGGGGACGGCTTCTGGCACGCATCAAGCGCACGGCACCCGCGATTGACAGCCTGATTGCCGCGACCGCGATGCAGCACGGACTCACCCTGGTCACCCGCAACACAGCCGACTTCAAGTTTCCCGAACTCGACGTCATCAATCCCTGGCTGTGAATAACGGCGCCAGTTGACGTTCAATCGTCGCTGCCAACCGGGGCAGTTGTGACTTCACGATGCCCGACAGATTAAATCGCCCCCGCAGGGTGACACGGGGTACCAACACGGCGATGGGAATCTCCTGGCCGCGCTTGACGGATTTCGCGCCGGTGCGGCCGCGTTCGGCCCGCTTGAAGCGGCGCAGTTCGGCGGTGTTCTCCTTGATGCTTTCCGCCATCAGGATCACGCGGCCGTTCTTCTTGATGAAGAAGGCGTTGCCGGCCCGCATCAGGCCATCGACCACACGCCGGAACGCCTTGCGGCCCATGCGCTGGTGCTCGGGCAGGAGCGGGATCAGGAGTTTGCCGCCAATGGTGCCGCCCCGCACATGAATGCCGAGCCAGGGAATCTTCGAGCCGATCATGAGCGCCGGAAATTTCTCGGGGCTGCCGGCATAGAGCTTGTGCCGCATCGATTTAAAAATCCAGCCTTGCGCACCTTGAATGCCGACTGCATTCGCGAGCGTACAGACTCGACGATTTCCTTGCCGGCAGACTTCATGCCGGCCTCCACCGCCTTACGGATCGCCCGGCGCTTTTCCGGCACCCAACTGTCGAGCCGCTTCGGATCGAGCAGGCCGGAAGTGGTGAGCGACAGTTTCATCCTAAAAACCGTAGTTAGCCGATTCCGTTTGCATGATTTCCGAGCAAGCGGAGGATTGGCGGCGGACCGATGCCGGCGAGGGTCAGCTTGAGATGATCACAAACGCGCTGCCAGACGGTGACGGGGTTCAACTGCTCCGCAGCTTGGGTGACCCAGCCTTGAAGCAAGGCGGAGACGCGCATCAGGGCTGTCCGCGCCTTCTCAAAATGGGCGTGCAAGCCAGTCAGCGTGATCGTCGTTTGCCCCGCATGTTCGGTTCGGCGCTCTACCGAGGACATCAGCAACGGCCGGCTGGTAATCGCCTCGCGTCGCGCATCGGGATGGGCCAGGCGCACGAACAGACTCCACCCGTTGTAAGCCAGCGCCACGCCCCGAGCCGCCAATTGACAACGATGCAGATCATGG
>JAUYFI010000099.1 GCA_030691075.1 Sulfurisoma sp. | reverse complement strand
CAGGCGTGGCTGTCGTCGGCCACCCGGCTGGCGATGCTCATGCGCGCGACCGAGGCGATCGATGCCAGCGCCTCGCCGCGAAAGCCGTAGCTGGCGATGCGCTCGAGGTCGTCGAGGCTGCCGATCTTGCTGGTGGCATGGCGGGCCAGCGCCAGCGGCAGGTCGTCCTTGCCGATGCCGCCGCCGTCATCGAGAACGCGGATCAGCCGCACGCCGCCTGCCTCGATCTGCACGTCGATCCTCAAAGCGCCGGCGTCGAGGCTGTTCTCGAGCAATTCCTTGAGCACCGAGGCCGGCCGCTCGACCACCTCGCCGGCGGCGATCTGGCTGATGAGAATGTCGGGAAGCGGGCGGATGCGGGGCATGGGAGGCGGCAATTATAAATGCCCCCGATCGGACTCCGGCCCTGCCCTCCTTTGCCGCCCCCGCTGCATAAACCATCGCCTGGGCGCGAAGGTTGAAAAACCTCTCCTTGTTGCGCAGCTTGTAGCACGGGGCGCCCCCCATTTCACGCGCTTGACCTCAGGCAGTCCCATGCTCTCCAGCGCCTGACATACGGCAACCCCCATCCCCGCATCCACCAACGTCGTCACGTTCTCCAATTCGCTCGCGGTGTTGAATATCGCCCCGGAAAAGTCTTGCAGGTTGCGGGTATTGGAGTTGATCGGAACGGCGACGATCTGCACACGTCGGGCGTCCGGCCCAAAATCGCCGTGCCCGGTCACATGGGCAACGATGGCCACAGACTTGTCGCGGTACTCGCCGGCCCCAACGTCGCACGAAAGCATGATGCCGTAGCTCTCACCCCAGCTGATGACCTTGCGCCCGATACAGGCTTCGGCAGCCTTCCTGCCCAGCAGGTAGTCATCGCGCGATTCAGGGAATTCACCCAGCACCTTGATGGTGAATTCCTCTTCGGTGTATTCCTGCTGTTTTTCTTCAATGAACGCACTGGATACCAGAGGAGAATCCCGCGAATCCATGCGTATTGAGTCCCAGACTCCGCCATTGCGGGCGGCCAGCTTGTTATTCAAATTCGCGTTAGAAAGAGTCGTAATATCGCCCTGATTCCTACAGGAGGAAGATCATGGCGCGCAAGGCGACCCGGCGGCGCGCGAGGACTGGGGGAAAAACTTCAAGGGAGGCTGGACGAAATCGTAGCAGCCTGGAACAACGGCCGTCCGTTGCGGCTGATGTTCCGGGACGAGGCGCGTTTCGGGCGTATCTCGGACACCCGCCACTGCTGGTGCCGCCGGCCGGCTCGCGCTTGAAGACCACTTGATGGACGCGCTTCGCGAGCTAGAAAACTCCCCGGATCGGGTTAAAGGCATCACCGGATGGGAGTGGATTATTAATGCTACTTCTAATGCGAATTACTCTACTTGAACGGGTGACGCAGCACGATGGTTTCCTCGCGGTCGGGTCCGGTCGAGATCATGTCAACCGGCACGCCGCACAGTTCCTCCATGCGCTTGATGTAAGCGCGCGCCGCGGCGGGCAGGCCGTCGAAGGTCTTGACGCCGACGGTGCTGTCGGACCAGCCCGGCATCGATTCGTACACCGGCTCGCAGCGCTCGAGGTCGTCGGCGCCCACGGGCAGGATGTCGGTGAATCCGCCATCGAGCTTGTAGCCGTTGCAGATTTTCATTTCCTCGAGGCCGTCGAGCACGTCGAGCTTGGTCACGCACAGGCCGGACACACCGTTGATCTGGATCGCGCGCTTCAACGCGGCGGCATCGAACCAGCCGCAGCGACGGGCGCGACCGGTGGTGGCGCCGAATTCGTGGCCCTTGGTGGCCATGTGCTTGCCGGCCGGGTCCTGCTTTTCGAGTGCGTCGTAAAGCTCGGTCGGGAAGGGGCCGCTGCCGACGCGCGTGGTGTAGGCCTTGGTGATGCCGAGCACATAATGCAGCATGCTCGGGCCGACACCGGCGCCGGTGGAGGCGCCGCCGGCGACGCAGTTCGACGAGGTGACATACGGATAGGTGCCGTGGTCGATGTCGAGCAGCGTGCCCTGCGCGCCTTCGAACAACAGGTTGGCGCCGGCCTTGTTCGCTTCGTAGAGCGAGCGCGGCACGTCGGCGATCATCCGGGTCAGGCGCGGCGCCAGCGCCATGGCGCCGTCGAGCACTTTCTGGAAGTCGACGGCCTCGGCGCCGAGGTAGTTCTTCAGCACGAAATTATGATAGTCGAGCACCTCGGCCAGCTTTTCGGCGAAGCGCTTGGGCCGCAGCAGATCCTGCACGCGCAGGCCGCGACGGGCAACCTTGTCCTCGTAGGCCGGGCCGATGCCGCGCCCGGTGGTGCCGATCTTCTTGGCGCCCTTGGCCGCCTCGCGCGCGATGTCCAGCGCCTGGTGGTAAGGCAGGATCAGCGGGCAGGCCTCGGAGATTTTCAGGCGGGCATCGGCATCGACGCCGGCCGCTTTCAATTCGTCCATCTCGTGAATCAGCGCGTCGGGCGAGAGCACCACGCCGTTGCCGATGTAGCAGGTCACGCCGTCGCGCAAAATGCCCGAGGGCACGAGATGCAGCACCGTCTTCTTGCCGCCGATGACCAGCGTGTGGCCGGCGTTGTGGCCGCCCTGGTAACGCACCACGCCCTGGGCGTGATCGGTCAGCCAGTCGACAACCTTGCCCTTGCCTTCATCCCCCCACTGGGTGCCGATAACGACTACGTTCTTTGCCATGATCAATCTTCCTTGAGATTCTCGATAATCCATTGTTCGCCGCGACGCGCCAGAACGCGGTCGCAGCCGGTTTCATGCCATGTGGCTTCATGCCCGGGCAGCGCGGCAATGACGGTTTCGCCGGCGGCGCGCAAGCGCTCGGTCTCGGCATGCAGGGCGTCGTCCTCGGGCCAGGGCGCCAGTATCGCACCCCTGCCCGGAGCGGGCGGCGCCAGACGGGCGAGTTCGCGCAGGTCGAGCGAGAAGCCGGTGGCCGGCCGGCCGCGACCGAACGACTGCCCCACCTTGTCGTACCGCCCGCCCAGCGCCACCGCGCCGGGATTGCCGGCGGCATAGGCGGCGAAGACCACGCCGCTGTGATAGTGATAGCCGCGCAGGTCGGCCAGGTCGAAACTCAGCGGCAAGCCGGCGAGCGCGTCGGCCAGGCGCCGCAACTCGGCCAGCGCCTGGGTGATTTCGGGAAAAGTAGGCAGTAGCGCCACGGCGCGTTCGAGCACGTCGCGCCCGCCGTAGAGTTCGGGCAGCGCCAGCAGGCCGCCGCGCGCGGATTCGGCCACGTCGGCGACCAGCTCGCGCAGCGCCGGCGCGTCCTTGGCTTGCAGCGCGGCGAATACCTCCTGCTCGCGGTCGGGCGACAGCTTCGCCGCGGCGGCCAGCGCCCGGAAAATGGCGACGTGGCCGAGGTCGATGCGAATCGCCGGCACGGCGCACAGTTCGAACGAGCGCGCCAGCAGGCGGACGATCTCGATGTCGGCTTCGAGCCCGGCGTGGCCATACAGCTCGGCGCCGATTTGCAGCGGCTCGCGCGAGGCGAGCAGGCCCGACGGCACGGTGTGCAACACGCTGCCGCAGTAACAAAGCCGTGCCACGCCCTTGCGGTTCAGCAGATGGGCGTCGATGCGCGCGACCTGCGGCGTGATGTCGGCGCGGACGCCGACGGTACGGCCGGAGAGCTGATCCACCAGCTTGAAAATGCGCAGATCCATGTCGCGGCCGCTGCCGGTGAGCAGCGATTCGACATACTCGAGCAACGGCGGCGCCACCAGATCAAAGCCATGCCGCGAATATTCGTCGAGCAGGCGGCGGCGCAGGCGCTCGACGTGGGCGGCATCAAACGGCAACAGGTCCTCGATGGCCTCGGGCAGCAACCAGCGCGGCGTGGCGAGGGTGCTCATTTGACAACGACCATGAGAATCAGGCCGACGACGATCGACGTCAGGCCGAGAAAGCGCAACTGGCCATCGCCCAGCTCGGTGACGCGGCGAAAGGTCTCGCGCCACACCCGCGGCGCGATGAAAGGCATCAGGCCCTCGATCACCAGCATCAGCGCGAACGCCAGCAGAAACGTCGTGACCATCTGCAAGCTTACTTGGCGCCGCCCTTGCCCGGGTTCTTCAGGTACTTGAAGAAATCGGAATTCGGCTCGACCACCATCACGTCGGTCTTGTTCTTGAAGCTGCCGCGATAGGCCTCGAGGCTGCGGTAGAACGAGTAGAACTCGGCGTTCTGGCCGAAGGCCTGGCCGTAGATCGAGGCTGCCCTGGCATCGCCCTCGCCCTTGGTCTTCTGCGCGTCGCGATAGGCCTCGGCGACGATGACCTCGCGTTGCCTGTCGGCGTCGGCGCGGATCTTCTCGGCCTCGGCGGCGCCCTGCGAGCGCAGTTCGTTGGCGACGCGCTTGCGCTCGGTTTCCATGCGGCGATAAACCGACTCCGACACGTCGGTCGGGTAATCGACGCGCTTGAGGCGCACATCGACGATCTCGATGCCGATGGCGCGCATGTCGGCGTCGGCCTTCTTCTGCACGTCGGCCATGATCTTGTCGCGGGCGCCGGAGACGACGTCATGCACCGTGCGCTTGCCGAACTCCTCGCGCAGGCCGGAGTTCACCGTCTGCGCCAGCCGCGTCTTGGCCATCGTCTCGTCGCCGCCGACCGAGATGTAGTACTGCTTGACATCGTGGATGCGCCACTTGACGTAGGAATCGACCAGCACCGGCTTTTTCTCGGCGGTGAGGAAACGCTCCGGTTCGGCGGTGTCCAGCGTCAGGATGCGCTTGTCGAAGAAGCGCACGTTCTGGATCAGCGGCCACTTGAAGGACAGCCCCGGCTCGCGGACGACCTCCTTGACCTCGCCGAGCTGGAAGATGATGGCATATTGGCGCTGATCGACCGTGAACAACGTCATCGCGGCGACGACCAGAGCGGCCATGAAGGCCGAGCCGATCAAGGGTAGGTGGCGAGTCATCAACGGCCTCCCCGCTCACGCGAGCCAATGTTGTCACGTGCGCGCCCGCTCATGCCGGACTGGCCATCCGGCGCGCTCTTTTCGAGTTGCGGCGGCACCGCGCCGGAGGCGGCGGCAGGCTCGCTGCGCGCCGCGGCGGCAGGCTCCGCGGTCGCCGTCGCCGCCACGGTGGCGCCGGCGGCGGCCATCAGCTTGTCGAGCGGCAGGTAAAGCAGGTTGCCCTGGCCCTTGGCGTCGATCATCACCTTGCTGGTGCTGGAATAGACCTGCTGCACGGTGTCGAGGTACATGCGGGAACGCGTCACTTCGGGCGCCTTGTTGTATTCGACGAGAATCTGCTTGAAGCGCGAGGCGTCGCCCTCGGCGGTGGCGATGATGCGGCTCTTGTAGCCGCTGGCCTCCTCGAACAGGCGCGAAGCCGTGCCGCGGGCGCGCGGGAGGACGTCGTTGGCGTAGGCCTGGCCTTCGTTCTTCTGCCGCTCGCGGTCCTGGCCGGCCTTGACGGCGTCGTCGAAGGCCGCCTGCACCTGCTCCGGCGGCTGGATGCTCTGCATGGTGACGGCGCGAATCTGGATGCCGGTGGCGTAGCGGTCGAGAATGTCCTGCATCAGCTTCTGGGTGTTGGCGGCGACAACGTCGCGACCCTCGTAGAGCACGAAGTCCATCTTGTTCTTGCCCACCACCTCGCGGATCGCCGTCTCGGCCGCGCCCATGACGGCGTCGTCGGGATGACGGTTCTTGAAGATGTAGTCCTTGGGGTCCTTGAGCAGGTACTGCACGGCGAACTGCACCATGACGATGTTCTCGTCGTCGGTCAGCATCAGCGCCTCTTTCAGCACCTTGTTCTTCTCCGAGCCGCGGTAGCCGACCTCGACGGTGCGCACGCCCGAAAGATTGACCACCTCGTGACTCTGGATCGGCCACGGCAGGCGCCAGCGCAGGCCGGGCTCGGTGGTTTCCCTGTAGCTGCCGAACTGCAGCACCAGGCCGCGCTGGCTGGCATCGACTATGTAGAAGCCGCTGCCCAGCCAGACCACGGCAACGAGCGCGCCGAGAATGCCGAGGCCGCCGCCGAACTGGCGCGGTGACAAGGTCGGCATGCCGCCGCCATTGCCATTGCCGCCACCACCGTCGCCGCTGCCGCCGCCCTTCTTGCCGAGCATGCCGGCGAGACGGCGATTGAAGTCGCGCCACAACTCATCGAGATCGGGCGGGCCGCCGCCCTTCTTGCCGCGGTTGGGATCGTTGCCCCAGCCGGGGTCGTTGAGGGACATGAGGATGCCTGTAATCATTTGTCGGATGTGATGTCGGGGAGGGTGGGTTTCAAGTCGCGTCGGGTTGTAGTGCGGCGGGTGCGATTGCGTCCTGGCGGACGCTGTCGCGGGCAATCTCCGCCAGCGCGTCCCGCAACAGGTCGAGACCCGCGCCGCTTCTGGCGCTGACACGAATGCGCGCGAGTCTACCACAGTCGTCGCGCTCGACTTCCGGCGCGGCGGCGGTGAGGTCGATCTTGTTCCAGACGACGATCTGGGGCGCCTCGGCGGCGCCGATCTCGCCCAGCACATCGTGCACCGCCCGCATCTGCTGATCGCGATCGGGACTGGCCGAATCGACCACGTGCAGCAGCAGGTCGGCCTGCGCCGTCTCTTCCAGCGTGGCGCGGAAGGCGGCGACCAGCGAGTGCGGCAGGTCGCGGATGAAGCCGACGGTATCGGACAGCACGATCTGCCCGGCGCCCTCGATGTACAGGCGGCGCGAGGTGGTGTCGAGGGTGGCGAAGAGCTGGTCGGCGGCGTGGGCGCCGGCCTTGGTCAGGGCGTTGAACAGCGTGCTCTTGCCGGCGTTGGTGTAGCCGACCAGCGAGACCGAAAGCACCTCGGCGCGGCCGCGGGCGCGGCGGCGCACCTTGCGCTGGCGCTCGAGCAGATTGAGGCGCTCCTTGAGCAACGCGACACGCTTGCCCAGCAGGCGACGGTCGGTTTCGAGCTGTTTCTCGCCGGGACCGCGCAGGCCGATGCCGCCCTTCTGCCGTTCGAGGTGGGTCCAGCCGCGCACCAGCCGCGTGGCGAGGTGCTGCAACTGCGCCAGTTCGACCTGCAATTTGCCTTCGTGACTCTTGGCGCGCAGGGCGAAGATATCGAGGATCAGGCTGCTGCGGTCGACGACGCGGCACTCGAGTTCGCGCTCGAGGTTACGCTGCTGACCGGGTGCCAGTTCGTGGTTGAAGATGACGATATCGGCTGCCTCGGCCCGCACCGCCTGGCCGATCTCGACCACCTTGCCGCGGCCGGCAAATGTCTTGGAATCGGGGCGGGCCCGCTTGCCCTTGATCACGGCCAGCGGCATGGCGCCGGCGCTTTCCGCCAGCATGTGGAATTCGTCGAGGCGCTCGCCGAAATCGCGTTCGCCGAAGTCGAGCTGAACCAGGATCGCCCGGTTGCCGGCCGAGGGACGATCAAACATCGGCGCGAATCGCGGCCGGGGGCGGCGTCAAGGCGCCCGCCCTGCCCTGCACATGCGGGGAATCACTCGCCGTCGGATTCCTGGGAGATATTGACGGGACGGGCCGGCACCACGGTCGAGATCGCGTGCTTGTAGACCATCTGGGTGACGGTGTTCTTGAGCAGCACCACGTACTGATCGAAGGACTCGACCTGACCCTGCAGCTTGATGCCGTTGACGAGATAGATGGAGACCGGAACATGCTCGCGCCGCAGCGCGTTCAGGAACGGGTCTTGTAGCATCTGCCCTTTGTTGCTCATGGTTGGCCTCTCTTGCGTGACGCTCGGGGATGAACGAGCGCGCTACTGTAATGGATTTCGGCGCCGACTGCCACTGGCGGCGGCGCGGCGCGTGACATCGCGGCGAATTTCGCTATCATTGCCCCCCGACGCTACGTCGACCTGAACGGAGAAACCGCCGCATGACGGATCGCCCCCTCAAAATCTTCGTCGTCGATGACGATCCCGTTGCCCGCCTCATCGCGCTGGACGCCTTGAGCGAGATGCATTGCCAGGTACACGAATTCGACAGCGGCACGGCCCTGCTCGCCGCCGTCGACGACGCGCCGGACATCGTCATGCTCGACATCGAGATGCCGGGAATGAACGGCATCGCTACCTGTCGGGCCTGGCGCGAGGCGGCGGGCGACCACGCCCAGGTGCTGTTCGTGTCGAGCCACGACGACCTGGATACCCGCCTCAATGCCTATCACGCCGGCGGCAACGATTACATCATCAAGCCCTACCTGCCCCAGGAGCTGGCCGAAAAGGCGCGACTGGCCGAACAGGCGCTGACGCAGCGGAAAGATCTCGCGCAGCAGGCGCAATTCGCCCGGCAGACCGCCTTCACGGCCATGTCCTCGATGGGCGAGATGGGCGCGGTATTGCAGTTTCTGCGCAACTCCTTCGCCTGCGCGGATGCCGCGCAACTGTGCCGCGCGCTGTTCGAGGCGCTCGCGCAATATGGTTTGAACGGCCTGCTGGAGATCCGCGTCGCGCCGGCCAGCCAGTGCTTCTCCACGCAAGGCGAATGCACGCCGCTGGAACTCTCCATTCTCGGCCACGCCCGCAATGTCGATCGCATCTTCCAGTTGAGCGACCGGATGGCGATCAACTATCACCATGTCACCCTGATGGTGTTGAACCTGCCCATGGACGACCCCGACCGGGTGGGCCGGCTGCGCGACCACCTGGCCATCCTGGTCGAAGGCGCCGAGGCGCGCGCCGCCGCAATGGACGGCGAGGCGCGGCGACTGGCGCAGGCCGGCGGCATCGGCCATGTGGTGGAAACGCTCGGCCGGACACTCGCCGAGATCGAGCGCAACCAGGCCGCCAGCCGGGTGCAGGCCATGGGAATCAGCTCCGAGTACCTGCGCAAACTGACCAATGCCTTCGTCCATCTCGGGCTGAGCGAGGATCAGGAATCCTCCCTGGCCCAGATGGCCCAGGATACCCACGAGCGTCTCGACGCCCTGACCGAGGAAGGCAGCTTCATCGGCGACCGGCTGCGCGAGGCGACCGTGCAACTAAGCCGACTGATAGGATGAGCATGGAATATTCTGAAAACGCGGACCTCGCCGAAATTGCCGGGAAGGTGCTGGTGGTCGACGACGACAAGGCCGCGAGAACCCTCCATCACGGCCTCCTGGCCCGGCAATTCGACGTCGTCACGGCCGCCTCGGGCGAGGAAGCCCTGGCGGCATGCCGCGAACACCTGCCGGACCTGGTTCTGCTGGACATGGAGATGCCCGGACTCGACGGCCTCGAAACCTGCCGGCGGTTGCGCGAATCGACGACGATCCCCATCGTTTTCGCCACCGCGCACCAGTCGCTCGACGAACACCTGAAGGCCTACGACGCGGGCGGCAACGACATCGTCGTCAAGCCGGTCGGCAGCGAGATCCTCCTGCGCAAGGTCGCCCTCGCCATCCGTCACCACCAGGCGACGGTGAAGCTGGCCGAGGAAAAGGACTCGCTCCAGAAAATGGCGATGGGCTTCCTTTCGAGCATGGGGGAGAGCGGCGCGCTGCTGAATTTCATGCGCGCCGGCGTGGCCTGCCGCAGCCATCGCGCGCTGGCGGAGAAACTGGTGGAGGCCGCGCGCGATCTCGGCGTGGATTGCAGCGTGCTGATCCGCCACGCCGACGGCCCGACGGCGCTGACGGAGCACGGCGAGCCGACGCCGCTGGAACTGGCCATCCTCGAACAGTCGTCGACCATGGGCCGCCTCTTTCAGTTCGGCCGGCGGCTGGTGGTGAACTACGACCGGGTGTCGATCATCGTCGCCAATATGCCGGACGAGACAGACGCGGCCGAGCAGGCCGGTCGCATCCGCGACAACATCGCGATCCTCGCCGAAACCGCCGAGGCGCTGTGCGACAACGTCGACATGCGGCTGGAATCGATGCGGCGCGCCGAGCAACTGCAGATCGCCCTCGGCGGCGCCGGAGTCGCCGTCGAATCGCTGCGCGAGAATTATCTGCGGATGCTCGGCGACACCCGCCTGCTGCTGCACGAACTGGTGGGTAACGTGGAAAAAAGCTATGCCTGGCTCGACACCAGCCCGGCCCAGGAAGTCGCCATCGGCCAGACCATGGACGACTCGGTGCGGCGCATCCTCGCGCTGCTGTCCGAGGGCGGCAATTTCGACGCGCGCTTCGCCGATGTGCTGGCGGCGCTGCGCGGCGGCCAGGAAGACATGGAGCTGTTTTGAAAACCCGAAACAAGGAGATGAAATGAAATTCCCGCGCCTGCCGTTACTGGCCTGCATCTGCTGGGCGGCGCTGCTGGCCTTGCCGGCCGGGGCCGACACGCCAAAGTCGTATGTCTTCAGCGCGGTGCCGCAATTCACCGCGCCCCAGGTGTTCAAGGAGTGGAAGCCGCTGCTCAACCGCCTCGCGGCCGAGACCGGCATCGCGTTCACCCTGAAGACCCACGACACCATTCCGCAGTTCGAGGCGGCCTTCCTGAAGGGCGAGATCGATTTCGCCTTCATGAACCCCTATCACGCGGTGATGGCGAAACGGGCGCAAGGCTACGTGCCGCTGGTGCGGGACGCGAAGCCGCTCAAGGGCCAACTGCTGGTGCGCAAGGATGGCGCGCAAAAACTCGCCGACCTCGACGGCAAGGCGCTGGGCTTCCCGGCGCCCAACGCCTTCGGCGCGGCGCTCCACATGCGGGCGCTCTTGGTCGAGGAACACGGTCTCAAGATCGAACCGCGCTGGCTGAAGACCCACTCCAACGTCTATCGCCATGTGATCTCGGGCGACGTGGCGGCCGGCGGCAGCGTGCGGGCGGCTTTCGACAGCGAGCCGGCGGCGGTGCGCGATCAATTGCGCGTGCTGTTCGAAACGCCGGCCGCCGCGTCGCACCCGTTGGCGGCGCATCCGCGGGTCAATGAGGCCCTGCGCGAGAGGATCGTCGCGGCCTTGCTGCGGCTGCGGGAGACGCCCGAGGGACAGGCGCTGCTCAAGTCCGTGCGCATGCCGGAAGTGGAGCGCGCCGACTATGCGCGCGACTACCGGCCGCTGGAAAAGCTCAAGCTGGAAAAATATGTGGTCGCGGAACATGAATGACTAACAGCCCGATCCACGGCCGCTCGCTGCACTGGCAGATCGCCTGGCTGGTCAGCGTCGTGATGGTGCTGTTCAGCCTGGGGTACGGCACCTACACCGCCATCGAACAGTCCGAGGTTCTGCGCGATAGTTTCGAGCGACAAATGCGGGCGGTGGCCGAGGGACTGGCCGCCGCCAGCGCGGACGCGCTGGTGCGCGACGACCTGGCGAGCCTGGAGGTTCTGGCATTGCGCGCGGCCGCCTATCCGGGCATCCGGCGGCTGGATGTCGTCGACCCGGCCGGCAAGCGGCTGACGACCGTGATAGCGGACGGCAAGGGCGAACCCGCGGTGCGCTTCGAAGGCGGCCTTGTCGAGCCGCCGGACAGTCCGCATCCGCCGATCGGCTACCGGGTGCAACAAAGCGACCATGTCGACCGCTTCCTGCCGGGGATGATCGAGGGAGAGGGTCTGCTCTGGGTGCAAATCCGGATCGGCGAACCGATCGGCTGGGTACGGCTGGAACTCAGCATCGACGAAATCCACGATGCCATCGCGCATGTCTGGGAAGATAGCGTCGTCGCCGCGATACTGGGCCTTGGGTTCGGTGTCGGCATCTTGTTGCTGTTCCTGTATCGTCCGGTGCGCGCCCTGGAGGAAACGGCGCATTTCGCCGCGCGCATGGATCGTCTGAGCGGCGAACAGATGCCCGTATGGCAGGGCACGGCCGAAGTGCGGATACTGGGCGAAGCCTTGAACCACGCCTCGGGCAAGCTGCTGCTGCAAAACCAGGAACTGCTGGCGCAACAACGGCATTTGCAGCAGCAGGCTCTCGAACTCGGGGAGGCGCGCGATCATGCGGAAGCGGCAAGCCAGGCGAAAAGCGAATTTCTCGCCAACATGAGCCACGAGATCCGCACGCCGATGAACGGCGTGCTGGGCATGGCCGAGTTGCTGGCCGATACCCCGTTGACGGCGGAGCAGAACAACTACCTGGGCATGTTGAAGGGGTCGGGCGACGGGCTGCTGGCCATCATCAACGACATTCTCGACTTCTCGAAAATCGAGGCCGGCAAGCTGACGATGGAGGTCATCGAGTTCGGCGTGGCGCATACGCTGCGCGACACGATGCAGGCGCTGTCCCCGCGCGCCGACGAAAAGGGCATCGAGATGCTTTACGACATCGACGACCGGGTGCCGGAACGCATCGTCGGCGATCCCGGCCGTCTGCGCCAGATCGTCACCAATCTGGTCGGCAACGCCATCAAGTTTACCGACGCGGGCGAGGTCGTCGTATCGGTGTCCCTCGTCGAGGACGACGCGGGCGACGACGACAACGTGACGCTCCAGGTCAAGGTTGCCGATACCGGCATCGGCATTCCCGCCGACAAGCTCGATGCGATTTTCGAGAAATTTTCCCAGGCGGACGCTTCGACGACCCGTCGCTACGGCGGCACGGGACTGGGCTTGTCGATCAGCCGTTGCCTGGTGGAAATGATGCACGGCCACATCGGGGTCGAAAGCACGCCGGAAGCGGGCAGCGTCTTCCGTTTCACGGCCCGCTTCGGCCGGGCCGCGGCCGCGCCGGACCGTCTCTCGCCATCCGTCGATCTTGCCGGCCTGCGCGTCCTGGTGGCCGACGACAATGCCACCAACCGCGCGATACTCGACGCGGCGCTGCGCGGCCAGGGCATGGTTCCGACGCTGGCGGAAGACGGCGAGGCCGCCCTGGCTGCCCTGGGCGGCGAGGACAACGACAGGCATCCGTTCGACTTCGCGATCCTCGACAGCCAGATGCCGCGGCTGGACGGCTATGGCGTGGTGGAGCAGTTGCGCGCCCGGGGGTGGACCGCGCCGACGGCGCTCGTCATGCTGACCAGCACCGGCCGGCGCGGGGACGGCGAGCGCTGCCGCCAACTGAAGATCGCGGGCTATTTGACCAAGCCGGTCGGGCGCGAGCGCCTGTTCGAACTGTTGCGGACCATCAACGGCACATCCGCGAGCGCCGAACTGGTGACGCACCATGTCATCGAGGAACGGACGAAATCCCTGCATGTGCTCGTGGCGGAGGACAATCCGGTCAACCAGAAAGTGGCGGGCGCCCTGCTGAAAAAGCAGGGGCATGAATTCACGCTGGCCGGAAACGGACGCATCGCCGTCGAATTGTCGGCGGCGGCGCCGTTCGACGTCGTGCTGATGGACGTGCAGATGCCGGAAATGGGGGGCATCGAAGCGACGCGTCTCATCCGGCGGCGCGAGACGGAGAAGGGGCTGCCGCGCCTGCCCATCGTCGGTCTTTCGGCCAACGCCATGATCGGCGACCGCGAGCGGGCGCTCGAAGCCGGCATGGACGACTATCTCACCAAGCCCTTGCGGGCGGAAGCGTTGCGAGCGGCGCTGGCCATGATCGGGGGAAGCGCGCGCGATGCCGCCGCCGTCGAGAAAGTCGGCGCCGGCGCGACGGCGCCCCCGATCCCGGCCGGAGACGAGGTCGATATCGCCGACCTGCTGAATCGCTGCGGCGGCGACATGCCGCTGGTAATCGAACTGGTCGAGATATTCATGACCGACTGGCCGCAACGCATGGCCGACATCGGCGCGGCCCTGTCGGCCGAAGATGTCCAGGCCTTGTCCCGCGCCGCCCATGCGGCCAAGGGCACGCTAGCGCTCTATACCCAGGGCACGGCCCTGGATGCCGTCAAGGCGCTGGAATTGCTGGGGCGGGCGGGCGGCGACCTGGCGGCGGCCGGGCCGCATCATGCCCGGCTCGTGGCCGAGTCGGAGCATCTGCTGACCGCATTGAGACGAATACTCGATGGATTGCGCGAGGAACTGCAATCGGGCAACCCCAGGGGAAAACCCGAATCCCTCGCCACGGGCCGAATCGACTAACTTTCATCATCGTCGGGCCCACCCCCGTGCCATGAAAGTTGGCGGTGTATCGCCCGCGCCGACTCTTCCGTTAACGTGAAATAACTTCATTGGGCGCCGAGTAAAACATCGAGCGCAGCGAGCCAACCAGTCGCCTCCCCGCGAGGGGAGGACGGGAGGGGCGGGCGTCTATTGCCTTTAACGATTTCATGGCACGGGGGTGGGCCTGACGATCATGAAAGTCAGGGCGGAACCAGTTTCCGCACCATGTCGAGCAGGGACGCGGGACGGAAAGGCTTGGTCAGCCAGGCGGTGGCGCCGGCCTGCCGCGCCGCCAGCTTCGCTTCCCCGGCCGTCGCGCCGCTGAGCACGACGACGGGGGTTTGCGCGTGGCCGGGCAGCAGCCTGAACGCCTCGATGAAGTCGATGCCGTTCATCACCGGCATGTTGATGTCGCAGACGACGAGACCGACCCGTGGGTCGGCGGCCAGCTTGTCGAGGGCGGCGCGGCCATGTTCGGCGACGACGACGTTATAGCCACCGTCGTTGAGCACGGCCAGCGCCACCTCGCGCAAGGCGACGGCATCGTCGATGAGAAGCACGTTAACCATGCCGTTATTTTATAACGCTATCGGCCGCTTGCGGCGTGACAACCGTCACGGTCACCGCGTTGCCGCACCCCAGATAGTCCAGCGAGGCGAAGGCAAGCTGGCGCGCCAGCGCGATGCCGCGGCCGTGGCTGTCGAAGGCGCGGGCCGGGTCCAGTTCCAGGTAGTCGCGCCAGTCGAAGCCGGCGCCCCGGTCGCGGACGGTGAAGCGCAAGCCATCGGCCTCGCGGACGAATTCCGCTTCCACCCAGCGTCCGGTCTGCTCCGGCGTGGCCAATCGCCGCTCGATCTCGTCCATCCAGGCGCCCGCTGCCAGAAGCTGGCTCTTTTCCGCGTAGCCGATGCCCAGATTGCCGTGTTCCACGGCGTTGAGCAGCAACTCGGCCAGGCCGATGACCACGATGTCGCGGTTGGGACAGAGGCGGGCCAGCATCGCCGCCAGTCGGCGCGCCTCGGCCGGCGAGCGAAACTGGAAGCGGGCCTGGTGGGTCATGGCCAGCATGTCGTGAATGCCGGTGCCGAGCTGTTCCTGTTCCAGGCGGCTGCCGCGGTCGAGCAGCGCAGCGCCGACGATGCTTTTCAGCGCCACGCCGTTATAGGGCTTGGCGAGGTAATACCAGGCGCCCGCGGCCAACCCTTCGGCCACCTCGTCCGGCGCGGATGCCGCAGTCTGCATGATGACCGGCAAGGCGCCGAAGCGCGTGTCGGCGCGGATGCGCCGCAACACCTCCATGCCGTCCATGCGCGGCATGACGCGGTCGAGGATCACCGCGCCGAAGCGCTCCGGCTCGCGATCCAGCGCTTCCCACGCCTCCAGCCCGTCGTTGGCCGTGACCAGCTCATGTTCGCCGCCCAGAAACTGCTCGATCAGCAGCAAGTTGAGCGGTTCGTCATCCACCACCAGCAGGCACGGCATCATTCGCCTCCTTTTTCCGCATAGCCGTTTTCAAGCGCGGCCAGTTCCTTTAGCGTGGCTTCCAGCACGTCGGCCAGCGGCTCGGCCAGGGCCGGGGTATCATCGCTGCCGGCCTTGGCGGCGATTTCGAGCGCTGCGGCCGCCTCGCGCAGCGGGCCGGCGTCGAGATTCCCGCCCAGGCCCTTGAGGCCATGGGCGATGAAGGCCAGCGTCTCGCGGTCGC
>JAUYFI010000098.1 GCA_030691075.1 Sulfurisoma sp. | reverse complement strand
CAGGCGTGGCTGTCGTCGGCCACCCGGCTGGCGATGCTCATGCGCGCGACCGAGGCGATCGATGCCAGCGCCTCGCCGCGAAAGCCGTAGCTGGCGATGCGCTCGAGGTCGTCGAGGCTGCCGATCTTGCTGGTGGCATGGGAGGCGGCAATTATAAATGCCCCCACGCGCGGACTTCGGCCTGGCTTCCCTGAACTCAAGGCATTCGACGCCGGCGGGGTGGCGCCAGAATACGGCAATTGCTATGCGATGGGAATTTCCAGGTCCTTGCAGATTTTTCGGGCAAGAAACTCGTTGATCTCCCGGTGGCGAGGAACCGTGGCGGCTTTCTGCTTCGCCCGGTTCACGTAGACGGAATGACTGCCGCCTTCGCGCAGAAGTTCGCAGCCGTTCCGCTCCAGCCAGCGAATCAGGTCGAGGCGCTTCACGCCGCCATGGCTTCGCGGATGAAATCGCGCCCGGCTAGCGTTTCCTCGGCGAGCGCGCGATTGGCTTCGAGCACCAATTGCACGGCCTCGCTTAGATTTGCACGAGCTTCGTCCAGTGTCTCGCCTTGGGAATTGGCGCCGGGGAATTCTTCGACAAAGGCGATGTAGCCTTCCGGTACTTTCTCGTAAATCGCAGTCAGCTTCATGTTCCGCTCCGCGTTTGGCAATCGCCGGATGGTAATGCCTAACGGAGAGATTTAACAGAGAGGCCGCGGCTCGAATATCCCATGGCTCGATCCGCGTCGAGGCTGTTCTCGGCGCGCGTCAAGGTAGTTGTCGCCTCGGTCATGCAGCCAACGGTTGAATAGGGTTGTCCGCCAAATGCGTCTTTATGATGGCGTCGCGTTCGGGGTTGAGCGTCACGGCGCCGATGGGCGACCAGTTCCGGGTGTTGGCAGACCAGCGTGCCGGATTGAGTTCGCGCGCCCCGAGGTACAAGGCATGTCGTGCAGCCAGAATCGCGTGGTTGTCGCCCGCATGGCGCTGAGCCGGGCTGACGTAACGAATGCCGCTGTGGCGATGATCGAAGTTGTACCAATGCACGAAGCCGGCCGCCCAGGAGCGGGCCTCGTCAAGATCGGCGAAGCCCTTGGCGGGGAACTCGGGCCGGTACTTGGCGGTACGAAACAGCGTCCCGACATTGCGGTCGAGCGCCCTGTGCGCTAAAGTACACACAGCTACATACACACATAGGGGTGCAATCATGCCAGGCCAGGTCAGTCGCGTATTCATGAATGGCAACAGCCAAGCGGTGCGGATTCCGCAGGAGTTCCGGCTTGCTGTCAATCGCGTTGAAATCTTCCGCAACGACGAAGGCGATCTCGTGATCCACCCGCTCCCGGAAAATCGTGGCCAGGCACTGCTGGACGCACTTGCCGGCTTTGGTGATGAGTTCGGCGACGAGTTCGTCGGCATTCTGGAAGAAGACCGCCGGGACCGGGCTCCAGTGCAGGAAAGAGAGCCGTTATGAAATTCATGCTCGATACCAACATCGTCATCTACTTCATCAAGAACAAGCCCCCGGCCGTGGCCGCGCGCGTCAACGCACTCAATGCCGATGCGACGCTCTGCATGTCTTTTATTACCTACGCCGAATTGCTGAAAGGCGCGGAGCGCAGTACGCCCGGCCGCTCAGAACCCGGCTTCCTTCTGGTGCCGCACGGCCAGGATCGTCACCCCTTCGCCATCGAAACGATAGCGCACCACATAACCGCTATCGCCGAAGTCCACCGGCCAGTCGCGGAATGCCTCGTCCATGTCCTCGACCACGCGCCCAACCCGCGGGTGCACCGCAAGGATTTTCACGCCATCGCGGATCGCCTTCACCGCACGCTTGGCCGCCGCCACATTCTTCTCGGCGAGGAAGCGGTACAAGCGCTGGACGCCGGCCAGCGCCGGCCCCGACCAGATCAGACGTGGCACGCTGGCGGCTCAACATCGTTGCCGGCTTCCAACTCGGCCAGCCAGGCATCGGCTTCCGCATCGGTGACATGCAGGCCCGTGGTCTGGTAATGATTCCAGGCGTCGAGCGCTTCCTGCCGGAACGATTCGCGCTGCTCTTCGCGCGTCACATATTGCTCGATGGCTTCGCGCATCAGCCAGTGCATCGGACGGCGGCGATGTTCGGCCAGTGCGCGCATGCGCGCCTTGAGCGGATCGGCGAGACGAACGGCAACGGGTGTCGAGGCCATGAGTATTCTCCTGTATTACAGTGCGATACAGTATAGACTTGATCGACCGATCTCTGCGCCTTTTGCAGCGTGAGGGCGGGCGAGACTGCCGCCCCGCGCGCTAAAGCAGGAAAGAGAGCCGTTATGAAATTCATGCTCGATACCAACATCGTCATCTACTTCATCAAAAACAAGCCCCCGGCCGTGGCCGCGCGCGTCAACGCACTCAATGCCGATGCGACGCTCTGCATGTCTTTTATTACCTACGCCGAATTGCTGAAAGGCGCGGAGCGCAGTACGCGCAAGGTTGAAGTGCTACGTCGCCTGGCGAGTCTGACCCGGCAAATTCCGGTGTTGTTCGGGACCTCGCCATCCCTCTGCGCGCATTACGCGCACCACGCCACCCAGTTGCAATTGGCGGGCACGCCCATCGGCGGCAACGACTTGTGGATCGCCAGCCATGCCCTTGCCGAAGGGATGATTCTGGTGACGAACAACACGGACGAGTTCGCGCGGATCGAAGGTCTTCGCGTCGAGAATTGGGCGAACTGAGCTGGTTTCCGCATATAAAACTGTCACCGTTCCGCCAGCGCGCCCCGCAGGAAGTACCCTTCCTATCAGTATCCTTGCAATTTGACTGTGCGTCAGTCAATATACAGGGATGGAATATCAGCGCCGTCTACTCAAAACCTTGCAGGAGCGCTTGGCGTTTTACCCTGGCATGGTGCTGCTGGGCCCGCGCCAGGCCGGCAAGACCACATTGGCCCGGCATTACATCGCAAATCGGCCGGATGCAGTGTTTCTCGATCTTGAACGGGCAGCAGATCGCGCCACCCTGGCGGAGCCGGAACTATTCTTGCGGCAGAATCGGGACCGCCTGGTGGTACTCGACGAAGTGCAGCACCTGCCCAACCTGTTTGTCGCGCTGCGGCCGGAAATCGATGCGGCGCGCCACGCCGGTCGCTTCCTGCTGCTTGGTTCGGCGTCGGGCAAGTTGCTCCGGCAAAGCGCGGAATCGCTCGCTGGCCGCGTCGGCTACCTCGAACTCTCGCCACTCCTGGCAAGCGAGGTGGGCACGGCGACCGACCAGGTGCAAACCCTGTTGCTGCGCGGCGGCTTTCCGCCCAGCTTTGACGCCCCCAGCGATGCACTGTCCCTGGTCTGGCGCGAGGATTTCATCCGCAACTTTCTCGAACGCGATCTGCCGCAACTCGGTATCGGCACACCGGCCGCGACGCTGCACCGCTTCTGGCGCATGCTCGCCCATGTGCATGGCCAGCAGTTAAACGCTTCGCAACTGGGCCTGGCGCTGGGAGGCGCCAGCCATTCGACGGTGACACACTATCTCGACCTGCTGGGCGCCGCCATGCTCGTGCGCCGCCTTGAGCCGCTCGTGGCAAACCTTGGCAAGCGTCTGGTAAAAACGCCCAAGGTCTATATCCGCGACAGCGGCCTGCTGAATGCCCTGCTGAATATTGCCGACAGCAATGTTTTTCATGCCCATCCCACCGCGGGTACAGCCTGGGAGGGTTTGGTCGTGGAGCAGATCGCCGCGCATGCGCCCGCGAACGCGCAGCTCAATTACTTCCGCACCGCGGCCGGCGCCGAGATTGATCTGGTGCTGACGCAGGGTGAGCGACGCTTCGCTTTCGAAATGAAATACTCGATGTCGCCCAAGCCGACCAAAGGATTCTGGCACGCCATGCAAGACCTCGCCATCGAGCATGCCTGGGTTGTCGCCCCGGTCGAACGCGCCTACCCCCTGGCCGGGAACGTAGATGTCATTCCCTTGGCGGATTTGCCGGCGG
>JAUYFI010000090.1 GCA_030691075.1 Sulfurisoma sp. | reverse complement strand
GCAGTTCGTCGCGCTCAAGGCCAAGACGCCGTGGATGGACATCAACCAGGAACGCCACCACGCATACGCCGGTTACGAGGGCATGGTGGAACTGATGAAACAGATCGACCTGCTGCTCTATAACCCGATCTGGGAACAGGTGCGGCGTTCTGCGCCGTGGGAAGAGTAGGGGCGAATTTACTTGTCCTCGGGTGCTTTGGCCGGGGATTCGCCAAGCGGGCGGTTGAAACCGCCCCTACGAGAAAGGAAAACAATATGGCAACCGTAACTCACAGCAAAAAAGCCTGCACAGTCAACCCGCTCAAGATGAGCGCGCCGATCGGCGCGGCGCTGGCCTTCCTCGGCCTGGACAAGTGCCTGCCGCTGATGCACGGCTCGCAGGGCTGCACCGCCTTCGGGCTGGTGCTGTTCGTGCGCCATTTCCGCGAGACCATTCCGTTGCAGACCACGGCCATGAACGAGGTCACCACCATCCTCGGCGGGCTGGACAATCTCGAACAGGCGATCCTCAACATCTACAACCGCGCGCATCCTGAAGTCATCGGCATCTGCTCCACAGGTTTGACCGAAACCAAGGGCGACGACGTGGACGGCTATCTCAAGCTGATCCGCAAGCGCCACCCGGAACTGGACGGCACCGCGCTGGTTTACGTGTCCACCCCCGATTACCAGGGCGCCTTCCAGGACGGCTGGGGCAAGGCGGCGACGCGCATCGTGACCACGCTGTGCGAACCTCGGCCGCGCACCGCATGGCAGGTCAACGTGCTGCCCGGTTGCCACCTGACCGTGGCCGACATCGAGGAAATCCGCGAGATCATCGAGTCCTTTGGCCTTTACCCCATCATCGCGCCGGACCTGTCCGGATCGCTGGACGGGCACATCCCGGAAACCTTCCTGCCCACCACCCTGGGCGGCGCGAGCGTGGAAAAAATCCGCTCCATGGGCGGCTCCGCCGTCACCATCGCCATCGGCGAGCAGATGCGCTGGGCCGCCGAGGCCTTGCAGGAGAAGACCGGCGTGCCGTTCCGCCTGTTCGACCGTCTCACCGGCCTGGCCGCCAACGACGAATTCCTGCAGTTTCTGTCAGAACTGAGCAAGGACGAGATTCCGCTCAAATATCGCCGCCAGCGCAGCCAGCTGGTGGACGCCATGCTCGACGCCCATTTTGACTGCGGCGGCAAAAAGGTGGCCATCGGTGCCGAACCCGACCTGCTGTGGCAGATCAGCTCCCTGCTCGCGGACATGGGGTGCGAGATCGAGGCTGCGG
>JAUYFI010000088.1 GCA_030691075.1 Sulfurisoma sp. | reverse complement strand
CCAGGCTGCCGGCGAAACGCGCGATCTCGTCCTGCGCGGCGTCGTGGCGAATCGCCTCGTGGAGTGCCTCGGCCGCCGCCGATACCCGCGTCGCGCCCAGGCTGCCGGCGGAGCCCTTGAGGGTATGGGCCAGGCGCCGCAGCGACTCCGCATTTCCGGTCGCCAGCCATTCGGCCATCTGCCGCGCGTCTTCGGCGTGACCGTCGGCGAACAGTCGCAGCAACTGGGCAAGCTTCGCCGCATTGCCGCGCAGGCTCTCCAGCCCCCGTTCCAGGTCGAGGCCGGGGATGGCCGCCAGGCGACGGCGCCATTCGGCGTCGTCCGTCGCCGTCCCGCCAGCGCCGACTTTTTGGGCAACGGTGGTGGCCGCGCCTTGCGGCAGCCACCTGAGCAGCGCGGCGAACAGCGCGTCCGGATCGACCGGCTTGGCGACGAAGTCGTCCATGCCCGCCGCCTCGCAGGCGCGGCGATCCTCGTCGAAGGCATTGGCCGTCATCGCCAGAATGGGTTTGGTTTCCCAGCCCGGCAGGGCGCGGATTGCCTGCGTCGCTTCGAGGCCGTCCATGTTGGGCATCTGCACGTCCATCAGGATCAGCGCGTAGTCGTTGTCCCGCGCCTTGTTCACTGCCTCGCGCCCATCCGCCGCCGTATCCACGGCGAGCCCGACCGAGTGCAACAGTTCCAGCGCCACTTCGCGGTTGATGAGGTTGTCCTCGGCCAGCAACAGCCGCGCGCCGCCGTGGCGCAGGCGCAGCTTGGTTTCGGCGTCCGTCTCGCCCATGGCCGTCTCGGTTGGCATCACGCCGTGTCCGCGTTGCAGACGGGTGGTGAGCCAGAAGGTGCTGCCGGCCCCCGGCGTGCTGTCAGCGCCGACTTCTCCGCCCATCAGTCGCGCCAGGTGGCGGGTGATGGCCAGGCCGAGGCCGGTGCCGCCGTATTTGCGCGTGGTCGAGGTATCGGCCTGTTCGAAGGCCTGGAACAGCCGGGACAATTTCTCGGGGTCGATGCCGATGCCCGTGTCTTGCACTTCGAAGCGCAGCAGAAGCTGGTCGGCGTTCTCCTCCAACAGTCTGGCGCGC
>JAUYFI010000087.1 GCA_030691075.1 Sulfurisoma sp. | reverse complement strand
TGACCGCAGCGCGGACAGCAAAAGCCGTTCGGCCAGCGAACCGTTTCCGGCGCCTGCTCACATTGCGCTTCGGTACCGTAGGCTTTCAGGAACTCGGGCATCGACAACCCCGGTTGAAATTGAATTCGATTCATCGCCATCGTGCGTCCCTCCGGTTGTGTTGTGGAGGTGACTTTACGGTCAGCAAGGCTCACCACATGAGCCTTGCTGACGATTCTTGCTAATCAGGAAACGAATAGCGTTTATCCGCCGCCGGGGACGAACGAGTGGAGCACGGGCGGACATTGCGGCGGATAAACCTCGTTGGATTGAACCGCCGGGAAATCGGGGTTAGGGAGGTGTTTTCGCGCTTGCACGCATCGGATTTCCGTATTTCAGCCCAGGTTATCGAGACCGTGTTGGGGCGGGTGGGCGAAAACTAGTGTAGCGGCTTGAACCAGGCCAGCTTGGGATGCAGCCTGACCACTTCGCCGACCATGATCAGCGTCGGGGCCTTGAGCTGAGCTTTCACCGCCAGGTCGGGCAGCGTGGCGAGAGTGCCGGTGACGACGCGGTGATTGCGCGTGGTGCCCTGCTGAATGATCGCGGCGGGCCAGTCCGGCGGCAGGCCGTGCTTGACGAACTGCTCGCACAGATGGGGCAGGCCGTGCAGGCCCATGTAGATCACCACCGTCTGGCGCGGCCGCGCCAGACCCTCCCAGTCGAGGTTCATGGTGCCGTCCTTGAGATGGCCGGTCACGAACACGCAGGCCTGGGCGTAGTCGCGGTGGGTCAGCGGGATGCCGGCATAGGCGGCGACGCCGGCGGCGGCGGTGATGCCGGGCACCACCTCGAAGGGGATGCCGTGGGCGAACAGGGTTTCGACTTCCTCGCCGCCGCGGCCGAAGGTGTAGGGATCGCCGCCCTTGAGACGCAGCACGCTCTTGCCCGCCTGCGCCAGCTTGACCAGCAGGAGATTGAGATCGTCCTGGGGCAGGGCATGCCTGCCGCGTTCCTTGCCGGCGTAGATGCGCTCGGCATCGGGGCGGGCGAGGTCGAGAATGTCGGGCGCGACCAGGTTGTCATACACCAGCACGTCCGCCTCGCGGATGAGGCGGGCGGCGCGCTGGGTCAGCAGCTCGGGGTCGCCGGGGCCGGCGCCGACCAGATAGACGGTGCCGGGCTGCGCGGGGGGGCGAGGCGTATAGCTCATAAGGGAAGGGAAATGGCCAGAAGGTTTCAGCCGCAGCCGCCGCCACTGCTGCCGCAGCCGCCGCAACCGCCGCCGCGATTGCCGCTGCCGCAGCCGGTGGCCATGGGTGCCGGCTCGTTGGGGTTGAAGAAGACGAACTGGAATTCGCCCGGGTTGAGCTCGACGAAGTCGAGCATGGCGCCGGCGAGAAGTTCGCTGCTGTGCGGGGCGATCAGCACCGTGATGCCGGCGCTCTCGACCTTGACGTCGTTATCGCGCTCATCGTCGAAGCCCATGCCGTAGGCAAGCTCGCCATCCTCGTCGACCTTGGCGGCAATGCGCAGGCCAACGGCGGTGTCTTCACCCGGCTCCTGCTGGCTTTCGGCGGCGCGACGGATCTGCTCGGCGGCGGTTTCGGTTATCTTGAACATGATGGGTTCTCCGGTTGGGCTCGTTGATCCTTGCACTCGCGGACAAAACGCACGAAGCGCGCCGGCCAGTCGCAGCCGGCGGTCGCCCGCAGATGAGTGTAGGAAGCGAGAAGGTTTTTGTAAATGATTCCATCGTGCTTGCCGTCAACCCCGTGGCCACGCTGCACGGCGTAGGCAAAGTGGGTGTCGGCAGGCAGATTTTCGATGCTGGAGTAGTGAAATTCGTGGGCGCGCAGCTCCGGCGGGTCGGCGCCCGGGCCAACGCGCGCCCAGGGGTGCGCGGCGTTCGGTTGCAGTACGACGTAGCCGCGGCCGACCGGCTTTTCGTGCATGACGATGTCGCCGGCGATGGCGCCGACCATGCGGCGGCGCTGGCCTTTCCAGGCGATGGAACGGGACAGGTACATGAGGCCGCCGCACTCGGCATAGGCCGGCAGGCCGGTTCCGACGGCGTCGAGAATCTCGGCGCGCAGCGTGGCATTGGCCTCGAGTTCGTCGATGAAGCTCTCGGGAAAACCGCCGCCGATGAACAGGCCGTCGCAGGCGGGCAGGTGGGGGTCGCGGCAGGCGTCGAAGGGCACCAGTTCGGCGCCGGCGGCGCGCAACGCCTCGAGGTCGTCGGCGTAATAGAAACCGAAGGCGGCGTCGCGGGCGACGGCGATGCGCACCGGTGTCTCGTTCGAGGCGCGCAGGGGCAGCGGCTGGGGCAGGGTGGTGGTCGTCGCCGTCGTCGCCAGCAGGCGGTCGAGGTCGACCTGCTGCGCCACCGCCTGGGCGATTTCGGCGACATGGTGCGAGGCTTCGCCGGTTTCGTTGGCCGGCATCAGGCCGAGGTGGCGCTCGACCAGGGCGAGGCGGGCGTCCTCCTGCACGGCGCCGATCACCGGCACGTCGGTGTAGTGCTCGATCACCGCGCGCAGCTTGGATTCGTGGCGATGGCCGCCAAGGCGGTTGAGGATCACGCCGGCGATATTGATTTCGCGGTCGAAAGCCTGGTAGCCGAGAATCAGCGGCGCGATGCCGCGCGTCATGCCGCGCGCGTCGAGGACGAGAATGACCGGCAGGTCGAGCAGCTTCGCCAGGGCGGCGTTGCTGTTGGAGCCCTTGAGGTCGAGGCCGTCGTAGAGACCCTTGTTGCCCTCGACCAGGCAGACGTCGGCGTCATGGCCGTGGCGCGCGAACTGGGCGCGGATCTCGTCGTCGGGGGAAAGAAAGAAATCGAGGTTGCAGCAGCCACGGCCGGCGGCCAGCCCGAGCCACAGCGGGTCGATGTAGTCCGGACCCTTCTTGAAGGGCTGCACCGAAAGTCGGCGCTGACGCAACGCCGCCGCGAGACCGATGCTTAGCGTGGTTTTACCGGAGGACTTGTGCGCGGCCGAGACGAGAAAGCGATGCATGGATTGGTCCATGTGTCGGCGGCGCGCGCGGCGAGGCAGAGCCCCCGCCGCCACGTACGTTCAGTCGTGCAGGTAGCCGGCGTCCGTCAGCATGGCCAGGTCGTCCTGCGGCAGGAAGCGCAGCACGCGCACGCCGACCACCGTCAGGGTGAAACCGATGCCGAGGCCGCCGACGCTGAGCAGAATCTCCGGCAGGCTCGGCACATAGGTACCGATGGCGCCGTCGAAGAAACTGCTCGTCACTTCCATGCCCGGGAACATCTCCAGCGGGAAGGCCTGGCCGCCGATGATGAAGACATAGAGCTGGCAGAGGCCGCCGACGATGGTCAGCGCGGCGGCCACGGAAACGGCGCCGGACTTTTTCCAGATCGCCGGATGGTAGAGCAGGAACAGGGGCAGCAGCGTGCCGAGCAGAACGTAGCCACCCCAGAACAGCACGGGGTAGATGCCGCCGCTGACGAGGATGAAGTGCTCGAAGGCGACCTGCTTGGCGTAGTAGAGATTGGTCAGGTGATAGACGATGACGAAGTAGAGCACGGCGGCGATGAACGTCCCGAGCAGGTTCTTCAGGCGCTGGCGCACCGCCGGATGCAGCACCATGTTGTTCCAGCTGTACATCGAGCGTTGCACCAGCAGGAACACCGCCAGGCCCCAGGCGAAGGACATGATGATGAACATCGGCGCGAGAATGGCCGACTGGTAGGCCTGGCGGGCGACGACGAAGCCGAAGATCGAGCCGGTGCCGGTGGTCATGACCAGGCGCCAGATGAAGGCGGAAAAGCCGGCAGCCTTGTAGTAGGCGTTCATGCGCCGGTCCATCAGGGTCCACAGGTACAGCCCGACCAGTCCGAAGAACACGGGATAGAGAATCATGTTCCAGCCGAACACCGATGTCAGGTTGACGTGGGTCGCGGCGATGAGCACGCGGTCGGCGCGACCCAGGTCGAGCATGATGATGGCGAGGCCGGCGGCCAGCATGATGATCGCCAGCAGGCCGGATAGTGGCGCCCGCGGCTTGTACACCTTCTTGCCGAAGACCGAGCCGATCGAGGCGACGTTGAGCACGCCCGAGGCGGCGACGATCAGGAAAATGCCGAAGACATGGGGCAGACCCCAGAAGACCTGGTTGGTCATGCCGGTCACGGCGTGGCCGAAATGCTCCATGTAATACGCGGCGGCGAGGCCGATGGCGCTGACCAGGCCGCCGAGTGCCAGCAGGACGTAAAACAAACGTTCTTCCGCGGGGGTGTATTGCTCGATCTTCATGGCCGTCAGATTCCTTGGTAGCGCACGCCGAGGTCGAGCTTGAGGTCGGCGCGGACCTGGGTGGTGGTGACCTGCGCGACGCGGCGGGCGATTTCGCTGTTCGGGTCGTTGAGGTCGCCGAAGAGCATGGCGTTGTGGCCCGCCTGGGTGCAGGTTTCGACGCAGGCCGGCTGCTGGCCCTTGTCAATACGATGGACACAGAAGGTGCAGGACTCGACACAGCCCTGGCCGCGTGGCACTTCGGGATTCTGTTCGGTCAGCGCCTGATGCACGAAGGAACGCGCCTTGTAGGGGCAGGCCAGCATGCAGTAGCGGCAGCCGATGCAGATATGGCGATCGACCAGCACGATGCCGTCGGCGCGCTTCATCGAGGCGCCGGTCGGGCAGACATCGACGCAGGGCGGATTGGCGCAGTGCTGGCACATCATCGGCAGCGAGTGAGTGGTGCCGGTCTTGACTTCCTTGATGTCGATCTTGCGGATCCACTGCGAACCCTGGCGCGCGTCCTTGACGGTCTCGTTGATGCCGTTCTCGGTGGCGCAGGCCTTGACGCAGTCGTTGCAGCCGGAGGCGCACTTTGTGGTGTCGATCAGCATGCCCCAGCGCACGGCCTTGCTGGCGCCTTCGCCGGCGGGGCGCGCCTGGGAGACCTGGACGAGGTGAATGCCGGGCGCGATGGCCGCCAGGCCGCCGGCCGCGGCGACGGCGCCGATGAAGTTGCGCCGCGAGGCGCCGCCGTTGCCCGAGTCCTGCTCGGTTTGATTGCGCTCGCTCATGGCTTGGCTCCCGCGGTGCTGGCGTGGCCCGCCGGGGCCGTGCCCGTGGCCTTGTAGCCGGCCTTGGGCTGGTGGCAATCCCAGCAGTCGAGCTTCACCGCCGCATAGGCGTGACAGCTTTGGCAGAAATTCTCGTTGGAGCCGAGCACCGAACCTGTCTTCTTGCTGGCGTGGCACTCGATGCAGCCGTTGAGGCTGGTCTTCATGCCGCGCACGCCGTCGCGCATCGTCTTGTCGCGCGTGTGCTTGAGCATGTCCATGTGATTGCGCCGCATCTCGTCGACGGGCGCCACGCATTTGCCCGGATTTTCGATGGTGATCGCGGGCTTCGGAACGCGGCTCTCGCCGGCGACGGCCCCGCTACTGACCAGGGCGGCGACGGCGGAGAACACGGCAACAGCAAGACGGAAGGTGCTCGGCATGGCTCGCTCTACTTGATTGGTTACTCGCCCAGACCCATCTGGATGTAGCCGGTGGGGCAGACATCGTGGCAGATGTGGCAGCCGATGCACTTGTCGTAGTCGGTGGCGACATAGCGACCCGTGGTGGCTTCGGTCTTCTTGACCTTATAGACGGCGGTTTGCGGGCAATACACGACGCAGTTGTCGCATTCGAAGCAGAGGCCGCAGCTCATGCAGCGCTTGGCTTCGCCGACGGCCTGCTTCTCGTCAAGGGGATCCAGGCGCTCCTCGAAGTTGCCGAGGGCGGAGTCCTTGTTGAGATGCGTGATGTGGCGCTTGTTGCGCGGCGTGTACTGGAAGTGGCCGAGGAACAGCTCGTCGTGCGGGATGACGTAGCGGTCGGAGCGGTTATCGTAGTTGTGCACCGCGCCCTTGTTGCTGTCGGTGCCCCACGTCGGCTCATGGATCTCGCCGACCGGCGTGCCCTTTTCGACCAGCTTGCGCATCAGGTCGAAGACATGCACGTCGATCTTGGGACGGCGACCGGACGGGATGCCCAACAGGAACTGGTCGATGCCGTCGGCGGCGATGGCGCCGTGGCCGATGGCGGTGGTCAGCAGGTGGGGACGGATCACGTCGCCGCCGGCGAAGACGCCCGGCTTGCCCTGGACCTGATAGCTCTTGTCGGCGCTGATGCCGCCCTTGCCGTTGTTGAACTCATCGAGGCCGGTGAAATCCACGGACTGACCGATGGCGGAGACGATCAGGTCGGCCGGCAGATCCTTCTCGGTGCCGTCGATTTTCTTGATCTCTAGGCGGCCACCGATCATCTTGGCCTCGCACTGGCAGACGCGCAGGGCGGTGGCGCGATTGTTGGCGTCCTTGACCACGGCGACCGGCATCCAGCCGCCCATGATGTCGATGCCTTCGGCCTGGGCGTGGTCGATTTCCGGCTTGCTCGCCATCATCTTGTCGATCGGGAACACCGAGGTCAGCACGACATCGGCGCCCTGGCGCATGGAGATGTCGGCCACGTCCTGGGCCATCTGGCCGGCAATCGCGCCTTCCCAGTCGGTCGGCTTGGAGGTGGTGATGTGACCAAGGCGACGTGCCACGGTGGCGACGTCGATCGAGGTGTCGCCACCGCCGACGACGACGACGCGCTTGCCGACGTGCTTGAGGCGACCGTCGTTGAAGGCCTTGAGGAAGGCGGTCGCGGTCACGATGTTGCTGACGTTGTCGGTGCCGTCGATGGGCAGCGGCCGGCCGCCCTGGGCGCCCATGCCGAGGAACACGGCATCGAAGTCCTTGTTGATCTGCTCCATCGAGATGTCGGTGCCGACGCGGCACTTGAGTTTCACTTCGACACCCAGGTTGAGGATGCGCTGGATCTCGGCGTCGAGAACGTCGCGCGGGGTGCGGTAGCCCGGGATGCCGTAACGCATCATGCCGCCGAGGAATTCGTGGTCGTCGAAGATGGTGACCGAGTGACCCTTCAGAGCGAGCTGGTAGGCCACCGACAGGCCGGCGGGACCGCCGCCGAGCACGGCGACCTTCTTGCCGGTGTGCGCCTCGGGCTTCTTGAATTGCAGGTTGTTGGTGATGGCGTACTCACCGAGAAAATGCTCGACGGAGTTGATGCCGACGTGGTCCTCGACCATGTTGCGGTTGCAGCCGGTCTCGCACGGGGCCGGGCAGACACGGCCCATGACGGCCGGCAGCGGGTTGGCCTCGGTCAGGCGGCGCCAGGCATATTCCTGCCACGGCATGACGGGCTTGCCGTCGGCGCCCATGGGCGGCTTCTCGACGCCGCGGACGATATTGAGGTAGCCGCGGATGTCCTCGCCGGACGGGCAGGAGCCCTGGCACGGCGGGGTGGACTGGACATAGGTCGGGCACTTGTGCGACCAGCTGGCCTGGAAGATCTGATCCTGCAGGCGCTTGAATTTCTGCGGCTCGCCGTCCTTGTACTTGCGGAAGGTCAACTTCTCGGTTTGGGTATCGGTCGTCGCTGACATTGTCGTCTCCGTAATAGTCGCTGTAGTTGTATGTGTCTGGTGATGCTTTTACTTCTCGTCGCCCAGCTTGATGGCGGTGCTGACCAGCTGATGCACGCCGCCCACCAGGCGCATGTTGAATCCGTAGTAAGGCAGGACCTTGGTGAACTGCGCCTTGCAGATGGCGCAGATGGTCGCCATGAAATTCACGCCGTCATGATCGGCGATCTGCTTGAGCGCTTCCATGCGCGGCAGGGCGCCCTTGACGCGCAGGTCGATCAGCTCGTCGGTGAGGACGCCGCCGCCGCCGCCGCAGCAGAAGGTCTTCTCGCGGATGGTCGAGGCTTCCATCTCGACGTAGTGGTTCGCCACCGCCTTGATGATGTTGCGCGGAATGTCGAACTGGCCGCCGGGAAGGTCACCCATGCGCGAGGCGCGCGCCACGTTGCAGGAGTCGTGGAAGGTGATGATGCGGTGGTCGTTGAGCGACTTGTCGAACTTGAGGCGGCCCTGCTGGATCAGGTCCCAGGTCACCTCGCAGATGTGCGCGGGCTGCTTGTAGTTGGGGTCGAGCTGCTTCTGTAGTTCGATGGCGAAGGGATCGTTGCCACCCGCGCCGATGCCGGTCAGCGTGTTCCAGAAGGCGTAGGCCGCGCGCCAGGCGTGGCCGCACTCGCCGACGACGATGCGCTTGACGCCGAGTTCCAGGGCCGCCTCGCGGATGCGCAGCGCGATCTTGCGCATCTGGTCGTAGTTGCCGATGAACATGCCGAAGTTGCCGGCTTCCGACGCCTTCGTCGACAGCGTCCAGGAGATGCCGGCCGCGTGGAAGACCTTGCCGTAGCCGATCAGGCTCTCGATGTGCGGCTCGGCGAAGAAGTCGGCCGAGGGGGTGACCAGCAGCACTTCGGCGCCATGGACGTCGAGCGGATACTTGACGTCGACGCCAGTCTCCTCCTTGACGTCCTCTTCCAGGCCTTCCAGCGTGTTTTCCAGCGCCGGGCCGGGCAGGCCGAGGTTGTTGCCGATGCGGTGCACCTTGCCGATGATTTCGTTCGAGTACTTCTGGCCGTAGCCGACGTGATCGAGAATCTCGCGGCCGGCCATGGTGACTTCGGCGGTGTCGATGCCGTAGGGACAGAACAGCGAGCAGCGGCGGCACTCCGAGCACTGCCAGTAATAGGTATACCAGTCGTCGAGAACTTCCTTGGTCAGATCCTTGGCGCCGACCAGGCTGGGGAAGAACTTGCCGGGGAGGGTGAAGTAGCGGCGATAGACGCTGCGCATCAGATCCTGGCGCGCCACCGGCATGTTCTTGGGATCGCCGGTGCCGATGAAGTAGTGGCACTTGTCGGTGCAGGCACCGCAATGGACGCAGGAGTCCATGAACACCTTGAGCCCGCGATACTTGCCGAGCAGGTCGCCCATCTTGGCGATGGCCTTGTCGTGCGTGACCTGCCAGTCGTCGTCGAGCTTGCCCGGGAAGCCAAGGGCTTCCTGGATCTTCTCGTTGGCGACATAGGACTTCGATCCCGCCATCGACCCCGGTTGCAGCGCCGGGATGGTCGGGAACTCGCGGAAAGCGGGTGCTTTGATTTCTGGGCCGGCCACGTTCTGGTCTCCTCCTGGTGGGCCTTCTTATTTGCCGTCGAGCTCGGCGGCCCAAGCGGCGATGTGACGGGCTTCGCGTGGGTTGTCGGCCTGGTTGCGGGTCGGGCTGAAGAAGATGCCCGGCGCGTGCAGCAGCTTGCTGATCGGGAAAACGATCATCAGTAGCGCAACCAGCGCCAGATGAATGTAGAGGCCGGGATGCTCGGGCAGCGGCTGAATCTCGAAACGCATCAGGCCGAGGAAAAAGCTCTTCACGGCGACGATGTCGGTGTGCATGACGAATTTCATCAGCAGGCCGGTGGCGGCGATGCCCAGCAGCAGGGCCAGCATCAGGTGATCGGACGGGGTGGAGATGTAGCGGATGCGCTCGACCAGGAAGCGGCGCGCCCACAGGCCGGCGAGACCGGCGCCCATGGCGAAGCCGGCATACAGGCCGAAGGGCTGGATCAGCGCAACCCAGGTCCACACCGGCTCGGTGAAATAGCGCAGATGGCGGGCGAGGACCAGGAGCAGGCCCATGTGGAACATCCAGCCGAAGGCCCAGATCCAGAGATTGGACTTGAAGAGGCTCTCAAACAGGGCCACTTCACGGAACATGCGGAACACCACGCCGGCGGTGGTCGTCGGGGCGGGGGTCGTCGGAATCAGCAGCGGGGCCGGAGTACGCGCGAAATCGGCGATCTTGTAGATCAGCCCCACGACGAGCAATGCGCTCGCGGCGTAAAAGAGTATCGCGAAAAAATAGGTCGCGGCAGTCATGGTCGGCCCTGGCTTGGCTAATACGTCAGCAAAAAGATGCTCAACTGTTCGACTTCGGCGCGCACGCGGAAATGACTCGCGACATTCCGCGGTGCGTGGCTGATCGTCATCCGAAGGCGATCTCCGGCACTATCGTACGTGGGTACGCGGGTGCGCGGAGACCGTTCCGGCTGTCGCTCCGCCCGGAGGCGGAACGCTGGCGATCAGACGCAGCCGGTGGGCTTCGGCAGGCCGGCGATCTTGCACGCTTGCTTGGCCGGGCCGTAGGGGAACAGTTCGTACAGGTACTGGCTGTTGCCCTTGTCCGCGCCGAGCTTCTTGCCGATGGCCTTGGTCAGCACGCGCACGGCCGGGGCGATCTGGAACTCGTTGTAGTAGTCGCGCAGGAAGTTCACGACTTCCCAGTGCTGCTCGGTCATGGTGACGTTCTCGGTCTGGGCCAGGTAGGCACCGATTTCCTCGTTCCACTCGCCGAGGTTGACCAGGTAGCCTTCTTCGTCGATTTCGTAGGACTTGCCATTCACTTCGATAGAAGCCATTACAGTGTCTCCTTGATGGATTTAGGTAGCTTGATGGGTGTGTGGCGTTACAGCCAGGACTGGTTGGTCTTGTTGTTCGCGACGAGATCGACGAAACCGCCGTAGTCGACCATGGCGACGCCGTCGGTGACGCGGTCGGCGATGCCGCGGGCTTCGAGATCGCCCTGCAGGGCGTAGACCTTGAACTTGTCCATGGCGGCCTTGAGCTTGGGCTCAAAGGCGTTGCCCTTGGTGGCGGCATAGACGCCGTCCTCGATCAGCAGGATGGCGCCGCCCGGCGATGTGTCGAGCAGCGTGTCCAGCGAGTTGCGCTCGAACGGGGACTTGTTGACGATGTGCAGCATGCGGTTTTCCCCTTAGAACGAAAGGACGACGTCTTGCTCGTCCATCAGCTTGCCAAGTTCGGCACGGCTCATCACTTCCACCGGTACGCATAGATCCTCGGCGGTCAGGCCGCGGGCGGCGAGTGATTCCTGGTCGACGTACAGCTTTTCCACGTCGTAGTCTTCCAGCGCGCCAAAGGTCTTCTCGAAACCCTTGACCTCAATGCCCTTGGTCTGATGGCCCTTCTTGAGCTGATAGACGCCGTCGTCGAGGAATGCCATCGAGCAGTCCTGGTCGAAGGCGGCGGCAATCAGCACCACTTCAAGCGACTCCAGGGCGTAGATGGTGCCGTAGGGCGCTTTGCGGTTGACGAACATGAATTTCTTGATAGTGCTCATGGTTCGCCCCTTAGTCGCCGAACACGACGATGCGATCGGCCTGGATGCCGGCTTCGATCAACTGGCCAAGGCCGGAGATGCGGAAGCCCGGCGCCAGGTTGGTGGAGTCCTTGCCGTTACGCTTGGCCTCGCCCTCGTCGACGATGCCGCGACGCTGGGCCGCGGCGACGCAGACCACCATGTCAAGCTCGCTACCCTGAGCCAGCTTCGACCAGCGGTTGACGATGTTGCGGTCGTCCTGCGGCGGCGTCGTCAGACGGGTCGCGTTGTTGACACCATCGTGATAGAAGAACACGCGGAAAACCTCGTGCCCCTTCGCCAATAGCGCCTTGGTGAAATGATAGGCGCTGTCGGAGGCCTGATGCGTGTAAGGCCCCTCGTTGACCACAATAGAAAATTTCATCGTGCAATACCCTCTCTTATCCTTAGAAGCGGACGTGGGCCGACGCGTTGAGGTTCGCACGCGAACCGCGCCAGTCGTCGATCAGGTACTTGGTGAAGGTCAGACCGGTCTTCTCGAAGAAGCGCGGCCAGCCGATACGGTCGATCCAGTCGGACAGGCGCTCCCACGGGCGGGCGTCGGCCTTGTAGGCCTTGATGATGTCGCCCACGACCTTGTTGACTTCGGGCCAGCGCGGGGCGTTGTTGGGCAGGCCGGAGGCGACCATTTTCATGATCTGCGGCTTGCCGCGGGCGTTGGCATTCTTGCCACCGACCCAGATCGCCAGCTTGGAGTGCTCGGGATCGTTGATCTGCATGGGCGGGCAGGGGGGGTAGCAGGCGCCGCAGCAGATGCACTTCTTCTCGTCGACTTCGAGCGAGGGCTTGCCGTTGACCAGAGCGGGGCGGATGGCCGCGACCGGGCAGCGGGCCACGACGGCCGGACGTTCGCAGACGTTGGCGACGAGATCGTGGTTGATCTTCGGCGGCTTGGTGTGCTGGATGATCACGGCGATGTCGGCCTGGCCGCCGCAGTTGATCTCGCAGCAGGACGTCGAGAGGTGCAGGCGGTTCGGCATCTCTTCGTTCTTGAACTCGTGGTAGAGCTCGTCCATCATCGACTTGACCACGCCGGAAGCGTCGGTGCCGGGGATGTCGCAGTGCAGCCAGCCCTGGGTGTGGGCGACCATCGACATGGAGTTGCCGGTGCCGCCGACGGGGAATCCGTGCTTCTCGAGTTCGGCGATCAGCGGATCGACCTTTTTCTGGTCGGCGAGGATGTACTCGATGTTGGAGCGGATGGTGAAGCGGACGAAGCCTTCGCCGAATTTGTCGGCGATGTCACACAGCGTGCGGATGGTGTAGGTATCCATCTGGCGCTGGGTGCCGGCGCGCACGGACCACACCTGGTCGCCGGAGTGGGAAACGTGGTGCAGGACGCCGGGACGCGGACGGTCGTGATACTTCCAGTTGCCCTTGTTCTTGAGCAGGGAGGGATGCATGAACGGGGCGGGATCGGGTACGCCACACTCGACTGCCCGACGCTGTGCTTGAGCCATAGTTGTCTCCGAAAATGTCGGTATTGGAATCAGGGGTATTTATGCGCTACCACGTCCGGCGGGTGTGACCCCGCCGGGGGCAGCATGCAAAACCTTACGCGGCAGCCTTCTTGGCCTTGATCTTGGCCACTTCCTCGTCCCAGTCGCCCGTGTTGACATAGGGGTTCATGCGCGGGTTGGTGACCATGTTGGCGTCGATGTCGAGGCCGATGCCTTCCAGGAAGTTGACCAGGCCGATGCGCTCGATCATCTCGCCGGTACGCTCGTGCTCGAGCGCGTTTTCGGCGAAGAAGTCGATGATGGTCTGGGCCAGTTCGACTAGTTGCTGGTAGTCCTCGTCCTTCTCGAGCTTCATGAAGGGGACGACCAGGGTGCCCATCAGGCTGCCGATCTTGAGGTGGCTCTTGCCGCCGATCAGGATCGAGGCGCCCTTGTCCTTGCCCGGGGCCAGCGCGCCGGTCATGACGTTGATGCAGTGCATGCAGCGCACGCAGTCCTTGTTGTCGATCTCGAGGCACTGGGTGTCGTCGAGGGCGACGGAAGAGATGTCGCCACCCTTGCGCACGTCCTTGGCATCCTTGATCTGCAGGGCCTTGGTCGGGCAACGGGAGACGACGTCGTTGACCAACTCGTTCATGCCGTGCTTGGCGAACCACTTCTTGCCGAGCTCGTCGTCGGTGCGCATGTTGTCGCGCCAGGTGCCGATCACGGCCATGTCGGCGCGGTGAATGGCGTTCATGCAGTCGTTGCCGCAGCCGGAGAACTTGAACTTGAACTTGTAGGGCAGGGCCGGACGGTGGATGTCGTCGAGGAAGGTGTTGACCACCATCTTGTGGGCCTTGGCTTCGTCGTAGCACGATTGCTCGCAGCGAGCCGCGCCGACGCAGGACATCGAGGTGCGCACGGCCGGGCCGGCGCCACCCATGTCGAAGCCCATTTCGTTGATCGCGTCGAAGGCCGGCTGCACGTTTTCGCTGGTGCAACCCTGCAGCATGATGTCGCCGGACTGGCCGTGCAGGGCGATGAGGCCGGAGCCGTACTGGTCCCAGATGTCGCAGAACTTGCGCAGGGTGCCGGTGTCGTAGTGCATGCCGGGGGGCGGCATGATGCGGATGGTGTGGAACTCGGCGGCGTCCTTGAAGACGGCTTCGCCTTTCTCGTTCTTGATCTCGGTGAAGCGGGGAATCACGCCGCCGCCGTAGCCGATGACGCCGACCGTGCCACCCTTCCAGTAGCCCTTGCGGGTCTTGTAGGAATGCTCGAGGTGGCCGAGCACATCAACCATGTAATCCTTATCCTTGGCAAGGCGCTTGAGACCGGTAACGAAGCTCGGCCACGGGCCTTTTTCAAGTTCGTCCAGGTTGGGGGTGGGATGCAGTTGCTTGGCCATTCGAGTTGTCTCCTCTGTTTGGACTATTAGGGTAACGGCGAAGAATACACGAATCGACGCCCTTACTCAGATTTGGCGATGCAGGGTTCAGCGGATGTTACGGAGGGGGCGGCAACCATGCCATACCCCACGCAGGTAAATTATGTACCTTCAAGGGAGTAGTGCCACCTACCCGAAAGGAGTATATCCTTCCACGCCCATCCGGTGATGGCCGGCCGGGCGCAAGCGATGCGATAGTGCGCGCCGGCAGAAGCCCCAACCGAAAGAGAAATTGTGGACAAAGTTACCAGCCTTGACAAGTTCCGCGTGCCGATCGGCAATCAGGAAATCGAGTTGCAGCAGATGGAGTACGCGGCCGGCGGCATGCCGATGCTGCGCATTCGCATCCGCGAGCGCAGCCGCTTTACCATTTTCGACATCGACCCGGTCACGGCCGAACACTGGGCCAGGACCATGGGCGGATGGGCTGCCGCCCAGCCGCGCTGACCGAAAAGGATGGCGGCGATGTCCAACCCCGGTGACGAACCGAGAGCCGATGCGGTCGACGTGATATTCGCGTTGCGCGGTCGTGCCATCATGGCCGATTATGCCGATCGCCTGCGCGGCGAGCTGTTGCGTTGCCTGCCCTGGCTCGACGACGAGGCGCGGGCGGGAGTGCACCCGTTGGGCGGACTGTCGGATGGCGCGGGCGAGCACTATCTGTCCGGCCGTTCGCGCCTGACCCTGCGCTTGCCGCGCGGCCGGATCGATCAGGCACAGGCGCTTTGCGGCCAGCAGCTCGACCTTGGCGGGGTCGCCGAGGTGGGGCGCGTCGCCCTGCGCGAACTATCGCCGGCCGCGGTGTTGTATTCTTCGTTTGTCGCCTGCGGGCCGGCGGACGAGGCAGCGTTCATGGCCGAGTGCCAGAGTGAAGTCGGGGGCTTGGGTTTCCGCAATGCGTACCTCATCTGTGGCAAGGCGCGGCGGTCGAACGGCGGTGGCGTCGCGGTCTCCGGCTTTAGCCTGATGGTGTATGGCCTGTCGACGGACGAGTCGCTGCGCCTGCAATCGACGGGTCTCGGCGGACAGCGCCAGCGCGGCTGCGGTATTTTCGTGCCGCACAAGGCGATTGCCGCCGTGGGCGAAGTCTGAAAAGTCAGTCCAATCCAATATTAACGCGAGTGGAGTAACACAAAATGTCCGATAAACCCTCTGTGACGCTGGACCTCTCCGGCATGCCCTGCCCGGCACCGCTGCTCGGCGCCAAGAAAATCGTGGATGATCTGCAAGTCGGACAGTCCATGCTGTTGCTCTCCGACTGCCCGGGCAGCGCCGACGATCTTCGTGCCTGGTGCAAGTACACCGGCAACGAACTGCTGGCGAGCGTCAAGCAGGCCGACGGCAAGACCGCCTATACCCTGCGCAAGGCTGGCGGCACGACGTCCACGCCGATTGCCCACGTCACGCTCGACATGCGCAGCGTGTCCTGCCCCGGTCCGATCATCGAGGCGAAAAAACTGCTCGACGGCATGAAGGACGGCGAGGTGCTGCAACTGGTCAGCGACTGCCCCGGCGCGGTGGCCGACATCGAGGCCTGGACTCGCGCCGCCGGTGTGGAACTCTTGGCGAAGCTGCCGACCTCGCGCGGCGCCCACGAGTTCTACCTGCGCCGCAAATAGTTTTTTCATCCATCAACAACCCATCAAAGGAGAACCCCGATGCCCTTCGTTATCAATGGAGTCGAAAAAGAAACCGACGCTGACGGCTTCCTGCTCGAGGCCGATTTCAGCGAGGAGGCGGTCAATGACATCGCCGCCGCCCAAGGCCTGACGCTGACCGACGAGCACCGCGCCGTCATCAACTACCTGCGCGAGAAGTTCAAGGAAGACGGCCACACACCCAGTCTGCGCAACCTGATCAAGGGCCTGCAGGATGACGGCATTCTGGCCGATGCCTCCAGCAACAAGCTGTTCGAACTGTTCCCCGATGGCGGTGCCGCCAAGCAGGGCGTGAAAGTCGCCGGCCTGACGAAGCCCTTCGGCAAGGGCGGCTACTGACGTAGCCGCCCTTTGCCCGGAGGGCAAGGGGAATGATTGCCCACCACCCCCCCGGCCCCCGCCTCAAGGCGGGGGAGACCATTTGGCTCGCTGCGCTCGACTGTTGCGGTGTGCGGTGGGCGGGTGCCGGTGGGGTTGCGCCTCCGGCGCGTGCCGCTTTGCCTTGAGACGGCTCGGCGGCAAAGCTTTGCTGCTCTGTAGTTTGGGGACCTGATCATGGCCGTTCGCGTATTCAACCGGTTCCACGCCAAGGGCAGCCGCTCGCCGAAGATGCTCGCTTCGGTGGTGGCGATGCTCGCCTGGAAGCTGGCGATCGAGTCGATCAAGCGGATGCGCAAGGCCTGGTACGACATCGACGCCGGCAAGCCCTATTTCGATTTCGTCTGCGAATTCCTGGTGTTCCTCGCCCACGCCGCTGACCGCATCGCCTATCGCTCGCTCGACGCCGGGCAGCGCGCCGAATTCACCACGGCGCTGGCGACTCGGTTGGCGGAAATGGTCGAGGAAAGCCACGAAGCCCTGCTCGGCAGCGCCGAACCCGGCGTCGCCCAACGGGCTTTCATCGATCTTTTCAACCGACGCGGCGCCGACTACGGCGAGTACGACTACGGTCCGGCCGGGCCGGATTTCGGCTTCAAGCGCATGTTCGCCTCGGCCTTGCGCGAAATCCTGCCGGAAAAGGACAAGCTCTGGGTCGTCGATCAGGCCATGGACATCGAGGCGCCCGACGCCGTCAAGGCACTGGAGAAGACCATGGCCGGCCTCTTCGGCAGCGAAGCGGCGAAGTTGCCTGGCGCGCAGGACAAGGCGAAGGCCCAGACCAGCAGCGGCATGGGCGGAGAGTGATTGCGATGAGCACTTCGAACGTATCCCCCTTCGATCTCGACAACGCCGCCGCCTACGCCGCCTGGCGGGACAAAAAGTCGGCGCTGGCGCCACGGCGACTCGAGGACGTCGTCGTCGCGATCGACGATCCACGGGCGCTGACCGAGGCCGAGCGCGCACGCATCGTCGAACTTTGCGCCACCGCCAACATGGCGATCTACGTCAGCCGGACCGGCACCGATCCCGACAAGGAAATCCCGCGCAAGCTCGGCCTGCAGCTCGGCCTGAAGACGCTCGACGGCCACTGGCTCACCGACACCGACGGCATCTCGCCGCTGTCGGTGCGCGGCGCCGAGGAGCGCGGCGAGCGCAAGGAGTTCATCCCCTATACCGACAAACCGATCAAGTGGCACACCGACGGCTATTACAACGCCCCCGAACGGACCATTCGCGGCCTGCTCCTGCATTGCGTGCAAAGCGCGGCCAGCGGCGGCGACAACCAGTTGCTCGACCACGAGCTCGCCTACATGCTGTTGCGCGACGAGAATCCTGATTACATCCGCGCGCTGTCGCAGCCGGACGTCATGACCATCCCGGCGCGCACCGACGATGGCGGCATTGCCCGCCCCGATCAGCCGGGCCCCGTGTTTTCGGTAGACAGCCAGGGCTTCCTGCACATGCGCTACACGGCGCGCACCAAGAGTATCCAGTGGCAGGGCGACGCGGCGACCCGGGCCGCCGTCGCGGCGCTCGAGTGCATCCTGGCGCAGCCGACGCCATGGACCCTGCACGGCCGCCTCGAGCCGGGCATGGGCCTGGTCTGCAACAACGTGCTGCACGACCGCAGCGGATTCACCGAAACGCCGCAGCGGCGGCGTCTGCTTTACCGCGCGCGCTATTACGAGCGAGTCTCTGCCCTATAATCGACCGATCCTTTCCGGATCGACGTCGTGGGCACACTCTCATTAGAACTCGAAAAGAAGCTCGGTATCGCCGTCGAGCGCATGCCCGCTTTCCCGAAAAGCGTGCAGAAGATCCTCGAGATGACGCGCAACATCAACTGCCTGCCCAAGGATCTGGTCGGGGTCATCGAGAAGGATCCGGTGATGACCATGAAGGTGCTGAAGGTCATCAACTCCGCCTACTACAGCCTGCCGAACAAGATCACCTCGGTGAACCAGTCGGTGGTCTATCTTGGCCTCAACACCGTCAAGAACCTGGCGCTGGCCTTCGCCGCGGTCGGCATCCTGCCGCGCATGAACGCCGCCGGCTTCGACATCCAGCGCTACCTGCTGCACTCGCTGACCACGGCGGCCATTGGCCGTCAGCTCTGCAGCCAGTACGCCAGGGGCGAGGCCGATCCGGGCGACTGTTATATCGCCGGCCTGCTGCACGATTTCGGCAAGGTCGTGCTGGCGCAGTATCTCGCCCCCGAATTCCGCGAGGCGCTCGAGCGCACCTATGGCACCGACGGCTCCGGCGGCGTGCCGCTGCACCAGTCCGAACGCGAGGTGATTGGCGTCGATCACGGCTTCATCGGCGCCAAGTTGGCCGAGCGCTGGCAGTTCCCCGGGCACCTGGTCGACGTAATCCGCCATCACCACAGCGACGACCACGCGCCCGACGCGATGATGGACTGCCTGCGCGTCGCCAACCAGATCAGCCGCATGCGCGAACTCGGCGACGCCGGCAATCCGTGGCGTGGCGATGAGACCTGCGCCGCGCCGGCGCGCTTCGGCGAAGATCTGGAGCAGGTCGCGTTGTCGCTGGGCGACCTGCAGAAGATCGTCGACGACGCGATGGCCTTCGCCCAGGTCGGGGCTGAAAGGTGAAGGTCAAATTCTGGGGCGTTCGCGGCTCCATCCCCTCGCCCGGGCCGCGCACCGTGCGCCATGGCGGCAACACCACCTGCATCGAGGTGCGCAGCGACGACGACACGCTGATCATCCTCGACGGCGGCACCGGCATCTTCGCCCTGGCGCAGAGCTTGCTCAAGCGGCTGCCGGTGGCGGCCAACATCTTCATCACCCACACCCACTGGGACCACATCCAGGGCTTGCCCTTTTTCACGCCGCTCTACATCCCGGGCAACAGCGTGACCATTCATGGCGCCCACGACATCATTTCCGGCCAGGGCATCGGCCAGGTGATGGACGTGCAGATGCAATACAGCTATTTCCCGATCCGCGAGGCCGAACTGCGCGCTGCCATTCGCTACGAAACGCTGACGGTCGGCGTGGCGGTCGTCGTCGGCGACGCCTCGGTCACCAGCACCCTGCTCAACCACCCGGTGATCGATCTCGGCTACCGCATCGACTGCAACGGCAGGTCGGTGTTCTTCACCGGCGACCACGAACCGGAACTCAACATCTACGAGCCCGAGGACGAGGGCCATGCCGAATACCAGCATCATATCGAGGAGAAGCAGGCCGGCATCGAGGCGGCGATGCGCGGCGTCGACGTGCTGATCGTCGATACCTCCTACACCATCGAGGAATATCCGGCCAAGCGCGGCTGGGGTCACGGCACCTATGACGGCGCCATCGCCACGGCGCGCCGCGTCGGGGCGAAGAAGCTGGTGTGCACCCACCATGAACCGACGCGTGACGACGACGAACTCGAACGCGTTTTCGCCGAGGCCGTGGCGCGCGCGGGTTCGCGGCCGGATGATCCCGCAATTGTCCTGGCCTACGAAGGCCTGGAAATCGAAATCTAGCCGATTCCCGCTTTGGTTTTGTGCGGTGCAGCAGTATACTTCCCGCTGTCTGCCCAAGCCGCCGCGTCAGAGATGACGGCCGCCGGCGATTTACGAGGCCATCATGACGCCACTGGAACTCAAGAAATTCCTCAGCGAGAACGTGCCCCTGTTCGAGGGCTTCGCCGCCGTCGGGCTCGAGGAGATCGCGGCGCTTTCGGAACTGCGCACCTTCGAGGGTAACGAGGCCATCCTCGAATGCGGCGACGCCGGCAGCTTTTTCGGCGTGCTGGTCAGCGGCCATGCCGAGATCTCGGTGGCTGACAGCCACGGCGGGCGGGTGCAGGTAGCCAAGCTCGAGGCAGGCGATGTTTTCGGCGAGATGTCGCTGTTGACCGGCGACCGCACGGTGGCCGACGTCATCGCCGGCAACCGCTGCTTCGTGCTGATGATCCCGCAGGAGGTGTTCAACACCCGCATCCTGATCAGCCCGCGCGCCATCACTTATCTCGCCAAGCTGCTGGCCGACCGTTCTCGCGCCCAGGCGGTCGACATCACCAGCCGCCAGTTGCACGACCGCGCCCTGGCCCAATCCTCAGACCCCTATGCGCTGAGCCTCAAGACCGGGGTGCCAGGCAAGATTCTGTCGCTCGATATCGGGGTGAGCCAGATCCATTTCGGCGTCTATGACACCCAGGACGAGCGCAACGACGTCCATGGCATCATCGACAACAGCGATGCCGCCACCGCGCGCATCACCCTGACGGCCGGCGGCAAGGTGGTGCGGCGCGAGCGCCCGGCCTTCCCGCTGGAAGATTTTCTCCAGGTGTTGTTCGAGTCCATGCAGTCGCTCGACGATGCCTACCTGTTTACGCCCTTCGAGGTCGTCGCCGTCGGCCACCGCGTGGTGCATGGCGGAGCAAAGTTCTCCAGCGCAGCGGTGATCACGCCGCAGGTGATGAATGACATCGAGGCGCTGTCGGTGTTCGCGCCGCTGCACAACCCGCACAACCTGGTCGGCATCCGCCAGGCGATGAAATTCTTCCCCACGGCGCCGCACGTCGCCGTCTTCGACACCGCCTTCCACCAGACGCTGGCGCCCTACGCCTACCTCTACGGCTTGCCCTACGATCTGTACAAGAAGGAGGGCATCCGCCGCTACGGCTTCCACGGCACCTCGCACCGCTACGTCTCGCTCAAGGTCGCCGAGGTGCTCAAGCGCCCGCTGGGCGAACTGGAGATCGTCTCCTGCCACCTCGGCGTCGGCTCCTCGATCTGCGCCATCGACCACGGCCGCTCGGTCGACACCACCATGGGCATGACGCCGTCCGACGGCCTCATCATGGCCAGCCGCGCCGGCAGCATCGACCCCGCCGTGATGATTCACCTGATGGACCACTACGGCATGTCGGCCGCGGCGCTGGGCCGGCTGATCAACACCGAGAGCGGCCTCAAGGGCATCTCCGGCATTTCCAGCGACATCCACGAGATCGAGGCGGCCGCCGCCGAGGGCCACCACCGCGCGCTGCTGGCGCACAAGGCTTTTTGCTACCAGGTGAAAAAGAACATCGGCGCCTACGTCGCCGCCATGGGCGGCGTCGACGTGCTGGCCTTTACCGGCGACATCGGCGAGACCAGCCCCACCGTACGCAGCCTCGCCTGCCAGGGCCTCGCCTACATGGGCATCAAGCTCGACGAGGAAAAGAACCGCAAGCTCGAGCGCGCCGGCTGCTGCGGCGTGATCTCCGCCGACGATTCACCCGTGACGGTGCTGGTCATCGCCAACGACGACGAGCGGCTGGTGGCGTGGGAAGCGCTGCGCGCCGTCGAGCGCAACCAGATCAAGCTGTCAATCCAGGATGAGGCAGCGGCGCCGATCCCCATCGAAGTTTCCGCCCACCATGTGCATCTCGCGCAGGGCGACGTCGACAAGCTGTTCGGCCCCGGCCACCAGCTCACGCCCGAGCACGAGCTCTCCCAGCCCGGCCAGTTTGCCTGCCAGGAAAAGGTCGACCTGGTCGGCCCCAAGGGCACCATCGCCAACGTGCGCGTGCTCGGCCCCACCCGCAAGGAAACCCAGGTCGAGATTGCCATGACCGAGCAGTTCAAGCTGGGCATCCAGTCGCCGATCCGCGAATCGGGCGACCTCGCCAACACGCCGGGCATCACCCTCAAGGGCTCGCACGGCACCGCCAGCATCGAACGCGGCGTGATCTGCGCGCAACGCCACATCCACATGTCGTCCGAGGATGCGATGAAGCTGCGGCTGCGTGACAAGTACGTCGTGCGCGTGCGCGTCGAGGGCGACCGCGAACTGATCTACGGCGACGTGGTGGTGCGGGTCAATCCCAACTATCGCCTGGCCATGCACATCGACACCGACGAGGGCAATGCCGCCAACATCCGCACCGGCATGGTTGGCTACATAGAGGAAATCCAGAGCAGGCGATAGGCTTCCCGCGACGCCATCTTTTGACATATGTCAAAAGTTATACTGGCGGCGAAGTGGACAATCAGCGCTCGCATGCAGCCCTTGCCGGGAGAGAGGTCGTATCGTGCCTATCCACTGGAGTCGGAAATTCGAAACCGGTATTCCCGATATTGATCGGGAGCATCGCCATCTGGTTGATCTGATCAATGTCCTCGATGCCGCGCTGGAAAAGCCGGAACCCCACATCCTGAACAGGGTGTTCATGCAGTTGGGCATTCGAGGCAGATCACGAACGGAAAAATGGCGTGCAGCGAATTTCTTCGCTGCACGCCATTGATCGCCGTGGCGTGAGTCAGTCCGTCAGCCGCAGCTGCCCACCGCGCCGCAGGCGGTGCAGAAGTCGCAGCCGTCCTTGCGGATCACCGTCATGTTGCCGCACTCGCCGCAGAGCGAGCCCTGGGTAACCTTGACCGCGCCCTTGTCGCGCGGCATTTCGAGGATGCCCATTTCGCGCGTCGGGTAGCCGTTCTCGTCGAGGATGCCGAGCATGGCGTAGCGGTGCATGATCAGCCGCGCGATATAGGCCACGGTCGAGGGCCAGTTCTGCTGCTTGTTGGAGCCGGGGACGCGGGCCATGAAATCGCCGAGGGGCTCGGGGTAGTTCAGGAGCTTCCTCAGCTTCATGCCGATCCAGGCCGGGTCCATCACGCGCATGTCGAGCGAGAGCAGCCGCGTGAGGCCGTCCAGCGCGCGCGGGTAGTTGCCCGAGAGCCAGACCGAGTAGGGGCGGGTGACGCCGTCGGGCAGGGTGATTTCCTTGAGGCCGAGCACGAATTCCTCGCCCGAGGCGGGGTTGGAAATGTCGACCGTCCACGACAGCGTGCCGTCGGTGCCGGTCTTGGGCTCGTCGCGCGAGAACATGCAGTCGAGCACCGGGGTGGCGCCGTCGCCGTCGAGCGCGCCGAGTTGCTCGCAGCGGTGGCGCACCACCTGGGCCAGCGCCGAGATGGCGCCGGGGACGACGCGCCGCTCGCCGACGGGCGGGAAGGGGATCTCGAAGGATTCCTCGCCGACGGTGCGGGCCAGCACGTCGAGCTTGAGCTTGAGCCAGGCCTTGTCGTTGGCGCGCATGTCCATCGACAGCGTCTTGGCCACGGCGCCCAGGCCGCGCGGCTGCTCGACGCCATTGACCCAGATCTCGAAGGGCACGGCGCGGCCCATGCCGTTCTCGATCTGGCCGACGAACAGCGCGAACTCGCCGTGCGGCGTTTCGATCATGTAGCTCCAGGCCAGGTTGCCCTCATGCATGCGCGGCCGGCTGGGCCAGCGCAGGGAGGCCAGCACCGGTGCCGGCAGCGAGCCGATGGACAAGCGGCGGTTGGCCGAGTCGTAGGTCACGTCCTGCGGCTGCTTCTGGCTGTGGTTGGCGCTGGGCTCCACCGACAGCACCGAGCCGAGCACCTTGTTGGGCCGGTAGGTGGCCAGGCCCTTGAGGCCGGCCTTCCACGCCGTGAGGTAGAGATCCTCGAAGTCGCTGTAGGGGTAGTCCTCGGGCACGTTGACGGTCTTGGAAATCGAGGTGTCGACGAAGGGGGCGACCGCCGCGACCATGTCCTTGTGCGCCTGCGCCGAGATCTCCAGCGCGGTGACGAAGTAGTCGGGCAGCCGGGTGACGTCGCCGCCGCCGTGCTTGTAGAGGCGCCAGGCGTAGTCCTCGACCGCGTACTCCTTGAAGGTGCCGTCGGCCATCCGCTTCTTGCGCGTGTAGGTCCAGGAGAAGGGCGGCTCGATGCCGTTGCTGGCGTTGTCGGCGAAGGCCAGCGAGATGGTGCCGGTGGGTGCGATCGACAGCAGGTGCGAGTTGCGCAGGCCGTGCTTGCGGATGGCGTCCTTGATCTCCTGCGACAGGCGCGAGGCGAAATTGCCGCCGGAGAGGTAGAGGTCGGCATTGAACAGCGGGAAGGCGCCGCGCTCCTTGGCCAGGTCGACCGAGTAGAGATAGGAGCGGTCGCGCATGTACTCGGAAATCTTCGTCGCCATGACGCAGGCCGCCGGTGTGTCGTACTTGAGGCGGAGCATGATCAGCGCGTCGCCCAGCCCGGTGAAGCCGAGGCCGACGCGGCGCTTGGCCGCCGCTTCCTTGGCCTGCTGCTCGAGCGGCCAGTGGGTCACGTCGAGCACGTTGTCGAGCATGCGCACGGAGGTGTCGATCACCGCGCCGAAGGCGGCGAAATCGAACTCGGCGTTTTTCTCGAAAGGTTGCTTGACGAACTGGGTCAGGTTGATCGAGCCCAGGCAGCAGCAACCATAGGGCGGCAGCGGCTGTTCGGCGCAGGGGTTGGTGGCCTCGATGGTCTCGCAGTAATAGAGGTTGTTGTCCTTGTTCATGCGGTCGAGGAAGAGGATCCCCGGCTCGGCGTGGTCGTAGGTCGAGCGCATGACCTGGTCCCACAGCTCGCGCGCCTTGAGCTTGCGATAGACCCAGAGGCCGTCCTCGCGCTGGTAGGCGCCGGCGGCCTTGATGTCGGCCGAGGGCGTGGCGCGGTGGGTCAGTTCGATCTCGGCGTCGGCTTCGACGGCCGCCATGAAGGGGTCGGTGACGCCGACCGAGATGTTGAAGTTGGTGAGGTCGCCCTTGTCCTTGGCGTGGATGAATTCCTCGATGTCGGGGTGGTCGCAGCGCAGGACACCCATTTGCGCCCCCCTGCGGCTGCCGGCGGATTCGACGGTCTCGCAGGAGCGGTCGAAAACGCGCATGTAGGAGACGGGGCCGGAGGCGCGCGACTGGGTGCCCTTCACATGGGCGCCGATCGGGCGGATGCTGGAAAAGTCGTAGCCGACGCCGCCGCCGCGGCGCATGGTCTCGGCGGCCTGCGACAGGGCGGTGTAGATGCCGGGGCGGCCATCGACGACCTCGGAAATGGAATCGCCGACCGGCTGGACGAAACAGTTGATCAGCGTGGCGCAGAGGTCGGTGCCGGCGGCTGAATTGATGCGGCCGGCGGGAACGAAGCCGTTTTCCTGGGCTTCGAGGAATCGCGCTTCCCAAAAGGCGCGCTTGTCTTCGCTTTCGATGGCTGCCAAGGCGCGGGCAACGCGGGTGCGGACATCGCGGACGTCGCGCTCGTTGCCCTTGGCGTACTTCTCGAGCAGTACCTCGCCCGAGATTTCTTGCGGCAGCGGCAGGCCAAGTTGTTGATGATTAACTGTTTCCTCGGTTGCCTCGGTCATCATTGTCATATTCTTTTCCGAAGAGTGGATGGAGTGTGCGAGTACTGTTTTACGAGTCAGCGGGCGAAACGATACTCCCCTCGAAAAGAAATGCAAAACAAAAAAAAGCGATGTCTTTGTAAATCAGTTACTTAGAATTTTCTCTAGTAGGGGTGTCGAGCGCGAGCCACTATATGTAGTGGGTTAGGATGCGCTAATATTCCCTGAAAATCAGGCCCTTGGGCCCTATTTACCGGGGCAAAAGTAATAGATGGGGGATATCAGGCGATCAGCTTCGCGGTGTGCCGTGCCAGCATCCATTCCTCGTTGGTCGGCAGCACCAGGGTGGCGGTGCGGCTGGATGCCGCGGAAATCACCGTGGCGTTGGCGGCGTTGGCGGCGGCATCGAGATCGATGCCGAGCCAGCCGAGACGGGCGCAGACCCTTTCGCGCACCGGCGCCGCGTGCTCGCCGATGCCGCCGGTGAACACCAGCGCGTCGAGGCCGCCGAGGGCGGCGGCGAGCGAGCCGATCTCGCGCACGATGCGGTAGCAGAAAAGCTCGACCGCCTCCCGTGCCTCGGGGCGGTCGGAAGCGAGCAGCTCGCGCATGTCCTGCGAGATGCCGGAAACACCGAGCAGGCCGGATTCCTTGTAGAGCAGGCGGGTCAAGCCCTTGGTGTCCATGCCGTCGTAGTCCATCAGGTAGAGCAGCACGCCGGGGTCGAGGCTGCCGCTGCGAGTTCCCATCATCAGGCCCTCGACGGCGGTGAAGCCCATGGTGGTGGCCTGGCTCCTGCGATTGAGCATGCCGCACATCGAGGCGCCGTTGCCCAGATGCGCGACGATGACGCGACCGTTCGCGCGGTCCGCGTCGAGGTGCCGCGGCAGCACGTCGGCGATGTATTCGTAGGAGAGGCCGTGGAAGCCGTAGCGGCGCACGCCCTGCGCGGTGATGCGGCGCGGCAGCGCGAACATCTGCGCGACGGCGGGCTGGGTGCGATGGAAGGCGGTATCGAAGCAGGCGACCTGCGGAATGCCGGGCAGCGCGGCGCGCATCGCCTCGATGCCGGCGAGGTTGTGCGGCTGGTGCAGTGGAGCCAGCGGAATGAAGGCCTTGAGCTGGACGACGGATGCGTCGTCGAGGCGGATCGGCTGCGAGTATTTTTCCGCGCCATGCACCACGCGGTGGCCGACGCCGGCGATCCGCCAGCCGGCCTCGTGGCGGTGCAGCCAGTCGACCAGAAACTCGAGAGCGGCGCGGTGCTGCGACTCGGGATGGCCGGCGAGGTCGAGATCGACATCGTCGAGCGTCCTGCCTGCAGCGTCCCTGGCCTTGAGGTGCGGCCTGGCCCCGATGCCGTCGATCTGCCCGGCCAGCTCGGGGGTGGCCGGAATCGACGCGCCGTCCGCGAACAGGGCGAACTTGATCGACGACGATCCGGCGTTGATGGTGAGAATCGCGCTGCTCATTTGTCACCCTTGCCACGGCGGCGGGCGTGGGCCATGACCACGGCGACGGCGGTCGAGGCGGTGCGGGTCTCCGCCGAGTCGGAGCGCGAGGTCAGCACGATGGGCACGCGCGCCCCCAGAACGATGCCGGCGGCGAGGGCGTCGGCGAGATACTCCAACTGCTTGGCCAGCATGTTGCCGGACTCGATGTCGGGCACCAACAGGATGTCGGCCTGGCCGGCCACCGCCGACTTGATGCCCTTGGTGCGCGCGGAGACCACCGAGATGGCGTTGTCGAAGGCCAGCGGGCCGTCGAGCAGTCCGCCCCTGATCTGGCCGCGGTCGGCCATCTTGCACAGCGCGGCGGCGTCGAGAGTGGCCTGCATCCTGGGGTTGACGGTCTCGACGGCGGCAAGGATGGCTACCTTGGGCTCGACTATCTTGAGCATCTGCGCCAGTTCGATGGCGTTCTGCACGATGTCGACCTTGTCTTCCAGCGTCGGCGCCACGTTGATTGCCGCGTCGGTGATCAGCAGCGGGCGCGGGTAGGTCGGCACGTCCATGACGAAGACATGGCTGATGCGGCGTTCGGTGCGTAGCCCCGTGGCCTTGTTCACGACTTCGCTGATCAGTTCGTCGGTGTGCAGCGATCCCTTCATCAGTGCTTCGACGCGGCCGTCGCGTGCCAGCGCCACGGCGGTTTCGGCGGCGGCGTGGCTGTGTTCGACATCGATGATGGTGGCGCCGGCGAGGTCGAGGTGATGTTGTTCGGCCAAGGCGCGGATCTTGTCGGCGGGACCGATCAGGGTCGGAATGATCAGCCCGCGATCGCGCGCCAGCAGCGCGCCGCGCAGCGATTCAAAATCGCAGGGGTGGGCCACGCCCATGGCGATCGGCTCCAGCCCGCGGGTGATCTCAAGCAGGTGCTCGTGGCGCGCCTTTTTCGTCTCGGACAGCCGGATCTCGGGCAGCGTCACCTTGGGGCGGCGGATCTTCTCGGTCGGCGCCAGCACCTCGGCATTGCCGTGGATGACCTTCTCGCCTTCCTGGTTGGCGCACTGGCAATCGAAAACGATGTGGTGGTTGTGGTCGAACTTGTGCTGGCAGGTGACGGTGACGGTCAGGGTATCGCCGATGCGCACCGGCGCCCCGAAATGCAGCGCCTGGTCGACATAGACGGTGCCGGGGCCGGGGAACTCGGTGCCGAGCACGTTGGAAATCAGCATGCCGCCCCACATGCCGTGGGCGACGACCTCGCGGAACATCGACGAGCGCGCGTATTCGGGATCGACGTGGGTCGGGTTGATGTCGCCGGACATGATGGCGAACATCTGGATGTCCTCGGGGCGCATCGTGCGCGTCAGCGATGCGCTGTCGCCGATTTTTATCTCATCGTAGGTGCGGTTCTCGATGAATTCGAAGGTTTCGAGCGTGGCCATGGCGGTCTGGTTTCCCTGGGGGTTCTTTTACCGGGTTTCGGCGAGCCACTGTCTGACCCAGATCAACGCCGCGTCGAGATGCTTCGCCGCGGCCGGCGACAGCGGCTCGCCCAGCTCGAAGTGCTCGCCGCGGATCGCCAGCAGCGTGCAGGGCGGCGGATCGGCGTCGTGCAGATCGACATAGACCTGCATCACCGCCGCGGGCGTCATGGCGTGGGTGGTGAAGCTGGCGTCGCGCGAAGGCTGGATTGTGCTGACTGCGTAAGGCGATGCGCAATCGACGCTGGCGTCGACGAACAGGATGCGGCTGCGACCGGCGAGGTCGAGTGCATGTTCCACCTGGAGCTGGAAGTCGGTGAGGCATTCCACGCCCGGCAAGGCGAGCGCCGCGATGCGCTCGACCAGCAGCGGCCCCAGCGCGTCGTCGCCGCGCGAGGGATTGCCCCAGCCGAAGACGAGGTCGCGGTCGGTGAAGAAAACGCGGCTCACGCAGCCCGCTCGTAGAGAACCGCCTCTTCGATATCGCGCTCGCTCAGATCGTAGTCGTCGGCCAGATCGGCAGCCGATTCTCCGGCGTCGATTCTTTCCGCGATAACGCCCGTGCTCACGCCCCGGCTGACAATAACGGGGCGTCCAAAGGCGATCTGCGCGTCAATGGCGATGGGCCGGCTGTCGGCAGGTGCGCTACTGGACGAAAACGGATAGAGCCGAACCGGGAATTTCCACTCATCCCACTCCACGCGGGCCAGGTGTTCATTGAACAGGTGGCGCATGGCAATTTGCCCTGACGCGGAGAGTTCGATGAGTGCGCCATGGCGTTCGAGCAGCAACTTTCCGGCGTTCGTGCGGAGTTCAGGACTCAGGAGCAACCGGTCGATCTCCAGGGTCTTCTCCGCGTACTTGAGCGCCTTGCGCAAGGCGTCCATGGAAACGCCATGGTCAGTGCGCAGCGACCGGAGCACATGCGCTTCGATGAGGTTCCAGAAGGAAAGCGTCGGCGGCTTCTTGGTGGCCGGGCGAATCAGCGCCTGAAAATGAGCGGGGCCGTCTGTCTTCGGATAGGCGCGACCTACCACCCACGAACGCAGAGTGGCAGGCGCCAGTTTAAGGTAGCGCGCGGCTTCCGCCAGGGTGTAGGCGGGTTGATCCCGGATATCCGTTTTATTCATGCTGAATGTGATCACCACTGAATCTGAATTTGGCTATGCAAACGCTAAATCGTCGTAGCCGCTGCGAGCCAAGTATGAGGTCGAATTATGTGGCAATCAAGGGTAGGGCGATAGTGCCTCCTGATTTTTCAGCATGTTTCAATCCGCCTCTCGGCGTGTCGCCAGCGCCGACTGCGCTGGGGGAGGGGCGCCCCTCCCCAAACAACCAATCGGTCGAACCGCCTTGATGGTAGGCGGCAAGAAGACCGGGCGCTACGCGCTCAAGAAACCATGAGCTATTCGCCGCCGGTCAGGCGCTGGCAAGGAAAATGATATCCGGCTAGGCATTCCTCCCGCTGTAGAATCGAAGCGTTGCCGCCTGCGATGCGGCTCAGCCCGGATCGAGAGCGGCGGCCAAGACGAGATGGAAAACAGGTTCTTCGAAAAGCCGGTTCTCAATTCTCCCTACGGCTATCCGATCCGCCACTGGGAACTTGACGCGTCCGGCCAGCCGACCCAGCAGATCGTCGAATCCCGCCGCCGCGCGGAGTTCATCACCCCGATCCCCAAGCCCAAAAAGCAGAAGGCCGCGCAAAAGCAGGACTCCCTGCTGTTCGACGAAGGGCTTTCCACCCAGAAGCAGGAATACGCCCACACCGCCATCATCAACGGCGTGCGGCAGGAAGTGGATAAATGGCGCAGCCTGTCCAATCCGGCCGACTGGCGGGTGACGCCGGAGACGGCGCGCCTGCTCCAGCACTGGCGCCACCACCACTTTAGCGGCATCCGGCCCTTCTTCTGCCAGGTCGAGGCCGTGGAAACCGCCATCTGGCTTACCGAAGTGGCGCCCCAGGTCGGCAAGTCCGCCGAGCGCTTCCTGCAACACCTCGCCAATGCCAACAACGACGCCAACCCCGGCATCCTGCGGCTGGCGCTCAAGCTCGCCACCGGCGCCGGCAAGACCACCGTAATGGCCATGCTGATCGCCTGGCAGACGGTCAATGCGGTGCGCCGCCCCAACAGCAGGAAATTCACCCGCGGTTTTCTCCTCGTCACGCCGGGCATCACCATCAAGGACCGCCTGCGCGTCCTCCAGCCCAACGACCCGGACAGCTATTACCAAAGCCGCGAAATGCTGCCCAGCGACATGCTGGAAGAGGTGAAGCGGGCCAAGATCGTCATCACCAACTACCACGCCTTCAAGCTGCGCGAGCGCATGGAGTTGTCGAAGGGTGGTCGCCTGCTCCTGCAAGGTCGCGGCGGCGAGGAACTCGACACCCTCGAATCCGAAGGCCAGATGATCCAGCGCGTGATGCCCGAACTCATGGGCATGAAAAACGTCATGGTCATCAACGACGAGGCGCACCACTGCTACCGCGAAAAACCGCGCCCCGAAGAAGGCGAGGATATGAAGGGCGACGACCGCAAGGAAGCCGAAAAGAACAACGAAGCCGCCCGCCTGTGGATTTCCGGTATCGAGGCCGTGGGCCGCACGCTCGGCGTCGCACGGGTGATGGACCTTTCCGCCACGCCCTTCTTCCTGCGCGGCTCCGGCTACGCCGAAGGCACCCTGTTTCACTGGACCATGAGCGACTTCTCGCTGATGGACGCCATCGAGTGCGGCATCGTCAAGCTGCCCCGCGTCCCGGTGGCCGACAACATCCCCGGCACCGAAATGCCCATGTTCCGCAACCTGTGGGAACACATCCGCAAGGACATGCCGAAGAAGGGTAGGGGCAAGGCCGAGCAGCTCGACCCGCTCAAGCTGCCGACACCGCTGAAGACCGCACTCGAAGCCCTCTACGGCCACTACAAACAAACTTACGAACTTTGGGACAAGGCGGGCATCCACGTGCCCCCTTGCTTCATCGTTGTCTGCAACAACACCTCCACCTCGAAGCTGGTCTACGACTACATCTCCGGGTTCCAGCGTGCGGCCAATGAAGACGGCACCACGCCGCCGCCCTTCCTCGGCGCCTTGCCGTTGTTTTCCAACTTCGACGAGTATGGCAATCCGCTGGCGCGGCCGCGAACGCTATTGATCGACAGCGAACAGATCGAATCCGGCGATGCACTCGACGACAATTTTCACGAGATGGCCGGGCCTGAGTTGGAACAGTTCAAGCAGGAGATTTTCGAGCGTGGCGGCAAGTTGGCCGATGACCTTCGAGCAGGCAAGTCGCTTGACGACGCGAAAATCTTGCGCGAGGTTATGAACACCGTCGGCAAGGCCGGGAAACTTGGCGAATCGATCCGCTGCGTCGTCTCCGTCTCCATGCTCACCGAAGGCTGGGACGCCAACACCGTCACCCACGTGCTCGGCGTGCGCGCCTTCGGCACCCAGTTGCTGTGCGAGCAGGTGATCGGGCGGGCGCTACGCCGCCAGTCCTACCACCTCAACGACGATGGCCTCTTCAATGTCGAATACGCCGACGTGCTCGGCATTCCCTTCGACTTCACCGCCAAGCCCGTCGTCGCGCCGCCGCAGCCACCGCGCGAGACCATCCAGGTCAGGGCCGTTCGCCCCGAACGCGACGCGCTGGAAATCCGCTTTCCCCGCGTGCAGGGCTACCGCGTGGAGTTGCCCGATGAGCTCCTTCCCTGGAAGTTCAACGAGGATTCGGTGCTGGAGTTGAACCCGTACCTTGTAGGCCCCTCGGTTACCCTCAACGCCGGCATCATCGGCGAGGGTGTGGACCTGAACCTTGTTCATACCGGGGACATGCGCCGTTCCACATTGATTTTCCATCTCACCAAACACTTGCTCGAAAATTACTGGCGGGAGCCCGGCGAAGCACCCAAGCTCCATCTCTTCGGGCAGTTGAAGCGCATCGCCAAGGAGTGGCTCGACACCCGCCTCGTCTGCAAGGGTGGCACCTACCCGGCCCAACTCATGTACCCGGAGTTGGCGAAAATGGCCTGCAAGCGCATTACCGATGCAATTACGCGCGCCTCGCTGGAAGTCAGGCCGGAGGAGGCGGCTGCCCGCATAAAGGCCGTCCTCGACCCCTACAACCCCGTCGGCAGCACCATCCACGTCAACTTCAACACCTCCAAGACCGACCGCTGGGAGACCGACGCCCGCCGCTGCCACCTCAACTGGGTCATCCTCGACAGCGACTGGGAGGCCGAGTTCTGCCGCGTCGCCGAAGCCCATCCCCGCGTTCGCGCCTACGTCAAGAACCACAACCTCGGTCTCGAAGTGCCCTACCGCTACGCCTCCGAAACCCGTACCTACCTGCCCGACTTCATCGTCCTCGTGGACGACGGCCATGGCGACGACGACCTCCTGCACCTGATCGTCGAGATCAAGGGCTACCGCCGCGAAGACGCCAAGGAAAAGAAGGCGACCATGGAACTCTACTGGGTGCCCGGCGTGAACAACCTCAAGCAGCACGGCCGCTGGGCCTTCGCCGAATTTACCGACGTGTTCCAGATGCAGGACGACTTCGGCAAGAAGGTCGCAGCCGAGTTCGCCAGAATGATCGAGGCGCTGGTTCAGTAGAACGGACATATTTTTGGACACGGGATCGTGGTGTATCTCGATAACAGAATGAAAACATAGGATAATCAACAAAATTTCGCCGGACATTTTCTCGGACAAAATGTTGCCAAAGAGCCTCTCTGAAATCTCCCGTCGGGTTGAAACGGACCGCTTCGGCCCCTTCGTCTTCCAGCTTGGCTTCGTGGCGGACGATATTGGCCTGGCCCTCCAGCGCGTCGAAGATGCTCACGAACGCTTCGTGGCTTCTCCTCTCTCCCAGGTGGCCAACCGTCTGGAGCAGGAGGTCGTGGCCAGCAGCGTGTTCGGCACCAACACCATCGAGGGCGGCACCCTGACCGAGGCTGAGACCGCCAGCGCCCTGGCCCTCGATCCCGGCCAGGTGCAGGAAGTTGAGCAACGGCGCGCGCTCAACATCAAGGCGGCCTACGATCTGTCGCAAGCCGTTGCCAAGTCGCCCGGCTGGTCCCTGACGACGCAATTCATCGTCGATCTGCACCGGCTCATCAGCAAGGATGTCCCCCACCCCGACAATCGCCCCGGTCTCATTCGCGACAACCCCAAGACACGCATTACCTTCGTCGGCGACGAGGCCCATGGCGGGCGCTACAAACCGCCCCAATACGGCAGGGACATCGAGCGCCTGCTGGAGGCCCTGGTCGGCTGGCACGGGGAATTGGCGGCGGCGGGGATCCCGGCCCTGATCCGCGCGCCGCTGGTGCATCTCTACTACGAACAGATCCACCCCTTCTGGGATGGCAACGGCCGTGTCGGGCGCGTCATCGAAGCCACGCTGCTCCAGGCTGCCGGTTACCGCTACGCGCCCTTTGCGCTGGCCCGCCATTACCTGACGAACATCGACGCCTACTTCACGCTCTTCAACACCTGCCGCAAGGCCGCCGAAAAAGGGCAGCCCGCGCCCAATCAGGCCTTTGTCGGATTCCATCTCGAAGGCATGCGCCTGACGATCAACAGCCTGCACGATCGCGTCAATCGCCTGGTTGCCATGCTGCTTTACGAGAGCAACATCCGCCGTGCCCTGGACGACAGGCGCATCAACGCACGGCAATACACCATCCTCTGCCAACTGCTCGACCGGGGGCGGCCGCTGACGCTTGACGAAGTGCGCCAGGCGCCCTGGTACACCAGCCTCTACCTCAAGCGCAACGACAAGACGCGGAGCCGCGACCTGCACCGCCTGCGGGAAATGGAGCTGGCCTTCCTCGATACCGACAACGCGCTTTGGCCCGGCTTCATCACGCCCAAGAACATCAAGCCGCTGGGCAAGAAGGAATCATGACCAAGAAACCCACCAAACCGGCGGCGAAACTCACCGTCGAAGCCCTCAAACACGACGAGGCCACGCGCAAGAACATCCCCACCGCCGAATACCAGTCGGTGATGCACAAGGAAGAGCGAGAGCCCACGCGCATCGCCTACGAGCGCCGCGGCGGCGCTTTGCAGGACGAGGCCGCCGCCCGCAACCGCGACCTCGACCCGCAACTGGTCTGGCGCGGCAAGGACCAGCAGGACTGGTCCGACCTCGTCGTCCACGCCCCGCCCATCTACATCCAGGAAAAAATCCACCCCAAGGTGCTGATCGACGACCTGCGCCGCCAGTCGGAGAAATCCCCCTCTCCCCTCGCGGGAGAGGGCCGGGGAGAGGGGGCTCAGGTGGATATGTTCGCCGACTTCAACGGCCTGCCCGACGACGCTGCCCGCACCGAGTTCTACCAGCACGACGCCCACTGGGCCAACCGCATGATCCTCGGCGACAGCCTGCAAGTCATGGCCTCCCTCGCCGAGCGCGAGGGCCTCGCTGGCCGGGTGCAATGCATCTACTTCGATCCGCCCTACGGCATCAAATTCAACTCCAACTTCCAGTGGAGCACCACCAGCCGCGACGTCAAGGACGGCAACGCCGCCCACATCACCCGCGAGCCCGAGCAGGTCAAAGCCTTCCGCGACACCTGGCGCGACGGCATCCACTCCTACCTGACTTATCTGCGCGACCGACTGACGGTGGCGCGGGATTTGTTGACGGACTCGGGCTCTATCTTTGTGCAGATCGGGGACGAGAACGTGCACCGGGTGCGGGCGGTGATGGATGAGGTGTTTGGGGAAGACAACGTCATTGCACAGATTTCGACAAAGACATCCGGCGGGTCAACAGGCGTCTACTTGCCGGGTGTTGTCGACTATGTCCTCTGGTATGCGCGCGACAAGGAGCGCACGAAGTACCGACCCTTGTTTGGCTCGAAGGAAGTTGGCGAGGACGGTGCAGAGAAATACAACCGGGTTGTGCTACCAAGCTTGGACCGGCGTTCGCTGACTGCTGATGAACGAGTTGGAGCAAGCTCACTGCCACTGGGGGCAAGAGTCTATCGCCAGGACAACCTTACAAGCCAGAGCGTTGGGCGCGATAAGGGAGAGGGCGCGGCCTCGTGGTTTGCAGTTCGTATCGATGGCAAGGAAATCAAGCCATCCATCAAGGTCCGTTGGAAAACCAATGAAGCCGGAATGCTCCGTTTGTTATGTGCCGGTCGAGTGGAGGTAACAGGAAGCAGCTTGGCGTATGTCCGCTACCTCGAAGACTTCAGCGCAGCTATATCGAATAACGCTTGGCTGAATATAGGCGGTGTTCAGAGCCGAGCTGACCCGAAGGTGTATGTGGTGCAAACCCCCACCACGTTGATTCAACGCTGCGTTCTGATGACCACCGACCCTGGCGACCTCGTCCTCGACCCCACCTGCGGCTCCGGCACCACCGCCTACGTCGCCGAACAATGGGGCCGCCGCTGGATCACCATCGATACCTCCCGTGTCGCGCTGGCCCTGGCCCGCGCCCGCATCATGGGCGCGCGCTATCCCTATTACCTGCTCGCCGACAGCAAGGACGGCCAGTTCAAGGAAGCCGAAGTCAGCCGCGGCGCGCCCTCCAGCAAGCCCACCTACGGCAACCTCCGCCACGGCTTCGTCTATGAGCGCGTGCCCCACATCACCCTGAAATCCATCGCCAACAACGCCGAGATCGACGTCATCTGGGACAAGTTTCAGGAACGGCTGGAACCCCTGCGCGAACAACTGAACAAGGCCTTGGGCAAGCAGTGGCAGGAATGGGAAATTCCCCGCGAGGCCGAGGCCAAGTGGAGCGACGCGGCGAAGAAGCTCCACGCCGACTGGTGGCAGCAGCGCATCGCCCGCCAGAAGGAAATCGATGCCTCCATCGCCGCCAAGGCCGAGTCCGAATACCTCTACGACAAGCCCTACGAGGACAAGAAAAAGGTTCGCGTCGCCGGCCCCTTCACGGCGGAGAGCCTCTCGCCCCATCGCGTGCTCGGCGTGGACGAGAACGACGAACTGATCGACCCCAACAAGGCAGCCCAGCCGGGCGCGGGCTACGGCGAGCGCGACTTCGTGCAGATGATCCTGGAAAACCTGCGCACCGCCGGTGTGCAGCAGGCGCACAAGGAAGACCGCATCGTCTTCACCTCGCTTACGCCTTGGCCAGGCGATCTGGTCTGCGCCGAGGGCCGCTACATCGAAGGCAGCGTGTCGGATCAAAAAGTCGGCGCTGGCGAGACGGCGCCCCAAGGTGTGGAGCGGCGCGCCGCCATCTTCATCGGCCCCGAGTTCGGCACCGTCTCCCGCCCCGACCTCGTCGAAGCCGCCCGCGAGGCCGGAGACGCCGGCTTCGACGTGCTGATCGCCTGCGCCTTCAACTTCGAAGCGCGCACCACCGACTTCAACAAACTCGGCCGCGTCGCCGTCCTGCGCGCGCGCATGAACGCCGACCTGCACATGGCAGAAGACCTCAAGAACACCGGCAAGGGCAACCTCTTCGTCATCTTCGGCGAGCCGGACATCGAGATCATCCCGGCAGCCGACGACAGGGTGCAGGTGAAAGTCCACGGCGTAGACGTCTTCGACCCCAGCACCGGCGAAGTCCGCAGCGACGGCGCCGACGGCATCGCCTGCTGGTTCATCGATACCGACTACAACGAAGAAAGCTTCTTCGTCCGCCACGCCTACTTCCTCGGCGCCAACGACCCCTACAAGGCGCTGAAGACCACACTCAAGGCCGAAATCAACGAAGACGCCTGGGCCACGCTCAACAGCGATACCTCGCGGCCGTTCGACAAGCCGACATCAGGGAGAATAGCGGTCAAGGTAATCAATCATCTCGGGGATGAAGTGATGAAGGTTTTCAGAATTGACTGAGGTAAAGACATGGCGCTAATCGAAGGATTTCGAGTTCAAAACTATCGCGCATTGCGCGATGTAACCATCGGCAGGCTATCCAATCAGCAACATGGAGAACCGCTGACTCCTTTCACGGTCGTCATTGGCAAGAATGGCGTTGGCAAGAGTTCGCTCTTCGATGCCTTTGGCTTCATCGCAGACTGCCTTGCGTATGACGTGGAAACCGCCTGCGACATGGAACAGCGTGGGGGATTCGAGCGGTTGCGTTCCATGGAAACGGATGATGCAATCCGGTTCGAGGTCTACTACCGAGAAGCACCCAATGAACGGCCTATTACCTACGAGCTAGCCATTGCCCTGGACGAGTCCGGCAGACCTTTTGTCGAATCGGAAGTATTGAAGCAACGGCGCAAGGGACAGAAACATGGCCGTCCATTTCCGTTTCTCCGCCTGCACCATGGCAACGGAATGGTTTGGGCAGGTGAAGAAGCTGTTGAAGAGGAAACGAACGAAGAAGATCGCGCGCAGGAGGAAGTCGAACTTACCGATCTGCGGCAATTGGGTATCGCGACCCTTGGCACACTGAAGGAACATCCACGAATCAAGCGATTCAGGGATTTCCTGAAAGGCTGGTACCTCTCTTATTTCTCTCCTGATGCGGCGCGCAGTATTCCTTCAGCTGGACCGCAAAGACATCTGAACATTCATGGGGACAATATCGGCAATGTTGTCCAGTACATGGAGCGGGAACACAAGGATCGCTTCAAGACGATCCTTGATCGCATCGCGGAAAAAATTCCCGGTGTTCAAAGCATTAAGACCGATGTTACCCAGGACAAGAGAGTTCTGCTTCAGTTCAATGACGGCGCATTTTCCGATCCGTTTTTTGCTCAGCAAATGTCTGACGGGACGCTGAAAATATTCGCCTACCTGTTGCTGATGGAAGATCCCGATCCGCCGCCCTTCATTTGCGTCGAGGAGCCCGAAAACGGCCTGTATCACAAGTTGCTCGACACATTGGCCTATGAATTTCGCATGCACGCAACCGGAAAGAAGAATGCGCCTCAACTCTTCGTCACCACGCATCAACCCTATTTTGTCGATGCGCTGTCGCCTGCCGAGGTTTGGATTCTTGAGAAAGGAGCTGACGGATATTCGACCATACAACGAGCCTCCGACCTTGCGCTCGTAGCGAATCTGGTTGCCGAAGGGCTGCCCCTCGGCAGTCTCTGGTACAGCGACTATCTCGATGCGAGGTAAGAGTGCATATCGAGATACTTGTCGAAGATAATTCCGGCGCGGCATTGCTTGAATTGCTGATCCCTCGGATATTGGGACCAGAAGGCGAGCCGCATACTTGGCGACTCATTTCCTATAAGGGGATTGGGCGCATTCCGCAGGGACTATCCGCCAAGACTGACCCATCAAAGCGCATCCTCCTGGATCGTCTGCCAAGATTGCTACAAGGCTATGGGAAAACTCCAGGCATCGACGTGGTAGTCGTGGTAGTGGATAGCGACAAACGGAACTGCAAGGAATTTCTCGCAGAATTGAAGGCAGTTGCGGAATCGTGCAATCCAGAACCGAATGCCCTTTTCCGCCTTGCGATTGAAGAAGTAGAGGCGTGGTATCTGGGAGACAGGAATGCATTGTTCGCTGCATATCCGAAGGCGAAACAAGATGTGTTGGCCCGATACCAGCAAGACAGTCCTTGCGACACATGGGAGCTGCTCGCCGATGCAATTTATCCAGGTGGTTTGTCGGCGATCAAGTCCGTTGGATGGCCACTGCCTGGGCAAGTGAAGCATGAGTGGGCTAAGACAATTGGCCCGCTCATGGATATTGACCAGAATGACTCTCCGAGTTTTGCGAAGCTGCGCGATGGCTTGCGGCGCGTGGTCGCATAGAGATGGAGTATCGCTTCGAGGGCGGGAATCTGTCCAAAGTGGCAGTTGTTCGGTTTTCCCGAACAGCTGCCACCGATCCGATCATTGCTCGCGGCGATGGCCACCATCCTTGTCGTGAAAAGTCGGCGCTGGCGGGACGGCGGCCGGCTGAGTTTGCAAACTATCCAACAGCCTGTTTGTGGAAACGGTGAGCGGCAAGGCGGCCATCGGCACCATGCACCTGGCCAAGGGCCTGGAGTTCCGCGCCGTGGCGGTGATGGCCTGCGACGACGAGGTGATTCCGCTGCAAGCGCGCATCGAGGCGGTGGCGGACGATTCGGACTTGGAAGAGGTTTACAACAGCGAGCGCCACCTGCTGTACGTCGCATGTACCCGGGCGCGGGATCGCTTGCTGGTGAGCAGCGCGAAGCCGGCATCGGAATTCCTGGACGATTTTCGGACGTAGCGCAGGGCGTCCGAATCTCCGTAAACCTTCAAGTCCCCGATCCCGAATCCTCAGGTCTTTCGCACACGCCCCGCATGTTGCGCGTCATGCGGTCGATCACCGTGCCGCCAGTCCCATGGGGATTCCCTTCGGTCATGAAATGCCCCGCAGAGGGTACGCGGACTAATTCCACTTCGAGCGGCATCTGCCCCAGCGCGTGGGTGGCGCAGGACAGGCAGGGGTCGAAGCAGCGGATGGCGACCTCGATGTGGTTGAGCAGGCCCTCGGTGAGTTCGCGGCCAGAGAGGTATTGCTTCGCCACGACGCGGATCGCCTCGTTCATCGCCTGGTTGTTGTGGGTCGTGGACACGATCAGGTTGGCGCGGATCACCTGATCGTTCTCGTCGACGCGGTAATGGTGGATCAGGGTACCGCGCGGCGCTTCGATGACGCCGACGCCGCGCTCGGCACGTGGGCCGCTGGCCATCAGCTCCGTGCCGACGATGTCGTCGTCGTGCAGCAGGTCCTTGATGGCCTCGGCGGCATGCAGCATCTCGATCATCCGCGCCCAGTGGTAGCCGAGCGTGGCGCCCGTGGCGCTGCCGCCGTCGTAGGCAAGGAATTCTTCGCGCTCCTTGTCGGCCAGCGGCGTGCCGATGAAGTCGCAGTTGGTCACGCGGGTCAGCGGGCCGACGCGATACCAGCCATCGTCGGGCCCCAGCGCCCGCAGGAAGGGGAACTTCATGTACGACCAGGGCTTGACGTCCTCGGTGATGACGTCCCAGTAGTGGTCGTAGTTGACGTGGTCGAACAGCAGGCTGCCGTCGGCCTTGCGGGCGCGCAGGCCGCCGTGGTAGAGGTCCATGGCGCCGTCGGCCCGGACCAGGCTCATGCCGTGGGCGGTGAAGCGGCCGAAGGCGTTGTAAAAGGCGAGGTTCTGCTCGAACAGTTGGCGGATCATGCGTACCGCGTCGCGGCTCCACGCCACCATCTGGTAGATGTCCTTGAGCAGGGCGGCGCGCTCATCGGCGGTCAGCGACTTATTCACTCCGCCCGGCACCGAACCCGTGCCATGCACGCGCTTGCCGGCCGTCATGCGGATCACTTCCTGACCGTACTTGCGCAGCAGCACGCCCTTCCTGGCGATGTCGGGGAAGGCGGCGGCGACGCCGACGATGTTGCGCTTTGCCACGTCCGAATCGAAGCCGAACAGCAGGTCGGGCGAGGACAGGTGGAAGAAGTGCAGGGCGTGCGATTGCAGGATCTGGCCGTGGTGCATGAGGCGGCGGATCTTTTCGGCGGTCGGCGTCAGCTGCCTGGCGCCGACGATCATGTCCATCGCCTTCGACGCGGCGAGGTGGTGCGAGACCGGGCAGATGCCGCACAGGCGCTGCACCATCACCGGCACTTCCCAGTAGGGGCGGCCCTCGATGAACTTCTCGAAGCCGCGGAACTCGACGATGTGCAGGCGCACCTGATGCACCTTGTTGTCGTCGTCGAGCAGGATGGTGACCTTGCCGTGACCCTCGACGCGGGACACATGGTCGATGGCGACACGGCGCAGGTTCTCGGGATGGGCGGCGGTTTCAAGTTCGGAGGTCATGGCGCTAGCCTCGATAGTCAATCGTAATGAATCAGTCCGTGGCCGAGATGCGGCGTGCGGCCGGCTATCAGGTCGGTAAGGAATTTCCAGATGGCGTCGGCCGATGGCGGGCAACCCGGCAGGAAGTAGTCGATCTTCACCACTTCGTGGATCGGATGCACCTGGTTGAGCGGCAGCGGCAGTTCGGGGTCGTTGGGGATGCGCGCGCCGCGTGCCAGGCCGCCCTCGGTCTCGTACACCGCCGCCAGGATGTCACGCAGGTCGAGATGGTTGCGCTGCGCCGGCAGGCCGCCATTGACCGCGCAGGCACCCAGCGCAACGAGAATCTTGCAGTTCTTGCGGAATTCGCGCAGTACATGCACGTTCTCCGCATTGCAGACGCCGCCTTCGACGAGGCCGAGATCGCACGGCCCGCAATGCTTGATGTCGGTGATCGGCGAGCGGTCGAACTCGACCAGTTCGAGCAGGTCGAGCAGGCGCTCGTCGATGTCGAGGAAGGACATGTGGCAACCGAAGCAGCCGGCAAGGCTGGTGGTCGCGACGCGGAGTTTTCTGTCGGCCATTACGCTTCCTCCCTTGTCGGCGCCTGGGCGCCCACCTGCGCGCTGACCGGCGACACGTCGTACTTGCGGCCGCCGATCGGCACGGCAAACCCGACACGCTTCTTCAGGATCACGCCGACCGGGCAGACTTCGGCCGCGCGGTCGCCGGCCGAAAAGTCGGTGTCTTTGATTCGCCCCGATTCGCTGTTCACGATCAGATGCGATTTGATGCCGCGCCCCGACAGCGCGAATATGTTCTTGCCGTCGACATCGCGGCTGGCGCGCACGCACAGCTCGCACATGATGCAGCGGTTGAAGTCGAGCAGCACGTCGGGGTGCGAGGCGTCGACCGGCCGGTCGGGATAGAAGTGGTCGAAATGCGGCGACATCATGCCCACTTCGTAGGCCGTCGCCTGCAGCAGGCAGTTGCCGCTCTTCTCGCAGCTCGGGCAGAAATGGTTGCCCTCGACGAACAGAAGTTGCAGCAGGGTGCGGCGCTTGTCGTCGAGCTCGGTCGTGCGGTTTTCCACTGTCATGCCGGCCCGCGCCTCGATGGTGCAGGCGGCACCGAAGCGGCCATCGGCCTTCACCGTGCAGATCTTGCACGAGCCGTGGGCGGCGAAGTCCGGGTGCCAGCACAGGTGGGGTATGTACTTGCCGGCGGCGGTGGCGGCCTGGATGAGGGTCTGCCCCGGCGTGAAAGGCACTTCCTCGCCATCGATCAGGCAGGTCGGGAGCGTGTTGTCGGTCATGTCAGGATTCCTCGACGTTGGCCAGGTGGGCGGCGGCATCGTCGCGGCCGGTCATCTGCCGCGCCTGCGACAGCGCGGCGTCGAGATCGAAGGCCGGTTCGTAATCGAGCGACTTGAGCCGGCGCTCATAGGCCGGCCGGAACTTGTTGAGGGTGTCGAACATGGGATTGCAGGCGCTGTTGCCGAGGCCGCAATGCGAGGCGCCCTGCATCAGTCGGTGCATCTTGAACATCTCGTCGATGTCGTAGGGCGAACCGTGGCCGGTGGCGAGCTTGTCCATCAGCCGCGCCACCACCGTCGTGCCGACGCGGCAGGGCGTGCAGAAGCCGCAGGACTCGTGGGCGAAGAAGTGGGCGAAATTGCGCGCCACCTCGAACATGTCGCGCGTGCAGTCGAACACCATGAGGGCGCCGGCCGTCGGGATGTCCTCGAAGGCGATGCGGCGTTCCAGTTCGTTCTGACCCAGCGTAACCCCCGATGGGCCGGAAACCTGCACGGCCTGGGTGCAGCCTTCGATGCCCGCGTCGTTCAGCACCTGCTGCACGGTGACGCCGAACGGGTATTCGTAGATCCCCGGCCGCTCGACGTCCCCCGACACCGAGAGGATCTTGCTGCCGGCCGACTTCGTCGTGCCGACCTTCGAATACCACTCGCCGCCGTGCTTGGCGACGAGGCAGGCTGCCGCCAGCGTCTCGACGTTGTTGACCGTGGTCGGCTGGCCGAGATAGCCGTGGGTGACGGGGAAGGGCGGGCGGATGCGGGGGCGGCCGGGCTTGCCCTCGAGCGACTCGATCAGCGCCGATTCCTCGCCGCAGATGTAGGCGCCGGCGCCCAGATGCACCTCGATGTCGAAATCGAAGGGCTGGCCGAGGATGTTCCCGCCGAGCAGTCCCGCCGCGCGCCGTGCCGCCAGCACCGACTCCAGCGGTTCCAGGAGGTAACGATACTCGCCGCGCAGGTAGAGCAGGCCCTTCTTGGCGCCGACGACGTGGCCGGCGATGGTCATGCCCTCGAACACGAGGTCGGCATAACGTGTCAGCAAGACCCGATCCTTGAAGGTGCCGGGTTCGCCTTCGTCGGCGTTGCAGATCACGTAGTGTGCTTCGCCCATGGCATCGCGGCAGGCCTCCCACTTGAGACCGGTGCCGAAGCCGGCGCCGCCGCGACCGCGCAGGCCCGAGCGCTTGATTTCGTCGAGCATCGCGGCCGCGCCGCGTTCGAGCGCGGCGGCCAGTGCTTCGCCCGGCACCAGTGCGTTGCCGAGCAGGATGTCCTTGCGGCGGATGTTGTCCTCGACCGCGAACCACTCGGCGGGCCACGCGGCCACCGGCGTCTCGGCGCGGATCAGGTCCACCATGGCCTCGACGCGCCGCGGCGTCATGCGCGTCACGGCGCGGTAATTGACCAGCAGCGCCGGCCCCTGGTCGCACATGCCGGTGCAGGAGGTGGTGTCGACGCTGACCAGCCCGTCCTCGGAAACGCGGCCCGGCTCCAGCCACAGCTTCTCGCACATGGCCTGCATCAGGTCGATGTTGCCGAGCATGCGGTCGGTGATGTTGTCGCTCCACAGCACGCGGTAGCGGCCCAGCGGCCGGGTATGGAAGAAGCTGTAGAAACCGGCGGTGCTTTCGACGCGCGCGCGCGGCCAGCCGATGTCGCGGGCGATTTCGGTCAGCACCGGCGGCGAGAGCCAGCCGAGCGCTTCCTGGGTTTCGCGCAGGATCTGCATCAGCCGGGTGCCGTCGTGGCCCTGTCGGGCGAGAACCGATTGCAAGGCGGACGTGGTAGTCATCGTGGCGGGCATTTCAACCTCCTGTTGCGATGCAACACGACCACAGCATAGCCGAACAGCGTTACAGTTTTTTGCGATGGATCAAATTCGGTCTTGAATAGGCGAGGCGAAAGGAAGCGGCGGCAATGCGCATACTGAGCTGGAACATCCAGTGGGGTCGCGGCATCGACGGTCGCGTCGATCTGGCGCGAGCGGCGGCCGTGATCCGGCGCTGCAATGCCGATGTGGTCTGCCTGCAGGAAGTGGCGGTCAATCACCCCGGCCTGCCCGGCGGGGCGGGCGGAGACCAGCCGGCGCGGCTGGCCGAACTGCTGCCGGGCCACGAGACCGTCTACGGCGCCGGCAGCGACCTCGTCGGCGACATGGGCGGCGGACGGCGGCTCTTCGGCCAGATGATCCTCGTCCGCCCGCCCGTGCCGCAGGTCTTCCGCCATCTGCTGCCGTGGCCGCCCGATCCGGCCGTGCCGAGCATGCAGCGCGTGGCGGTGGAGGCGGTCGTCGCGGCGCCGGAGTTTCCCGGCGGGGCGTTGCGGGTGATCACGACGCATCTCGAGTATTACTCGGCCGTGCTGCCGCGCGGCGAGGGCTGCGTGCTCTGCGGCGACTTCAACAGCCCGGCCGGCGCGCCCGAGCATGAGGCGCTGAAAAAAGTCGGCGCCGGCGGCACGCCGGCGCTGGTGAATGCCTGGCCGCTCATCCACGGCGCCGTCCCGCCAGCGCCGACTTTTTGCGTGCATGACCGCGGCTACCTGAAGGAGGCCGCCTGCTATGACTTCTTCTTCGTCAGCGCCAACATCGCCGACCGGGTGGCGGCGCTGAGCGTCGATGGCGCTTGCACCGCCTCGGACCACCAGCCCGTGCTGATCGAACTGCGCGGCTAGAATGGCCGACGGCAAGGCTTCGGATCGACAGACGTGAAATACATCGACGAATTCCGCGACGGGCGGGTGGCGCGCGGGCTGGCGGCGGCCATCGCGGCGGCGGCGCGGCCCGGGCGCGACTACGCCTTCATGGAGTTCTGCGGCGGCCATACCCACGCGATCTCGCGCTACGGCGTGTCCGACCTGCTGCCGCCCAATGTGCGCATGGTGCATGGGCCGGGCTGCCCGGTGTGCGTGCTGCCCATCGGGCGCGTGGACATGGCCATCGCGCTGGCGCTGGAGCATGGCGCGATCCTGTGCAGCTACGGCGACTGCCTGCGCGTGCCGGCGTCGGACGGCCTGTCGCTGCTGAAGGCGAAATCGCGCGGCGGCGACGTGCGCATGATCTATTCGGCGGCCGACGCGCTGAAGATCGCCCGGGAAAACCCGACGCGGCAGGTGGTGTTTTTCGCCATCGGTTTCGAGACGACCACGCCGCCCACCGCCGTGGTGATCCGGCAGGCGGCGGCCGAAGGCTTGAAGAACTTCGGCGTGCTGTGCTGCCACGTGCTGACGCCCTCGGCGATATCGAGCATCCTCGAATCGCCCGAGGTGCGCCGCTGGGGCACGGTGCACCTCGACGGCTTTGTCGGCCCGGCGCATGTGTCGACGGTGATCGGCAGCCGGCCCTACGAATTCTTCGCCGAGGAATACCGCAAGCCCGTGGTGATCGCCGGCTTCGAGCCGCTCGACGTGATGCAGGCCATCCTGATGCTGATCCGCCAGGTCAATGAAGGCCGCGCCGAGGTGGAAAACGAATTCACCCGCGCGGTGACGCGCGAGGGCAACCGCAAGGCGCAGGACCTCGTCGCCGAGGTGTTCGAGCTGCGGCGCGCCTTCGAATGGCGCGGCATGGGCACGATCCCCTACTCGGCGCTGGCGATACGGCGCGAGTTCGCGGAGTTCGACGCCGAGAAGCGTTTCGCGCTGGCCTACCGCGCCGTGCCCGATCACAAGGCCTGCGACTGCGGGGCGATCCTGCGCGGGGTGAAAAGGCCGCGCGACTGCAAACTCTTCGGTACCGTGTGCACGCCGGAGAATCCCATCGGCTCGTGCATGGTGTCGTCGGAGGGCGCGTGTGCCGCGCACTACACCTATGGCCGCTACAAGGACTGATCCCTTGCGCATCCTCTTCCTCACCCACGGCTTCAACAGCCTGACGCAGCGTCTGTTCGCCGAGTTGACGGCGCTCGGCCACGAGGTTTCGGTCGAATTCGACATCGCCGACAGCGTCAGCGAGGAGGCCGTGGCCCTGTTCCAGCCCGACCTGGTCCTCGCGCCCTTCCTCAAGCGCGCGATTCCGGAATCGATCTGGCGCCAGCATGTGTGTCTCATCGTGCATCCGGGCATCGTCGGCGACCGCGGGCCCTCGGCGCTCGACTGGGCGATCCAGGAAGGCGAGGCCGAATGGGGCGTGACGGTCTTGCAGGCCGAGGCGGAGATGGATGCGGGCCCGGTCTGGGCGACGGCGGGCTTCCCCATGCGCCGCGCGAAGAAGGCGAGCCTCTATCGTCAGGAAGTCACCGAGGCGGCGGTTCGCGCCGTCAAGGAAGCGCTGGCGCGTTTCGGGCGCGGCGAAAAACCGACCTCGCTGGCCATCCTGCCGGACGTGCGCGGTTGCCCGCGGCCGGTGATGCGCCAGGCCGACCGTGCCATCGACTGGCGGCGCGACGACACCGCGACCATCCTGCGCAAGATCGACGCGGCCGACGGTTTTCCCGGCGTCGCGGACAGCCTGTTCGGCCAGCCCTGCCATCTCCACGACGCCTGGCCGGAAGCGCGACTGCGCGGCGCGCCGGGCGAGATCGTGGCGCGGCGCGAGACGGCGCTGTGCCGCGCGACTGTCGATGGCGCGGTGTGGATCGGGCATGTGCGCCGCTCATTGGCAAACTCGGCCAGCGCCGACAACGCGCCTGCGCAAGCAGGCAGTCCGGACGGGCGAAGCGAAACTCGTTGGACGCCCGCGGGGCGGCACTTTTTGTATCCGTTCAAGCTGCCGGCGACACTGGCGTTCGCGGCGGAGAGTGCGAGCATTCCCGAGGCGCCGCTGGCCGGCCGGTTCACTGCCGACCATGTCACCTGGCAGGACATCCGCTACGAGGAGGCGGGCGCGGTCGGCTTCCTGCATTTCGACTTCCTCAATGGCGCAATGGGCACGCGGCAGTGTCAGCGCCTCACCGAAGCCTTCCGCTGGGCGAGCACCCGGCCGACGCGGGTGCTTGTGCTGATGGGCGGCGGCGATTTCTGGTCGAACGGCATCCACCTCAACCTGATCGAGGCGGCGGAAAGTCCGGCGGACGAATCGTGGGCCAACATCAACGCCATCGACGATCTGGCCGAGGCCATCCTGCGCTGCGAAAGCCACTTGACCGTCGCCGCGCTGGCGGGCAACGCCGGCGCCGGCGGCTGCTTCCTCGCGCGCGCCTGCGACGCCGTCTGGGCGCGCGACGGCGTCATCCTCAACCCGCACTACCGGAACATGGGCAACCTCCACGGATCGGAGTTCTGGACGTATTTGTTGCCGCCGCGGGTCGGCACGGACGGCGCGGCGGCGATCATGCGCCACCGGCTGCCGCTGACGGCGGCGGAGGCCGTGAGGATCGGTTTCCACGACGCGGTGCTGGCGGGCGACACGGCGGCCTTCCGCGTCGATGTCGCGCGCCGCGCCGCCGCAATGGCGGGGGAGGGTTTCACGCAACGCATCGAAGACAAACGTGCCCGTCGCGCGTGCGACGAGGTGGAAAAGCCGCTATCCGCCTGGCGCGCCGAGGAACTGGCGGAGATGCGCCGCAACTTCTACGGCTTCGATCCCAGCTACCACGTCGCGCGCTGGCATTTCGTTGCCAGGTCGCCGCATTCCTGGACGCCCCGGCATCTGGCCCGTCATCGGCCGTGATCGTCGATGGCGGTCAGTAGCGGCCGTGCTGCTTGGTGATGTAGTTGGTCAGCTCGACGTACTGGATGTTCATGCGCCGCAGGATGCCGTGCACCTCGCGCACGACGGCGCGCATGACCCGATAGACGATCATCGGTTGCGTCGCCAGCAGCCCTTCGAGCTTGTCGCGCCGCAGGCTGAAGACCTGCGTCGGCCCCATCGCGCGCAGCGTGGCGCTGTGCTCCTGGTCGTCGAGAAAGCCGAGTTCGCCCGCCATGTCGCGCGGGCGCAGCACATGCAGCACCACCCAGTCGCCGTTGCCGGTGTCGCGCGTCACGGCGAGGCCACCGGCGGCGATCACGTGCAACTCGTTGCTGACTTCGCCTTCGCGGATCAGCGTTTCGCCGTCGGCGAGGCCGCGGCAGGTGATCAGTTCGGCGAGGACATCTCGCTGGGCATCGTCCAGTTCCGCCACCAGCGGCGACGTGCGAACCATTTCCGTGCAATTGTTTGTCATGGCGAACCCCATTTCATGTGGATAAGACAATCTGACCCAGTATAGGTCGCGGAAAGGTGGAACGGAATATCAGGGACATTTGATCTATCGCAAAAAGTGGTATGGGCTCCGAGCGTTGAATATGCGCATTCCGGTCGCAGGAGGAGAGAGCATCATGCAAGCGACGTTCTTCCATGAAACCCACCGTGCCACGGAGGCCGCCGCCGACGCCGTCGAGCGCCGCCTGCGGATATCCCGGCGCGACTTCCTCCAGTTCTGTTCCGGCGTGGCGGCCACCCTCGGCCTGCCGGCCGGCGCCGAGGCCGCGATCGCCAAGGCGGTCGAGGCCGCCAAGCGTCCCTCGGTGATCTGGCTGCACTTCCAGGAATGCACGGGCTGCTCCGAGTCGCTGCTGCGCGCCGAGCACCCGACGCTGGAAAAGCTGATCCTCGACGTTATCTCGCTCGACTACCACGAGACGCTGATGGTCGCCGCCGGCCACCAGGCCGAGAAGGCGCGCAAGGATGCGATGGCGGCCAACAAGGGCAAGTATGTGCTGGTGGTCGAAGGCGCGATTCCCACCAAGGACAAGGGCATCTACTGCAAGATCGGCGGCCAGACGGCGGTGGACCTGGTCAAGGAATGCGCGGCCGACGCGGCGGCGGTGATTGCCATCGGCTCCTGCGCCTCCTGGGGCGGCATGCCCTCGACCGACCCCAATCCCACCGGCGCATCGAGCGTCGGCGAAGTGCTGGGCAAACCCGTGGTGACCATCCCCGGCTGCCCGCCCAATCCCTACAACTTCCTCGCCACGGTGGTGCATTTCCTCACCTTCGGCAAGCTGCCGGCGGTGGACAAGCTGGGCCGGCCTCTGTTCGCCTATGGCCGCCTGGTCCATGAGCACTGCGAGCGTCGCGCGCATTTCGATGCCGGCCGCTTCGCCATGGAGTTCGGCGACGAGGGCCACCGCAAGGGCTACTGCCTCTACAAGCTCGGCTGCAAGGGCCCCGAGACCTATGCCAACTGCCCGACCATCGGCTTCGGCGACGCCGGCGAAGGCAACTGGCCGGTCGGCTGCGGCCATCCCTGCATCGGTTGCACCGAAAAGGGCGTTGGTTTCGCCAAGCCGATCCACGCCGTGGCCAAGATGCTCAACGTCGTCCCGCCGCTGCAGTACGCGCGCATCGTCGAGGAACAGGGCAGGGGCGCCACCTTCGCCTCGGCCGCCGCGCTGGCCGCTGTTGCGGGTGCCGCCGCCGGCGCCGCCGCGATGCTGACGCGCAACCTCGGCATGTCGCACAAGGCCGAGGAACTGGAAAAGGCACAGGACAAGGCAGACAAGTCAAAAGCGGAGGTGTGATATGTCATCCCGACGCGATTTTCTGAAAGGCGCGCTGGCGGCGACCGGCGCAATAGTCGGCGCTGGCGCCACGCCGGTACAGGCGCGCGACACCTACCACCGCCCGCCCGAGGCCATGGGCCTGCTCTACGACGCCACGCTCTGCATCGGCTGCAAGGCCTGCATGGCGGCGTGCAAGGAAGCCAACAACAACCCGGCCGAGTTCAGCACCGTCGACAAGTTGTGGGATACGCCGCTCGACACCAGCGGCCATACCTACAACATCATCAAGATGTACCGCAACGGCACCATGGATACGAAGGACGCCGAGATCAACGGCTATGCCTTCATGAAGACTTCGTGCATGCATTGCGCGGATCCGAGCTGCGTCTCGGCCTGCCCGGTGTCGGCGATGACCAAGGACCCGGTGAACGGCATCGTCGCCTACGACCCGGACAAGTGCATCGGCTGCCGCTACTGCGTCGTCGCCTGTCCCTTCGGCATTCCGAAGTACCAGTACGACGATCCGCTGGGCCGCATCGGCAAGTGCGAACTCTGCCGCCACCGTCACAAAGACGGCCGCTATTCCGCCTGCGCCGAGGTCTGCCCGACCGGCGCGACGTTGTTCGGCCGCACCGAGGACCTGCTGGCCGAAGCGAAGCGGCGGCTGGCGCTCAAGCCCGGCAGCGTAACGAAATTCCCGCGCGGCCGACTGCGTCACGCCACGGAAAAAATGCTGCAAGGCAAGGAAGACGGCAAGGGCCGGAAAAATCGCCAAGGCTGGCGCGACGAGCCCGACCAGATCTACGAGGGCACCATCGGCAAGTATGTGCAGCACGTCTATGGCGAGAAGGAGTACGGCGGCACCCAGGTGCTGAAACTCTCGGGCGTGAGCTTCGAGAAGGTCGGCATGCCGAACCTGCCGCCCTATTCATCGGCCGCGACATCCGAGACCATCCAGCACACCCTCTACGGCGGGCTGCTGATGCCCATCGCCGTGCTCGGCGCGCTGAGCTGGGTCGCCAGGCGCAATGTCAAACCCGATGACGGAGAGGAGGGCTGACCATGACCACTCATTCCGCTCCCGCCCCCGTCGGCGGGCCGCTGCTCAACAAGGTGACCTTCATCGCCGGCGTGCTGGTCGCGCTGATGGCGGCCATCCTGCTCTATCGCTTCATCTTCGGGCTGGGCGCCGTCACCGACCTCAACGACGGCTATCCGTGGGGCATCTGGATCGTCGTCGACGTCATGATCGGCTCGGCCCTGGCCTGCGGCGGTTTCTCGGTGGCGATGCTGGTCTACATCTTCAATCGCGGCGAATACCACCCGCTGGTGCGACCGGCGCTGCTGGCCTCGCTGCTCGGCTACACCCTGGCTGGCGCCGGCGTGATCTTCGACCTCGGCCGCTGGTGGAACGTCTGGAACATGTACTGGCCCGGATCGGTCAACCTGAACTCGGTGATGTTCGAGGTGGCCATCTGCATCACGGCCTACATCGTCGTGATGTGGATCGAGTTCTCGCCGGTGGTGCTGGAAAAATTCGGCCTCAAGGACCTCAAACGCAAGCTCAACAAGTATCTTTTCTTCCTGGTGGCGCTCGGCACGCTGCTGCCGATGATGCACCAGTCCTCGCTCGGCACGCTGTGGGTGGTGCTCGGCCAGCAGGTGCATCCGCTGTGGCAGACGCCGGTGGTGCCGCTGCTGTTCCTGCTCACCGCCATCATCATGGGCTACGCCGTGGTGCTGTTCGAGTCCTGTCTCGCTTCCGCGGCCTATCGCCGCGGCATCGAGATGAAGCTGCTGACGCCGCTGGCGAAGGTGATGCTCGGCGTGGTCGCCGCCTATGTCGCGGTGCGCCTCGGCGACGTGATCGTGCGCGGCGTCATCGGGCGCTCGTTCCAGCTCAGTCTCGAAGGCCTGATGTTCTGGATCGAGATGGCCTGCTTCGTCGCGCCCTTCCTGATCATCGGCACGGAAAACCAGCGGCGCAACCCGGCGCGGCTGTTCGTCGCCGGCATCCTGCTGATACTCGGCGGTTCCTTCCTGCGCCTCAACGGCTTCCTCATCGGCTACGACACGGGCGCCGGCTTCCGCTACTTCCCGGCATTGCCCGAACTGCTGGTCACCCTCGGCATGTTCGCGACCGAAGTGCTGATCTACATTCTCGTCACCCGCCGCTTCCCGGTGCTGCCGCGCGAAGGCGCGGCCCACTGATCACGGAGAAAAACCATGGCACGCATAACCATTGATCCGATCACCCGCATCGAAGGCCATTTGCGCATCGACGTCGATGTCGAGGGCGGCCGGGTGAAGAAGGCCTGGTCCTCGGGGCAGATGTTTCGCGGTGTCGAGCTGATCCTGCAGGGCCGCGATCCGCGCGACGCCTGGACCATCACCCAGCGCATCTGCGGCGTGTGCACCACGGTGCATGCGATTGCCTCGGTGCGCGCGGTCGAGAACGCGCTGCAACTGGAAGTGCCGCTCAACGCCCAGTACATCCGCAACCTCATTATCCTGGCGCACGCGGTGCATGACCACATCGTGCACTTCTATCACCTGTCGGCGCTCGACTGGGTCGATGTGACCTCCGCGCTCAAGGCCGACCCGGACAAGACCGCGAGCCTGGCCGAGAGCCTGTCGAGCTGGCATCTCAACGGCAAGCACGAGATGAAGGCGGTGCAGGAACGGCTGAAGAACTTCGTCGGCGGCGGCCAGCTCGGCATCTTCACCAACGGCTACTGGGGCCACCCGGCGATGAAGCTCTCGCCCGAAGTGAACCTGCTCGCCACGGCGCACTACCTGCAGGCGCTGGACATCCAGCGCAAGGCCAACAAGATCGTCTCCATCCTCGGCTCCAAGACGCCGCACATCCAGAACCTCGCGGTCGGCGGCGTCGCCAACGCTATTTCCACCGATTCGCAGTCGGTGCTGACAGTCGAGCGCCTGATGGCGGTCAAGGGCTGGATCGACGAGCTGGACGACTTCGTCAAGAACGTCTACCTGATCGACGTCGCTGCGGTCGGCGCCTTCTACGCCGACTGGACGAAAGTTGGCCGCGGCGTCACCAACTACCTGTGCGTGCCGGACATCCCGATGGACACCAAGGGCACCCAGTTCGCGCTGCCCGGCGGCTACATCGAGAACGGCGACATTTCCAAGTTCAAGCCGATCAAGGGCTTCAACGACGAGTACTGGGCCAAGGGCGTCGAGGAATCGGTCAAGCACTCGTGGTACGACTACAGCAGCAAGAAACCGCTGCACCCCTACGCCGGCGAGACCAAGCCCAACTACACCGACTTCCAGGCCGACGGCAAATACTCCTGGCTCAAGTCGCCGACCTTCTACGGCAAGGTCGCGCAGGTCGGGCCGCTGGCCAACGTGCTGTGCATGTACGCGGCCGGCCACGAGCCGACGAAGAAGTACACGACGCTGGCGCTGGATACCGTGTCCGCGCTGGCCAAGACCAAGGTCGGCGTCGATGCGCTGCATTCCACCATCGGCCGCCATGCCGCGCGCGCCGTGCGCTGCGCGGTGATGGTCGACATGCTGGCCGAGCAATGGACGGCGCTGGTGACCAACATCGGCAAGGGCGACACCAAGACCTTCAACCGGCCGGTGTTCCCGAAAGGCGAACAGATGGGCGTCGGCTACCACGAGGCGCCGCGCGGCGTGCTCTCCCACTGGGTGGTCATCGACAACGGCAAGATCAAGAACTACCAGTGCGTCGTGCCGTCCACCTGGAACGCCTGCCCGCGCAACGAGAAGGACGAGCCCGGCCCGTATGAGGCGTCGCTGCTCGACAACCCCATCGCCAACCCCGAGCAGCCGCTCGAGGTGCTGCGCACCATCCACTCCTTCGACCCCTGCATCGCCTGCGCGATTCACCTGAGCGATGCGGAAAACGATCGGGTGGTGACGGTCAAGGCGGTCTGAGATGAAGTTCGACGTTTGGTGCGCGATCGGGCCGGTGGGGCATTCTGCTTCGCTCATGTCCCCCGGCGGCGGCCTTCGGCCACCGCCTCCTCCTTTACTTCGCTGCGCAGAACGCCCCACCGGCCCGATCGGGAATGACCGTGGCTTGTCTGGCCATGCAAAAGCACCGGCGTACCCCGTCAAGGGTGGCGGGTGGCCGACGCAGCGAAGTAAAGAAGGAGAACCGGGCGCAGCCCGGTTCGGGTGACATGAGCAGCGTCGGCCACCTGCCACCCTTGGCGTTCTCCGACGCCCCTCAACGAAGTTTCATGCCTTGCGAGTGGTGCCCAAAAGCGGTGGAGCAACTGAAATGAAAACCGTGGTCCTCGGCATCGGCAACCTCATCATGCAGGACGAGGGCGTCGGCGTGCGCGTGGTCGAGGCGCTGGAACGCGACCATGTGCTGCCGGACGGCGTGACGCTGATCGACGGCGGCACGTCGGCAATGGAAATGCTCGACGAGTTGTCCAACCTCGACCGCCTCATCGTCGTCGATGCCATCAACGCCGGCAAGCCGCCGGGCACATTGGTGCGCATCGAGGGCGACGATGTGCCGGTCTTCTTTCGCACCCGGTTGTCGCCGCATCAGATCGGCCTGCCCGACGTGCTGGCGAGCCTGGAATTCCTCGGCGCGGCGCCCAAGAAGATGGTGATTCTCGGCGTGCAGCCGCAGACCATGGCACTGGGCATGGAGTTGACGCCGCTGGTGGCGGCACGCGTTCCGGAGTTGGTCGGCCAAGTGCTGGCTGAACTGTAACCATGTGCCTGGCCGCGCCATCGAAAGTCATCGAAGTCCGCGACGGCATCGCGCTCACCGAATGCTTCGGCCAGCAGCGCGAGGTCAGCCTGCTGCTGCTGGATGAAGAGATCGCGGTCGGCGATTATCTGCTGATCCAGGCCGGCGGCTTCGCCTTCGAGCGCGTCGATGCCGGGCGCGCGGAAGAGTCGCTGGCGCTGATGACCGAACTGCTGGAGCACCCGGAAAGTGCCCGGCAACTGGGGCTAAGCCATGATGAGCCTGCGGGTTCATGAGATCGACCCGTCGGCGCTCGTCGCCTCGGCCTACCGCCGCATCGAGCGCGAGCGCATGGCCGGCCTGCCGGTGCACAACGAGGCGCTCGAGGTCGAGACCGTTGGCTTTCAGCGCTGGATGGATCACTGGCTCGGCATCGTCATCGCCCCCTGGTGCATGAGTCTGCTGCTGCTGCCCGGCAGCAGCGGCACCTGGATTTCCGCCACCGAGAACGCGCGGATTTTTCATCGATTCCCGGCGGGGGACTTCGCCTTCCTCGGCAGCGAGGAAGCCGAGATCGGCGAATTCCAGAGCTGTGCGCTGTTCTCGCCCATGGCACAGTTCGCCAGCCAGTCCGACGCCGTGCTCACCGCCCATGCGGCGCTGATCGCGTTGATCCGCGCGCCGGAGGAGCCCGCCTCGCAACTGGCGCAAAAGACGCTATCCTCTCCGGCTCGACGTAAATTCCTGACCGGCAATGCATGAAATGAGTCTGGCCGAAGGCATTCTCGACTTGATCGAGGACGCCGCGCGGCGCGAGGGGTTCGGCCGGGTGAGGACGGTGTTCCTGGAAATCGGCCGCCTGTCCAGCGTCGAGCCCGAGGCCATGGCCTTCTGCTTCGACGCCGTGGTGCGGGGCAGCCGCGCCGACGGTGCGCGGCTGGAAATCATCGTCGTGCCGGGCGCGGGGCTGTGTCTCGACTGCGGCCGCGAAACGGCGCTGGAGGCGGTGTACGATCCGTGCGAACATTGCGGTGCGGCACCGGTGAAAGTTACCGGCGGCACCGAAATGCGGGTGCGGGAACTCGACGTGGAGTAAGAAACGATGTGCACGACATGCGGCTGCGGCCAGGGCGAAACGAAAATCGACGGACAGGCGGTGCATGATCCGGACCACGGGCATGAGCACACCCACGCCGACGGCACGACCCACAGCCACGCGCATGCCTACGTGCCCGCCCACAGCCACGCGCCCGGCGTGCCCCTGCCGCGCCGGGTGCGGATCGAGCAGGACATCCTCGCCAAGAACGACGCCTATGCCCGCGAGAACCGTGCCTTTCTCATTGGTCGCCGCGTCTTCGCGCTGAACCTCGTTTCCAGTCCCGGTTCGGGCAAGACCACGCTGCTGGTGAAAACCATCGAGGCGCTCAAGGGCAAGGCGGCTGTCGCGGTGATCGAGGGCGACCAGCAGACCAGCCAGGATGCCGAGCGCATCCGCGCCACCGGCGCGCCCGCCGTGCAGATCAATACCGGCAAGGGCTGCCATCTCGATGCCCACATGGTCGGCCACGCCATCAATGAACTGAACCTGCCCGAGCACTCGCTGCTGATGATCGAGAACGTCGGCAACCTGGTCTGCCCGGCGGCCTTCGACCTCGGCGAGGCGCACAAGGTGGTCGTGCTGTCGGTGACCGAGGGCGAGGACAAACCGATCAAGTACCCGGACATGTTCCGCGCGGCGTCGCTGATGCTGCTCAACAAGTGCGACCTGCTGCCGCATCTGGACTTCGATGTCGACCAGGCCATCGCCCACGCCCGTCGCGTCAATCCGGAGATCGAAGTGCTGCGCGTCTCCGCGCGCAGCGGGGAGGGCATGGACGCCTGGCTGGCGTGGCTGGAGAAGGGCGCCGCCGCGAAATGACGGCGGCGATCCGGGTTCGGGTCACGGGGATCGTTCAGGGCGTCGGCTACCGGCCTTTCGTCTGGCGTCTCGCGCATGAGCTTGGCATTGCCGGCTGGGTGCGCAACGATGCGCGGGGCGTCGAGATCGCCGCCGAGGGTGAGCAGGTAGAGTCCTTCGTTGCGCGACTGCGCACCGAAGCTCCGCCGCGTGCGCGTGTCGATGCGGTCATTGCAGTCGATGTGGCCGCCGAGGCTTTCAGCGATTTTCTCATCACTCACACGGACGGCAGCGGCCGCGCCGCCACCGCCATCGGTCCCGACACCGCCATCTGCGCCGACTGCCTCGCCGACATGTTCGCGCCGGAAAGTCGGCGCTGGCGATACGGCTTCACCAACTGCACCCACTGCGGCCCGCGCTACACCATCACGCGGCATCTGCCCTACGACCGGCCGCGGACCAGCATGGCGGGCTTCGTCATGTGCGCGGACTGCCAGGCTGAATACGAGTCGCCGGCCGACCGTCGCTTCCATGCCCAGCCCAATGCCTGCCCCGTCTGCGGGCCCAGGCTTGCGCTGCTCGATGCACAGGGACAGCCCATCGCCGGCGATGCCATCGCCGCAACCCTGCGCCTGCTGCAATCCGGCGCCATCGTCGCCATCAAGGGAATCGGCGGCTATCACCTCGCTTGCGACGCGAGCAACGCGGTGGCCGTGGCTGCCTTGCGCAGCCGCAAGCAGCGCGAGGAGAAGCCCTTCGCCGTCATGCTCGCCAATGTCGCGAGCATCGACCGTCACGCAAAAGTCGGCGGCTCCGAGACGGCACTGCTCGAATCGGCCGAGCGGCCCGTCGTGCTGCTGCGGAAGCGCGACGGCGCCGATGAAAAACTCGCCGGCATCGCTCCCGGGCTCGCCTGGCTCGGCGTCATGCTGCCCTACACGCCGCTGCAATGGCTGCTGTTTCACGAGGCGGCCGGCCGGCCCGCCGGCATCGACTGGATGGCCGTGCCGCAGCCGCTGACGCTGGTGATGACCAGCGCCAACCCCGGCGGCGAGCCCATCGTGCGCGACGACGACGAAGCGTCGCGCCGCCTGGCCGGCATCGCCGACGCTTATCTCACCCACGACCGCGCCATCGTCACGCGCTGCGACGACAGCGTGCTGCGGCTGGCCGGCACCGCGCCGCAGTTCATCCGGCGGTCGCGTGGCTACACGCCGCAGGCGATCAAGCTCTCCCGCGCCGGACCCTCGGTGCTGGCCGTCGGCGGCTTCCTCAAGAACACTGTCTGCCTCACGCGCGGCTTTGATGCTTTTGTCTCGCAGCACATCGGCGACCTCGACAACGCGCCGACCTGCGCCATGCTCGACGAAACCGTCGCGCGTCTGATGGACCTGCTGGAGATCGAACCGGAGATCGTCGCCCACGACCTGCACCCGGATTTCTATAGCACGCGCTTCGCCGCGAACTTCGCCGCCGAACGCGGCTTGAAGATCGTTGCCGTGCAGCACCACCACGCCCACATCGCCGCGATCGCCGCCGAGCACGGCATCGGGGAACCGCTGCTCGGCCTCGCTCTCGACGGCGTCGGTCTCGGCGCGGACGCCGGCATCTGGGGCGGCGAGTTGCTGCGCGTCGATGGCGCCAAGTTCGAACGGCTCGGCCACCTGCGCGAGATCGCGCTGCCCGGCGGCGACCGCGCCGCGCGCGAGCCCTGGCGCATGGCCGCGAGTGCGCTGCACCTGCTCGGGCGCGGCGACGAAATCGAGCGGCGCTTTCCCGGAAAGTTATGCGAAGCGGTGCCTTGCATGCCGGGGACTCCGCTTCGCGGGCCGGCATCCCCTGGGACGACGCTACGTGAAATGCTCGAACGCGGCGTGAACTGCCCGCCGACATCGAGCTGCGGCCGCTGGTTCGACGCGGCGGCCGGGCTGCTCGGCGTGCGCGACATCGCTGCCTACGAAGGCCAGGCGGCGATGCTGCTGGAGGGGCTGGCCGAGGGTCACGGCGCGGTGGAACCGCTTGCCGACGGCTGGCGCATCGACGCAGCCGGCGTGCTCGACCTCGCGCCGCTGCTGGCGCGGCTCGTCGACGAGAAGGATGCCGGCCACGGCGCCGCACTTTTCCACGCCACGCTGGCGCAAGCGCTGGCACAATGGGCGCTGCGCGCGGCGGCGAGCGCCGGCATCCGGCGGATAGCGCTGGGCGGCGGCTGTTTTCTCAACCGCGTGCTTGCCGGCGCGCTGGGCGGCCGGCTGGAAGATGCGGGAATGGACGTGTTCGAGGCCCGCCAGGCGCCGCCCAATGACGGTGGCCTGAGCCTCGGACAGGCGTGGGTTGCCAGCGGGGGAGGAGGATGCCCATGAATACCGAAGAGCGCGCGGCGGGATCGCAGCGCCGGCGGATCATGCGCCTGGCGGGCGTGATCGCGCTGGTGTGGACGCTGGTCAACGCCGCCTCGCTGGCCTGGAACATGGCCATCGAGGATGACTGGGTCGGCGAGGTGGCCCGCATCGAGGCCGTCGGCAGCCTGAACAAGGACAGGGCGCTGCGGCTGTGGCTGTCTTCCCTCGGCGGCCTCTACGCGCCGGTTGGCGACAAGGTGCGGCCGAACCCTTACATGGGCCACCTTTCCGAGCGCGACCTGTTTCTCGATCATGGCCGCGTGCTGACCCTGATCGACCCGGCCACGGCGATCAGGGAAGTCGGCGAGACATTCGCCGAGCTCTACGGCACCCGCGTGCGCATCGTCGCCCGCATCCAGCTGAACCCCGCGAATGCTCCCGATGCCTGGGAACTGAAAGCGCTCGACGCCTTCGAGCAGGGTGCGCGGGAGGTTAGCGAAATCGTCACGGCCGAGGACGGCAAGGCCACTCTGCGCATGATGCAGCCGATGCACATGACGCCCTACTGCGTCAGGTGCCATGCATCGACCGGCGTCAATGTCGGCGAGTTGTACGGGGCCACCGGCGCCATCATCCCCCTCGAGCGCTACTGGGCGCTCGCCCGGGAGGAAATGGCCACCCTGATGGCGACCCATGGCGGCATCTGGCTGCTGGGGATCGGGCTGATCGGTTTCGCCACGCGGCTCAGCCTGCGGGCCGACGCCGAGCGCTTCCGGCGCGAAGACGTGCTGCGCAAGTTCTCGCGCGCCGTCGAGCAGAGCGCCAGCGGCATCGTCATCACCGACGCCGCCGGCCGCATCGAGTTTGCCAATCCGCGCTACTGCCAGATCAGCGGCTACGCCCCGGCGGAACTGATCGGCCGGACGCCGAAGCTCCTGCAGTCCGGCGAGACCGATCCGGCCGTCTATGCCGGCATGTGGGAAGCGCTGACGGCCGGCCGCGAATGGCGCGGCGAACTGCTCAACCGGCGCAAGGACGGCGAGCAGTTCTGGTGCATGGAGAGCCTTTCCAGCCTGAGGGACGCGCAGGGCAAGGTGACGCATTTCGTCGGCGTGATCGAGGATATCAGCGAGCGCAAATACACCGAGGAAACCATTCGCCGCCTGGCCTATTCCGACCCGCTGACCGACCTGCCGAACCGGCTCCAGTTCCGCGAGCGCCTCGAACAGGCGACGATCTGGTGCAAGCGCACCGGCGGCCTGGTGGCGCTGTGCTACATCGATCTGGACCGCTTCAAGGCCGTCAACGACACCTTGGGCCACCAGGCGGGCGACCTGCTGCTGAAATGCGCGGCGGAACGGATCCTCGCCAATGTCCGCGAAGGCGACGTGGTGGCGCGCCTCGGCGGCGACGAGTTCGCCATCGTCGCCGGCAACATCCACCGCGGCGAGGATGCCGCGGTGATCGCCGAGAAAGTCGCCCACGCGCTGCGCCAGCCAATGACGCTCGACGGCCACGAACTGCATGTGTCGGCCAGCATCGGCATCAGCCTGTTTCCCACCGACGCCACCGATCTCGACGACCTGGTCAAGAAGGCCGACATCGCGCTCTACGCCGCGAAGGAACAGGGCAGGAACAACTTCCGTTTCTATGCGCAGGACATCAACGTGCTGACGCTGGAGCGGCTCAAGCTCGAAAACGACCTGCGCAAGGCGGTCGAGCGCGATGAACTGCGGCTCGAATACCAGCCCCGCGTCGCCATCGGCGGCGGCGAGGTCGTGGGCGTCGAGGCGCTGGTGCGCTGGCAACACCCGACCCTCGGGCGCATCCCCCCCGGCCGCTTCATCCCGGTGGCGGAGGAAACCGGCTCCATCCTCGGCATCGGCGAATGGGTGCTGGTCGAGTCCTGCCGCCAGGCTGGCCGCTGGGACAGGGAAGGCTTGCCGCCCCTGATCGTGTCGGTCAACCTCTCGGCCAGGCAGTTCGGCCGGCCGGGGCTGCTCGAATTCATTCGGGTCGCGCTCGAGACGGAAGGCCTCCCGCCCGAGCGGCTGGAACTGGAGATCACCGAGAGCGCGCTGATGCGCGATCCCGCCGTGGCGGTGCGCCTGCTCTCCGAGCTCAAGACGTTCGGCGTGAAGGTGTCGATCGACGATTTCGGCACCGGCTATTCCTCGCTTGCCCAGTTGCGGCAGCTGCCGGTGGATGTGCTCAAGATCGATCGTTCCTTCGTCCAGCAGATGACTGTCGACACCGAGGACCGGGCCATCGTCGAGACGGTGCTGTCGCTGGCGCGGGCCATCGACGTCGACGTGGTGGCGGAAGGGGTGGAGACCGCCGCGCAGGATGCGCTGCTGCGCGCGATGGGCTGCGACTTCGTGCAGGGCTATTATTACGCCCGTCCCCTGCCGGCCGCCGTGGTGAGCGCCATGCTGCACGCCTCCCCGCGGATCGTGCCGTCCCCGGAAGACTCACCGGAAAGCTAAGCCGCATGTGTCTCGCCATTCCCGCCCGTGTCGTCGAGTTGCTGCCCGACGAACAATGCATCGTCGATCTCGGCGGCGTGCGCAAGGCAATCTCGCTGGCGCTGCTCGACGATGTCGCCGTCGGCGACTACGTCATCGTCCATGTCGGCTACGCGCTCAACAAGCTCGACCAGAACGAGGCCGAGAAGACGCTGGCGCTGTTCGCGGAAATGGCACAGCAGGCATGAAATACATCGACAAATTCCGCGACGGCCGGCTAGCCAAAGGCATCGCCGCCGCCATTGCGCGCGAGGTGGCGCCGCAACGCCAGTATGCCTTCATGGAATTCTACGGCGGCCACACCCACGCCATCCGAGGAGGCGACCCCCATTTCATGGCTGGCATGGGTTGTGGGGCAGCAGATTGATGTCCGCTGCTTTACCAAGTGCCCCCGGTATTTGTGCCCAACAAGCCTCAAGTTTCTCCGTCGAACCCCGTGGGCACGGGAGCGCGGGGAGTCGCTGTATATCACTCAACATGCCGACTCATGACCACGCTATCCATACTCCACGCCGATATTGACGCGCGCGTACAAGCCATTCGGGAGAATAGCCCCGACTGGCTGTGTGGGAAGGGCTGCGACAGTTGTTGTCGGCGGCTCGCCGAAGTGCCGCACCTATGGACATAGAAACGCTGGCCAAGGGCAACATCGCCAAAATTGATACGGTGACGGGTAGGGTGAGGGGTCATGCGGACTCGATAAGGGCTGTAATCGGCATCAAAGGAAAGCAGGCTACCTCTTCTTGTCGCCATCGGAGCCGACCACTGCCTTGGCCCCGGCAGCCGTCACATCCACTGCAGTTCCGACAACGGCAGCCCCGGCTTTAACGACGGTCGCTGTCACGGTCACGGCAGCATCTGCCACGGCGACTACTGCGCATCCGGAGCATAGGACTGGAAGTGACAAGATGATTAATAAGCGCATTGTGTAACCCCAACGTAACCCTGGAGGCTGGTGTTATCGTTATCGCGCAGCCGCAGCCTTGAAAACCGCATTGCGCTCACGCTTGCCAACCGCGACAACCACAACGATCAGTTGGTTGTCTCGCACTTCATACACCAAGCGATAGCCGATCGAGCGGAGCTTGATCTTGTACCGATCCGGGCGACCGATCAGCTTCACCGACGGCACACGCGGGTTTTCCAGCCGTTCGCCGAGTTTCTTCTTGAACTGTTCCTGGATGCTGCTATCGAGTTTGCGCCATTCCTTCAGCGCATCCTCGACGAAGCCCAATTCATAGATCATCCAGCGTTACCTTGATGACGCGCTGCCCGGCCCGTACATCGGCAATCGCGTTCAGATCAATATCGTCAAGCCGTTCAAGCATGGCCTCGTACACCTTCGTCGGCACACAGTAGAACGCCGGGGTGTTACGGTTCAGAATCGCCACGGGGGAGCCATCACCAGCCGCGACTGTACCCATCGGATTCTTTTTCAGATCCGATACGCTCGCCGTCGTTTCCGCAAAAATCTGATGAGCCATGACGTTCTCCAGCGACCTGTTAATGGTGCTAATAGTAGCACTCGGAAACACAGATGCCAAGACAGCGGCAACGACTATTGCCGCGAGGCCGGCGAGCGGATAGGGGTAAAACGCCTCGCTTCTATATCAAGGCTCGATCTGCAACTGCCCCACATCGAGCAACAGAAAGCGGGCACTGCGACCTTCTTCTCGGCTGCCATCATCGCTGACGATCACGATGCGCTGTTGTCCATCGACAACGGCAGGACTGACTCCTTCGGCATGCTCGAAACCGGCAATGCCGGGGACAGTGACACGGCGAGGCGGATCGGTTTTCAGATCGTTCCAGAACCACAACTGGAATTGAGCCTGCTCCTTCGTGACGGGGCCACTGATTACGAGATAGCCGCCAAGGGCCGAGATGTAAGATATGCCGCGAATGCCGTGACCACCAAGGTCGAGTGTGTTCAGTTGCGTTGAAATCCTGGGTGACGCACCCGATTCAAACAGGTCGATCGGATTCTCAATGCTGGCGATGAGCGCCCGCCGATCGAGCAGTGGACTCCGAAAACCTATCAGCAGGTGCTGACCGTCAGGTGTCATCTCCAAGGCTTCGATGTTGAGCCCGCCTTCCGCCTTGACGTCGATGATCTCTGCCGCGGTGGCCAGCACCGGATGGGCGGCAGTCAGTGCAGCCTTTAGCCCCCTGATCACCACGGGAGCTATTGCACGGTTTCCCTCGATGCGAAACCGAATCAGCTTCTCACGCGATTTCTTCTCCTCCCCATCGTTATTGCGGGAGTGCGAGGTGATGGCGTGGATAAAGCCGGCTGAATCGGTAGTGATGCCTTCCAGATCGTCCAACTTGGCTAACGGTGAGTCAGCATCCTGCGTTTGTGTGACGAGAGGGGTGCTACTTGATACCCCGTCCGGATGGATAGTTACCAGACTGAGTGGGTGTGATTTCTCATCCTCAACGACAAGGAACCGGCCATCCCGCAATTGTTGGATGGCGGAAGGCTCGTAAATTCCGCTCAGAGCGATGAACATGAGGAATGGGGCTGATGAAGCGTCTACTGGTCAAATCCCCACGACGTCATCAGCTTCAAATTCGTCCGGCACAGTGCCGTCTCCAATACTGGTGACCATGGCGGCCATGCTGGCGCTCTGCTTCACGAAGTATTCTCGGCTGATTGGGTCATGGAAACGCTGGCCAAGGGCAACATCGCCAAATTTGATACGGTGACGGGTAGCCGGTAGGGGGAGTGGTCATACGGAATCGATAAAAAGGGGGATGGTTCTTACGCCAATCAATTTCTACAAATCAGCCGGATCAGACTCAAACTGCCTCTTGACTCGGCGATGTCCTCGCAAGCACATGCGACTTCGTTCCGTTCATGGCAGTGACTTGCCTGCCGAAGGCATCTCTCTCGGCAATTCCCCGCTTTGTGGCCTGGATGGATTTTCTGCAGCGCAGGCGTGACCCACCCTTGGTTTGAATCAGACGCATTTCCTCTTTGGGATGGGGTCTGCCGCAGTGGTAACAGTAAGCTGTGTCGGGCATGGGTAATCGCTCAATTCTTTCCTGGCTTGCGCCCAGGAGACGCTGGCGGGATGTAGCCGGAGATTCGGCAAAGCGTAGACTGAACAGGCTTCCCATCGTTGAATCGGGTCACGCTGCACTTGGAGATCTCGCCACGGTCTGACAGGTTCGACAGGGATGCGAGCACGTTGGGCAGCGAAATGCCCATTGCTGTCGCAATCTCCGAGTCCAGAAGCTGACCATGCTTCTTCAGATGCTTGAGGATATGGGAAGAGTGCATTGTGTCTTTCAAAAAATGGGTGGCAATGAAGTTGGCTACATGGTGGCGCGGCTCTGCCCGCAGCGGAGTGGCGGTTATACCGGCCACCGGACTTTCGCAATTCCGATCCCCCGCTGTCCGCCGAAATGCAAAAAGCCCAACCAGTGATGACTGGGCCAAGTGCAAGAACCACTACAGGAATTCGGCGGCTCCTCGCGCAGTGCTTGCCACGAACCAACCGAGGGCAGAGCCGCGCAGCATACATCGAACGGCTCGGATTAGTCTAGCGCGAGTTGAAGTTCCGCGAGTTCAAGTTCGAAGTGCAACTCTGATTAACGGGTTGGGCGGGCGAGATGTGAGAGCATCCGAGCCCCCTGACCCCCAAGTCGAAGTTGCCCGAAATGACCTACACACATCTCACCCAAGACGAACGGTACCAGATTGCCATCCTTGCCAAAGCCGGACATGACCCAAGCGACATTGCCCGCGTGATGAATCGCCACAAATCGACGATTGGCCGGGAGATGAGGCGTAATCGCGGAGAGCGCGGCTACCGGCCCAAGCAGGCGCATGAGTTCTCACGGGCCCGCATGCGGGCCCGTGAGAGCGGCCCCCGCGTTGCAGCCGAGACATGGGCCATGGTCGACGTCAAACTTGGCGAAACCTGGAGTCCGGAACAAATCTCCGGCTACCTGAAGGCCAATGGACAACCCACCGTCAGCCACGAAAGCATCTACCAGCACATCTACGCCGACAAGCGCGCCGGTGGCACGCTGCATCGCACCCTGCGCTGCCAGAAGACCCGCCGGAAACGTTATGGCGGCCGCGAGCGCCGCGGCACCATCCCCAACCAGGTCTCCATCGAGTTGCGCCCTGCCATCGTGGCCGAGCGTGGCCGCTTCGGCGATTGGGAGGCGGATCTGGTCATCGGCGCCGGACAGAAGCAGGCTCTCGTCACGATTAACGAACGCACGTCCCGCTACTCGCTGATCGCCCATGTGCCGTTCAAGACCGCGCAGGCCGTCTCGGACACCATGATCTCCTTGCTGACGCCTTTTGCGGCCCGCGTTCACACGCTGACGACCGACAACGGCAAGGAGTTCTCCCGGCATGAGCGAATCGCCGGAGCACTCGATGCGGATTTCTTCTTCGCTCATCCCTGCGCTTCGTGGGAACGCGGCGCCAACGAGAACATGAACGGCCTGATCCGCCAGTTCTTTCCGAAGAACATGTGCTTCGACTCCATCACTGCCAAGGACATCGCCTTCGCCATGCACCGCCTCAATCACCGTCCCAGAAAATGCCTCGGCTTCAAGACCCCCCACGAGGTCTTCATGAAACAGCTACACTCTCGTCATAACGCTGTTGTACTTCGGACTTGAATCCGCCGTATTTCTGATGGTATCGACAAACAAGAGGATGAAAATCCACCGTGAAAACAATTGGATGCACTTCTCGTTAGTGATCGAGTGGGAGTGATTTAATGAGTGGGAATGACGCAGTAACGCGGGCGCCGTGGATCACGCTCACTACGTAGCCGAATTCTCCTACGCGCTCGCTTTTATGACCGGGCTGCTCGGTAGTGGCCACTGTCTTGGCATGTGCGGTGGGCTGGTGTCGGGCTTCTTCATGAAACTGAATGCCAAGGGGGTCTGGCCGTACCTTGCCTACCACGGCGCGCGCATCTCGATCTACGCGGTGGTCGGCCTTGCCGCCGCCTCTCTCGGCGCCGTGCTGGTGGCCAGTGGTGCCATCGGCCTCGCGCAGGGCGTTTTGCAGATCATCGCCGGCGTCATCGTGATCCTGCTCGGCCTCGATCTCCTCGGCGTCTCGCCGATCCGCAACACCCATGGCTTCGCGCCGGTGGCGTGGCTGCGTCTGCAGTTCGTTACCGCGACGCGGAAGGGCCCGGTCGTGGGCAGCGTGATCGGCGGCGCCATCAACGGCCTGATGCCCTGCTCGATGACCATGGCCATGGCCGTGCAGGCGACCACCGCGCCGTCGCCGCCGGAGGGCATGCTGCTGATGCTGGCCTTCGGCGCCGGCACGCTGCCCTCGATGCTGTCGGCCTCCTTCCTGTTCGGCAAGCTCGGCCCCGCCTTGCGCGGCTGGCTGCTGAAAGGCGCGGCGCTGTTCGTGATCTTGCTAGGCGCGTCCACCTTGTGGCAAGGTGTGCGCTTCTATCTGGTCATGCACAAACTGGTGGGCTGATGCGCATCCTTTTCCTGACTGTTTTTGCCCTGCTCGCCGCGCCGGCGCTCGCCGTTGAACTACCCGCGGGCAATTGCGCCGCGCCGAAGGCGCGAACGGATCTGTCGCACTGCGACTTTTCGCGGCGCTCGCTGGCGGGCGCGGATCTGCGCGGGGTCAGGCTCACCGGCGCCAAGCTGGAGAGCGCCAACCTGAAGAAGGCGAATCTCTCCGGCGCCGACTTGCGCGATGCCAACGCCAAGTGGGCCAACTTCACCGGCGCCGATCTCTCCGGCGCCGACCTGCGCAACGCCGACCTGTTCCATGCCACCTTCGACGACGCCAAGCTCGAGGACGCGAAGCTTTCCGGCGCCTACCTCTTCGGCGCCAATCTCATCAACACCCGTGCCGCCAGGGCCGACTTTTCCGGCGCCTATCTCAAGGACGTCCTGATGGAAGGCATCGACCTCTCGGGCGGATCGATCCGCAACTGCTATGCGTTTCGCGGCGTGTTCTCGGGCGCCAGGCTGGTGGGTACGGATCTCTCCGGGGCCGACCTGACGGGCGCGGCGATGGAGGATGTCGATTTCACCGGGGCGAAACTCAAGTCCACGCGCCTGGCCGGCGCCACCCTGCGCCAGGCCCGCTTTCCGAAAGCCGATCTCGATGGCGCCGATTTTGCCAACGCCGACGTCTGGAACGCGAGCTTCGATAAGGCGCTCAATCGCTCCGAGTCGGTGCAGGAGGCGCTGGTCGAGCCGTTCGTGGTGCGCGATCGCCGCTAGCGTTGGATACTCGCGCCAGTATCCGCCCCGTCGCGGCGTCGTGGAACCACACCTCGTCGAGCACGCCGATCAGGTAGCGCTTCTTCAAGGTGAAATCGACGGGCTGGGCGGAGGTGGCTTTCCAGAAGGTGGTGCTGTCGGAGAGGCAGTTCGCGGTCAGATGGCCGCGCAGCGCCATGCGCAGGTCGCCGCGCGCCAGGCGCTCGGCCTCGCTCGCCGGCAGGGTGACTTCGGCGACGAAGCTGGCGTCGTCGTTCGGGCCGCGCGGGTAGAAATCGTGGGGATTGTCGAAGGCGAAGAAATAGTCGGTGCGCCACTGCACGCGAAATTCCTGCGGTGTTCCGATCTTGTCCTCGGCGCGGTACATGCCGCGTTCCTCGCTGGTCGAACCGAGCGGTAGATACTTGAAGACGTAGTAGTCGCCACCCGCGGCCGCATCCAGCGGATGCCAGTTCCAGCCCTCGGTGATCTGGTTGAACGCCATGCGGTAGAAGATGCGCAGGCGTCCGCTCGCGGCATCGAAGGTGGTGTCGAGCGGCTGGCCTTCGCTCAGCGCGACGGCCAGCGTGACGGTCTCGCCGGCCGCGCAGCGCGCGGGGGAGGCGGCGGGGCGCGCGTATTCGGCGGCCGCATCCTGCAGCGGCGGCAGGACGTCGGCCGTCGCCAGGCAGGCAAGCGGCACGGCCAGCAGCAGGCCGGCCAGCGCGCGCCTCATGCCCGTTCGCCTTAGCGCTTGACGAAGTCGATCACCACGCCGGCCGCCTCGCGCTGGCGGTAGGCGATCTCGACGCCCTCGCCGTAGCGGGCCTGCATCTGCTGCAGCAGTGGCAGCGGATCGTGGTCATTGACGAAGCGCATGGTCTCGCCGGCATTGAGGGCGTCGAGCGCGCCGAAAATCGCGGCGTGGCGGAAGCGCTTGGCGATGCCGCGGGCGTCGAAGGGGTAGATCGCTTCGGGGGTGGTGTGGTTATGAACGGGAATCGTGGTCATGGAGCGGCTCCGTGGGTTGAAATGTCGCCACATTATAGTTGACGGCGATTGTCGGGTAATTGATCCGGATCAGGTCGCCGTCCCGCCAGCGCCGACTTTTCCGGCATCCGGAATCCGCGTTTGGAATTTCATTGCGCGTTGCGCCCGTGCGCACGGGCTCGATGGGTCGGCCGAACTGACTCATGTCGAGCTTTAGTGACTCTTCGACGGCTCGGCGATACTGTGCTTCTTCATCTTTTCCCAGAGATTCTTGCGGCTGATGCCGAGGGAGTCGGCGGTGTCGCCGATGCGCCAGCCGTTCGATGCGAGCATCTGCTCGATGTAGTGCTTCTCGCAGAGGTTCAAATGGGCCAGCAGGGTATCGCCGCTGGCATCGGCCAGCGAAGCCGTCGCCTCCTGGTCGCAGATTATGCTTTCGGCGCCTAGCTGCGGCCGTTCGGCCAGAATGCAGGCACGCTCGATGCAGTGCTTCAGTTCGCGGACGTTGCCCGGCCAGGGATGGGTCAGCAGCGCGCGTTCAACCCCTTCGCTAAAGGAGAAGGGTGTGCCACTCTTCTTCTCCGATTGTTCTTCAAGGAAGCGCCGCGCGAGCCAGAGGATATCCTCGCGCCGCTCGCGCAGAGGGGGAATCCGCAGGTGGATGACGTTGATGCGGTAGTAAAGGTCAGTGCGGAAACGACCGGCCTCTACCATCTGCCGCAGATCTTCATGGGTCGCGCAGACGAGGCGAACGGTTACATGAATGGGCTTTTCGGCACCGACGCGGGTGACGATTCGTTCCTGAATGGCGCGCAACAGCTTGGCCTGCATGGCGAGCGGCATGTCGCCGATCTCGTCGAGGAACAGGGTGCCGCCATGCGCCTGCTCAAAGTAGCCGCGATGTTCCTTCGTCGCCCCGGTGAACGCGCCTTTCTCGAAGCCGAACACTTCGGCTTCCAGCAGCGCCTCGGGAATCGCCGCGCAGTTCACCGCCACGAATGGACAGTTCGCGGCGTCCTTGTGGGCACCGTGGAGGCGCCGCGCGACCTCCTCCTTGCCAACGCCGGAGTCGCCGCTGATCAGCACGGTGCCGTCGGAATTTGCCAGGCGCTCGATCATCTGGCCGATCCGCCGCATGGCGGGGGACACACCCAGAGTGCAGCTATCGCCGGGAGTCGTCTCGAGCGGCGTCCCGAGTTCGCGAATTCGGTGTACCAGCGCATCGACGTCGAGCGGTTTGGGCAGATAGTCGGTCGCACCCAGCTTGAGCAGTCGTACCGCCTGGTCGATGGTCGCGTAGCCCGTCATGAACAGGAAGGGCGGCGCGTCGGCTTGCACTTGGCGCAACTGGACGAACAGATCCTCGCCGCTAAGGTCCGGCAGGCGGATGTCGCTGACGACAACGCCATAGCGTCGCCGCTGCAAGCCCCGCAGGGCTTCGCGGCCACTCTTGTGCCAGTCGTAGGCGAAGCCTTCCATGTCGAAGCGCTCGCATAGCGCTTCGCCCATGAGCTCGTCGTCCTCGACGAGGCAGATGCGTATCGGCTTGTCGTTCATTTGGCCTCTCCCGTGGGGAGATCGATGCGAAAGCGGGTGATGCCGCCCTCGGAGCGCACTTCGATCTGGCCGCCGAGTTGCGACACGATCTGGTAGGTGACCCAGAGGCCCAGGCCATGCCCCGCCTCATGGCCGCTGACGAAGGGTTCGAACATGTGGGCCGCCACCTCGGGCGGGATGTCGCGCCCGGAATTTTCAGTGTCGATGGACAGGCGCTGGTCTTCGTGAAGAATATGGCAGCGGACGACGCCTCTCTCCGTGGACGCTTGCAGCCCGTTGAGCAGCAGATTCATCAGCACCTGGCGTACCAGGGATGCGGGCAGCGGCACCGGGCCGGTGATGTTGCTGTCGATGCGTATCGTGACCGTGCGTTTATGCGCCTCGCCCGCCAGCAGCATCTGCACATCCTCGATGTCGTGCGCGACGAAATCCCGGCTCTTCACCCTCGCCTCGACCATCATCGCCCCGACGGTATCGCGGATCTGGCCGAGGCCACGCTCGATCATCGCCACGGTCTTAAGGATGCGCTCGTCGCCGTCCGCGCGCCGCTTGAAGTTGTCGAGGGCGACCAGCATGCCGGCCAGCGGGTTGTTGATCTCGTGGGCCAGGCCGGCCGACAGCCGGCCGACGGCGGCGAGACGTTCCGAGCGGATCATCTCCTGTTCCAGTTCGGCTTTTTCCCGCAAGGCGCGGACCATTACGCCGAAGGCCTCGTATAGCTCGCCGATCTCGTCGCGATAGGCGTAGGTGCCGGGCGGCGGTTCGCGCAAGGAGCCGCGCGCGACGTCGCCGGTGCTGCGCGCGAGTTCCACCAGCGGCACGGCGGTGCGCCGTCCCCAATACCAGTTGAGCGGCAGCAGCACCGCCAGCACCAGCAGGCCGATACCGGTACTGCGCCAGGCGACGTTGCGGAAGCGATCGAGGAATACCTCGTTGGAGTGCACGATGACCAGCGTGCCGAGGCGGGCGCCTTCGTCGGCGATGGGGATGGCGACGTAGATCCGCTGCGCGCCGGCGAAGTCGATGATGGGCGCGTCGGGTTCGGGGCGCGCGCCGACCAGGTCGGCGAGCCGCGCGTATTCGCCGTCCAGCCGGCGGAGTTCGGTCAGCATCGGGACGGCCTTCGGATGGCTGGACGCGAAAACCTTCTGCTGCCGGTCGAGCGCCAGGATCATCTCCGGGCGCAGCGGGTTCACGCTGGCGTCGCCGTGCAGCGGCGCCCTGAGGATTTCGAACGCCTGCCAGATCTCATCCTGCAATATCGCGGAAAAGAGCGTCTTGGCCAAGGTGCGGCCGAGGCTGGCCGAACTGCTGAGCATGTCGCTGCGCAGGTCGTCGTAGGACTGGGCGATCAGCGTCGCCGATACCGCGACGGTCGCCGCGACGATCAGCGCGCTGCCCCAGAGGGGAATCTTGTAGCGGAAGCTGAGGTTGAAGATGGATATCATTTTTCCCCGGCGGCCCGTATCACGCGCTCGATCCGCTTGAACAGCTTGGCATCGCCCGCGATGAACCGGTCGAGGTTGAGCTGGCGCAGCAGCGCGCGGCCTTCCTCGTCGGTCTCCATCTCGAGCAGCAGCCGCTGCACTGCCTGAAACGTTTCGTCGCTGACCGCGTTCTGCGCGACGAAGGGGGCGAAGCCGTATTCGGCGGACTGGGTCACGACGCGCACGGCGCCGGTCAGCTCGGGCTTGCCGATCGACAGCGTGTCCCAGACGTGGCTGCTGATGGCGCCGCCGTCGGCCAGCCCCGTCGCGACGGCTTCGAGCACCCGCCGGTGCGACCAGGCGAAGAAGGTCTTGCGGAAGAAGCGCGCCGGATCCTCGCCGGCCTGCTGCAGTTCATGGCGCGGCGTGAGGTAGCCGGTGTTCGAGTAGGGGTCGGTGTAGGCGAATACCTTGTCCTTCAACTGGAGGATCGAGGTGGTCTTGGTGTCGCTCTTCGGCACGATGAGAAAGGACCGGTAGTAGGGCCGCCCCTTGTGGACCGGTACCGCCAGCAGCTTCACCTGCTTCTTGAAATAGACGTAGGGGTAGTCGCAGACCCAGGCGAAATCGAGCTTCCTGAGCCGCAGCAGGTCCATGGTTTCGATGTAGCGGTCGCGGCGGACGAACTCCACCGGCCGCTTGAGCTTTTTTTCCATGTACAGGCGCCACGCTTCCAGCGGCTGGTACTGGTCGTGGGGGAAGGTCGGTGTCAGGCCGATGCGCACGGGCGTCGTCATATCCTCCACGGCCGCCACGATGCCGGGGATCAGGCCAGCCAGGAGAAGAATTGCCGTCAGTAGTTTTTTCATGGCCATAAGTTACGGAACGGTAACGAAAATCGGACTGTTCGAGGAAATGTTACGGAACGGTAATGGTAAATGGAGCTTTGCGGGGAGCGGCGGGCGACTTTTTTCGAAAAATTGTTTTTGGCTCGTGCAGGTCCATGGCGATTTCCCCAATGAATTCAATGTCGACCTGACCGTTAGTCGGGGGGGTGGCACACATTGTGCGAAGCACCATGCGAAAGAGTCGTCTGAACATGAAATCCGCCGGCCACGGGATATGACGCAAACATCGGGCCAGCGATGGAAAGTCCAGACACCCTTGCGAAACGGCGATATTCCTTCCGATGCCGCAGGGTTTTCGAAGGAGGGGACACCGCGGAAGAGAGGCAAAGCGTTGGAGCAATGAATGACTGCGTTACCGGACGGTAACGCTCAGGGCAAGCAGGTTGGAAACAGCCATTGAAACTTCAGGAGGGCAAAACATGAAACTGCCAGACAATCACCTGACCCGGCGTGACTTTCTCAAGGTTTCCGGGAGCGTCGCGGTCATGACGCAAATCCAGCCGGCCAGTGCCCAGCAATGGCTGGCTCAGGTCGGCAAGGCCGGGTCGCAGCCCGACAAGGTCGGCACCGATGCCAAGATCGTGCGCAGCGTCTGCCTGATGTGCCACAGCGGTTGCGGCATCCAGTGCACCATCCAGAACGGCGAGCTGGTCAAGATCGACGGCAACCCCTATCACCCGAACACCTACGACTATGTGTCCAAGGGCGACATCGTCGAGGAAAGCGATCTCGACGGCGGCCTCAATGGCAAGGACGTCGGCACGCTGTGCGCCAAGGGTCAGGCCGGCATTTATGCCCTCTACAGCCCCGCCCGGCTCAAGCATCCGATGAAGCGCGTCGGACCGCGCGGATCGGGCAAATGGAAGACCATCTCCTGGGAACAGGCGCTGACGGAAATCACCGAAGGCGGCCTGCTCTTCAAGGACGTGCCGGGCGAGGAGACGCGCCAGGTCGAAGGACTCAAGTCCATCCTCAACAACACCAACCCCATCGGTCCCGAGGATTCGGACTTCATGGACGAGGCGCCGCCGACAGGCTGGGGCCCCAAGCTCAATCAGTTCGTCTGGGCCCACGGCCGCAATGAGCAGTCGCCGCTGACGCCACGCTTCGTCGTGGGCGGAGCAGGGGTTCCGAACATGCTCAACCACTGCGACCGTTGCGCGGGTACGTTCTACAACGTCGTCGAGCACACGCTGAATGTGCCGCCCTACGAGATCGGCGCCTATGCCGACTACGAATACACCACCTTCCTCATCAGCGTGGGCTCCAACATCACTCACGCCGACTACCCGGGACAAACGCGGGCACGCTACCTGCAGAAATTCGCCAAGCGTACCGGCCCGGACGCCAAGGGATTCAAGCATGTCATCGTCGATCCGTGGCTGTCCCCAGCCGCGGCCAAGGCGCTGCAGTCAGGCAAGGGCGAGTGGATTCCGCTGAAGCCCTCCACCGACGCCTTCTTCCTGATCGGCATGTTGCGCTGGATGATCGACAACAAGGCCTACAAGGCCGACTTCCTGGCCTTGCCAAACGAGCAGGCGGCGAAGAAGACCGGTCGGCGCAACTGGAGCGACATGACCTACCTGGTCCGAACCAAGGAGCCCAAGCTCTACCTCTCCGGCAAGGATGCCGGCTTGGGGCAGGCGGATTACGTGGTTCTGGTCAATGGCAAGCCGACGCTGTTCCACGAAGTCGACGGGCCGGCCGATCTTGATGCCGAAGTGGAGATCAAGGGCGAGACGTTCAAGACCGTCTTCCGCATGCTGCGCGAACGCGCGCACGAGAAGACCATCGAGGAATGCGAGAAGGTTTGCGACATTCCGGCCGGCACGATCGCCCGTCTGAGCAAGGAGTTTTCCAGCGCCAAGCGGCCGGTCATCGAGATGTTCCGCGGCCCGATCCAGCAGTCGAACGGCTGGTGGAACGGCCAGGCGCTGATCACGCTGAACATCCTGATGGACAGCATCGATCGCAAGGGCGGCTACATTCCCGGACACAAGGCGTACAGCGGATCGGTCGGTGGGCCGTCACGCAAGGTCACGGGCGTTTCCGTCGATCGGCACAAGGACAAGTACCAGGGCAAGAAGGCGACTTCGACGCGGCCATGGTATCCGCTGGCGATACGCACGGTGACCAGCGAGTTCTTCTCGGCCGCCAAGCAAGGCTACCCGTACCGCATCAAGGCCTATCTGAACTACTACAACGATCCGGCCTACACCACGCCGTTCAACTCGTCGGTGATCGAGGCGATGCTCGACCTGAAGGCGATACCGCTCACGATCAGCATCGACGCCTACATGGGCGAGACCACCCTGCTCTGCGACTACGTGCTGCCGGATACCGAGTACCTGGAGCGCTTCGGCGGCTTCAAGACGTATCCGCCGGTGAAGACTCAGGTTCAGGGCCTGCGGCAGCCGGTTATCGGCACCCTCGATCCGAAGACCAAGAGCTATCGCGGCATCCATCCGGACGTGCAGACGGCGGACGACACGCTGATCCAGCTCGCCATCCGCTGCGGCCTGCCGGGCTTCGGCAAGGACGGCGGCGGTCCGGGCAAGGATCTCTTCACTTCCTGGCAGTTCTGGAACGAGTACTACAAGAACGGCGACTTCAAGGGCGAGCCGGGGCTGGATCCGGACAGCCGCCTGGTCAAGCTCGGCGGCAAGTTCGAGAATCCGGGCAAACAGTACGATGCTGCCGGCGAATACACGCGCTTCCCCGGCGGACGCCAGGTGCGCGGACTGTACGTCTACGCCGCCAACGTGGCGGCCAACAAGAACAGCATGACCGGCAAATACTATGACGGTCTGCCGCTGTACCGCTTCATCATCGACTGCAAGGAGGATCCGCTCGATCCGGCGATCTGGAAGGAATATCCGTTCCAGCTGCACACCCACAAGGATGCCTGGCACACGCAGACGCGCACCATGAACAATCTGTGGCTGGCCGCGATCAAACCGCAGAACTTCGCGGAAATCAACCCGGCCGATGCGCAGAAAATGGGTGTGGTGAGCGGCGACTGGGTCAAGGTCAAGTCGCCTTCCAGCAAGCACATCGAGTACGTGGAAACGTCGATGGGCGATGGCTGGTACAAGATGCAGGTGCGTGTCACCAGCCGCATCCGTCCGGGAGTGTTCTCCGTGAGCAACTCCTACGGACGCTGGGGCGCCGGCGGCAAGGCGTGGTCGGCGGACGGCAGGCCGCAGTTCTACGACAAGCGCATTGCCGCGGGCTTCAGCGTCAATCCGCTCTACATGGCCGACCCGGTCCTGAAAGACCGTGGAATGCTCGATCCCGTGGGCGGCGGCACCCAGAGCTACGGCACGCCGCTTCGTGTAGAAAAAGTCTAAGGAGACCATCATGGCCGAATACAGCCCAGTCATTCCGCGCGAAGCCGTCGAACGGTCTTTCGCCAAGCAGGGTTCCAAGCAATACACGCTGTGGGTCGACATCGAACACTGCATAGGCTGCAATGCCTGCACCATCGCCTGCAAGGCGGAAAACAACACGCCGGTCGGCGTGGACTACAACCGCGTGATCGAAATCGAGGAAGGCGATTTCCGCGACGCCAGCAAGACACCGAACGTCGGCGTGACCTTCGTGCCCATGCCCTGCATGCACTGCGGGCAGCCGGCCTGCCTGGCGGCCTGCCCGGTGGGGGCCATCACCAAGCGCAAGGAAGACGGCATCGTCCTCATCAACAAGGACAAGTGCATCGGCTGTCGCTACTGCGCCTGGGCCTGCCCCTACGGCGCGCCGCAGTTCAACGCCGAGGCGAAGATCATGGAGAAATGCACCCTCTGCGTCCATCGCGTCGAGAAGGGCCTGCTGCCCGCGTGCGTCACCACCTGTCCGGCCAAGGTTCGCTTCTTTGGCGAGTTGAACGAGCTGACGATGGTCATGCGGGAAAGGCGCGCGCGTAGCGTGAGCATTAACGTCGGCGGCGTCGACACCAAGCCCAGCGTGCAATACACGTCCAGGTAACGAAGTGCAGCGGTGTCCGCGAGCATGAACACACTGATCGAAATCGGGCTGCAAGTGCCGGTGAAGCTGGACAGCACGCTATGTTCCCGCTTCCGCAGCACGAAGTCGGAATGTGCGGCGTGTGCCGTGGTTTGCCCGGCCCCCGGCGCTGTTCGTCTGGGGGCCGAAGGTGCCGAAATCAACGCCGCGTGCGTTGGTTGCGGCGCCTGCGTTTCGGCTTGCCCGAACGGCGCCATCCGGCTGCTGGAAGACGATGGATGGGTGGCGGAGCGCATCGGGCAGAAGGTACGGGCGAGTGAAGTGTTCCGCATCGCCTGCAGCCGGGCGCAGGGCCGCGCCGATGTGGTACTGCCCTGTCTTTCCCGTTTGACCGAGGCCCTGATGCTGGAGCCGATTCGGCGCGGGGCGCGGCGAGTCGAGTTGTGTGCCCCGGACTGTTCAGGCTGCGGCCTCAGGAAGGCGGCGCCGCAATGGGAGCGGACCATGGAATTCTCGCGGGCGCTGTGCGAGACGGCTGGCCTGGGCGCGACGCGGGTATCGAGTGTGCCGACGGCGAAGGGCCGTGCCGAGGAGATTCGTCTTCCGGCAAAAGCGTCGAACTCGCGACGCGGCATGTTGGGATCCCTCGGCGAACGCTGGAAGCGCAGTGGCGAAGCGCCGCCACCGGCGGAGGCCGGCGAAGCGGCGGAAGCCGCGCCGGAGCCGTTCCGCGAAATCGTGCAGCGCCACTCGGAGAATTCCAAGCGCACGGATCTGCTGCGGGTGCTTGATGCGCTGCCCGGTTTGACGGTGACTCCAAAAACGATTCCCCGGCTCGGCTTGCCGCTCGCCCAACTCGACATCGACCCTCGTTGTGTGGGCTGCAATGTCTGCGAAACGCTGTGCCCCACGGGCGCACTCATGCATCGCGAGGAAGGTGGCACCTACACGCTCGAATTCGATGCCGCGCAGTGCACCGGCTGCCGGGTATGCGAACTGGCCTGCTATCACCAGGCCCTGCATCTCCGGGAGACGGTTGACCTTTCGCTGTTGTTCGAGCGTCGCCGCGTCACGCTCGTATCCGCCAGGTTGTCGAAGTGCCGTGCCTGTGGGGAACGCATTCTGGGCGATGCGTCGGATTACTGCCCGGCATGCCAGGTGAGCGGCGACCGCCGCGATGCCGTGGCACGACGCTTTTTCAGTGGAGGAATTCAAAGTGATTGATCCTGGCGAGATGCAACTCGTTGCCGCCGGTCGTGCCAAGACCTATGCCGTCCTGGCTGCGCTCTACTCGGCGCCACCAGCGGAGGATCTGGCCGCCCTGATCCGGACGGGTGGGCTGGTAGCGGAGGGCGGCAGTGCCTTGCGTGCCGCCGCCGATGCACTGACGGAGTCCTTCAGGCACGCCGCGTCCGCCGGACTTGCCGAAGCGGACATCGTTGCCGAGCATACCCGACTGTTTACCCTGCCTTCAGGCGTCGTTCCACACGAGTCGTATTACGCGGACGAGAACCAGCGCGTGGGCGGCCATGTGACGGCTGCCGTCAAGGCGTATTACGCCGCCGCCGCGGCTGAACTGACCGGCGCCTGCCTGGAACTGCCGGACCACATCGGTGTGGAACTGGAGTTCATGCAATTTCTCTGTGACATCGAGAAACAGTTCTGGAATGAACCCGATGGGGACGGGCTGCAGCGGTGCCTGGATTTTCAGAATGGATTTCTTGCCGAGCATCTGCTGCGTTGGCATCGTGATCTGTGCGAGAAGATTCAAAGCGAGACCAGTCTTGGAATTTACCGGGCACTGGCCACTCTCACCATCGAATTCCTGGAGGCCGAGCGTGCATTCGTGCCCGAGCTGACCAAGGCAATTCACGCCGAATGGAGGACACCATGCGTATCCGAATCCTGAGCTTTACTCTTCTGGCGTTGGCCGCGTCGGCGACATTCGCTTCGCAGCCGCTGGAGGCCCAGTCGCCGATCGATTGGCCGCCGAAAGCCGTGCCCAAGCAGGCAACGGGCAAGGTGCCGGATTTCAAGGCCAAGAACGAACTTTGCCTCGACTGTCACAAGGATATCTTGGCGGTCAAGACGGCGCGCAAGAACATTCCCAATCTGCACCAGTTGCACCTCGGGTCGAAGAAGATTGCCTATGAGGGCAAGAATCGCGATTGCCTGACCTGTCACGAGATGGTCACGCCTTCGGAAACCAAGGCCAAGAAGAAGGAGGGCTGGTTCGTCAAGGGCGACGTCTACCACCCCAACGTCCTGCAGAACCCGGCGGGAGTATGGAAGAAGCTGGTGGTGCGCGGCGGCGAAGGGACGCAATACGTTCCGGTCAACGCAATGCGCCAGGCGGAGCCCCACATTTACAAGCCCACTCTGAAGAATCTTGTCTGCGCCGAATGTCATGGCCCCGACAGCAAGATCAAGACTTTCTACGGGGCACCGCAGGCGGCTAAATAGCTCCTGTGAAAGTAGCGGCGGATCGGGCGAGATCGTGAAGCACGGAAATTTTAAGCGCGGTGTTTCAGCCTGTGCACTGATTGCAGGCTGCGCCGTCCTGGGCAGTGGAGTGGCCGGACAGGCACAGGCTGCCGCGGTAGCGAAGAAGCCCGCTGCCGCCAGGCAACAGACCACGGAAAGCGAAGTCCTGCGGCGCTTGCAGGAGCTGGAAGCCCAGGTCAGCCAGTATCGCGAGGAAACGCTGCGACTGCGGGCCGAACTGGCCCAGAAACAGGGAGCCGCTCCGGCGGCTGAAAAAGTCGGCGCTGGCGAGACGGCGACAAAACCCGCCGCGGGCAAGACCGCCGCCGCAGGCGGCGAATGGGACGAACCCGAGGTGGAAAAGAAGGCGGAAGGTCGCGACGAAGAGGCGCGTCGTCGCCTGCTGGTGCTCGAAACTCAGGCCAAGAAGTCCAGCGCCGAAGTCGCCAAGCGGCAAGAAGCACGGCAGGACAAGGTGGCTTTCGATTTCTCGGGGAAGTACAAGGCCCAAGTTAATTCGCGCCGCCACTTCAACCTGGACAATCCGGCCCAGCAATGGACCTACGACAACACCAGTTTTGTCGATCATCGTTTCTCGCTTCAGATCGACGCCACCTATGAAGCACTGCTGACGCGGCTGGTGCTCGACAAGGGAAACTTCACCACCGACTGGAAGGAAGACAGCGAAGGTACCCTGGAGCGCTGGGGCCAGTTCCAGACGGCCGGGCCGGAATTGGTGCGCGAGTTGTTCGTTCAGTACACCGGCCCCTTCATGGTCCGGGCCGGGCGGCAAAGCTGGGACGTCGGGCAAAGAATCACGCTCGAGGGGCCGATGGACGGCATCCGCTTTCAGGTTCCGTTCGGCCAACTGTCCTGGGGGCAGACCACGCTGTCCGCCGGCTACATGGCCGTTGCCGGCGGCTGGGGCAGCTACGGCAACTTCACTGCCACGGGCGGACGGCTGGGCGGCAATCGCCAGGAGATTTTCGGCGCCTCCAACAAGCTGGATGCGTATTACGCCGATCTCGACATCCGGGCCTCGCGTTCGCTGCGCTTCAAGCCCTACCTGATCAAGGTGGCCGATGGCGGCGGATCTGGCGATGCCGATCTGAATCTCGACAAGGACTTCAGCGCCGGCACCACGCCGCGGGATGGCCGCTTCCGGCCGTTGTGGACGGGTCTTGCGGCCTCGGCGGATTTCGCGCCGTGGAAACTCGACGCCGAAGCCGTTCTGCTCACCGGCGATTACGCGGCCGGTCGCAAGCTGAGCGCGAATGCGCTGCTGCTCAAGGCGGCACGCGACTTCGGCAAGCTGGGATCTCTGGGCAATCTTTCGATGGGCTTGCAGTTCGGGCGCGGCTCGGGCAATGGCACGAACAATTCGAACAGCGGCACGATGCGCAACTTCAACGCGCTTTTCATGTGCCGGGAACGCAACAAGTTCGGCAACATCTTCAGCGAAGACATTCGCGCCGGCTACTACTTCTGGGACAGCAACCTGGCCAACGTCACCTACCTGCGTTTCGACGCCACCTTCGAGCCGAGTCACGGGCTGAAACTGACGCCGTCGCTGACGCGGACACGGACGACCAAAGAGGTCTTCAAGGGGCGCGGCCCGGTCTTCGACTGGAGCCAGGGCGCCAGTACCCTGGCCGACACGACAAGAGACGTCGGCTGGGAGGCGGACCTGAATGTGGCCTTCCCGATCTACAAGCGCGTGGAGGGCTTTGCGTCTTTCGGCTACTTCAAGCCCGGCGCCGTCTACGCCCGACCCGACGGCAGCAACCCGAAGGCGGCGCTGGAGCTGGTTCTCGGCGCGGAGGTCAGGTTCTAGCCGTGAAGCCAATCCCACGGTTGTGGATTCGATAAACCATTTCAATTGAAAACAGAGACAGCCATGAAAACACTCCTGACCGCCGTACTGCTGACTTGGGGCATTCTCGCTTGGGCCGAGGACGCGTCGACCGTGCGCATTTCCCAGAGCGACGGCAGCGTCGATATCCGCAAGAGCGGCGCCAAGGACTGGAAGCCGGCAAAAGAGGGCGACATGCTGGAGCGCGGCGACCGGATCGCGGCCCGTGACAAGTCGGCTGCGCTGCTGCTCTGGACCAACGGCAGCATGGCGAAGCTCTATCCGAACACCGAGATTGAAGTGGCCGGTGTCTCCTTCGATCTCGAAAAGAAACTGGAACAGACCATCCTCGACCTCTTCAAGGGGCGCGTGTTCGTCAAGGCCCAAGTGCCCGAGCATCTGTTCGCCGATTTCCGCATTCGCATGGGTGCGCTGGGCGTGCGTGCGCAGGGCGCGGAATTCGCCCTGAACTTCGATCCGGACAAGAAGAGTTTCACGGCATGGACAGTGCTCGGTCGTCTGATCGCCGATACGGGCAGCGATATCCTGCGTATCGATGAAGGCTCGCAAGCCGCGATCCAGGCCGGACTCAAGCCGGGTGGCACCGCGGCCATGGACGACAAGATCAAGCAGTCATTGACGAAAGTCTCCAGGGATATCGGTGGCAGCCTACTGATCGAAGAAGTCGGTGCGGCGGGCGGCAAGTTCCTCGTGAAGATCGGCGGGGTCGCCAGTCGTCGCGGCAATGCGCCCTACAAGTTGAGTTTCAAGGCCTTGGCCATGGGCGGCAGCGGCAAACTCAAGTCGGTCTCGTGGGAATTCGGCGACGGCGAATCGGCGAAGACGAAAGAAGTGGAGCACACCTTCACGCAGGGTCTGTATGTAGTGATCCTGCGAGCGGAGGACGAGAACGGCGAGAAGGCATCGGCCCAGACCGCAATCTCGGTGGAAGCGGACTGCGGCTGCTGAATCCCGCGCAAGCGCGATGCACCGATTGAATTTTCATGATCTGACCGGGAGAAGAAAATGAAGCGATTCCTGTTGACTGTTCTGGGCACCCTGTCCCTTGCCGTACCGGCGATCGCAACAGCCGCCGAGCCCGCCTACGTTGGCGTCAAGACCTGCACGAAGTGCCACGATGTGCAGGGCGAGTCCTGGGCGGGCACGGCACACGCCAAGGCGTTCGACTCCCTCAAGGCCGGCGCGAAGACCGACGAGAAGAAGAAGGCCAAGCTCGATCCGGCCAAGGACTACACCAAGGACAAGGACTGCATGGGTTGTCACGCCACCGGCTTCGGCAAAGCCGGCGGTTTTGCGGCAGGCACGGAGCCCGGTGGCGCCAAGGCGCTGGGGACGGTCGGCTGCGAGTCCTGCCACGGTGCAGGCGGCGGCTATCGCGACGAGCATGGCAAGGCGGAGAAGAAGCTCAAGAAGGACGGCCAGGCCACGCCGCGCAAGACGCTGGTCGCCGCCGGCCAGAACTTCGACTACGAACGCGCCTGCGGCACCTGCCACCTGAACTACCAGGGATCGGCGCTCAAGGGGGCCAAGCCGCCGCACACGCCATTTACGCCCGCCGTCGATGCCAAGTACAAGTTCGAGTACGACAAGGCCGTGCGCACCAAGGCCCTGCACGAACACTACAAGCTGAAAGGCTCCTTCGAGGGTGAGCCGGTGCCCAAGGTGCGCGCCGAATTCCAGAAGACCGCCAAGGACATTCCGGAATGAGCGATTTGACGCCACCGGGCGCGCTCGCGCGCGTCTGGGCTGTCCTCCGCCGTCCCAGCGCCAGGTTTTCCCTGGCGTCGGTGGTGGTGGTCGGTTTCTTCTCCGGGATTATTTTCTGGGGCGGATTCAACACCGGCATGGAGGCGACCAACACGCTGGAGTTCTGCATCTCCTGCCACGAGATGCGGGACACGGTCTATCAGGAATACAAGAAGACCGTCCACTACTCGAATCGCAGCGGCGTGCGCGCCATCTGCTCCGACTGCCACGTGCCGAAGGATTGGGTGCACAAGATGGCGCGCAAGATCCAGGCCTCCGGCGAGATCTACGGCAAGATCATGGGCACCATCGACACGCCCGAAAAATTCGAGGCCAAGCGCCTGGAGCTTGCAGAAAACGAGTGGGCGCGCATGAAGGGTTCCGATTCGCGCGAATGCCGCAACTGCCACACCTTCGAAGGCATGTCGAAGGAGGCGCAGACGTCGACGGCCTGGCGCCGGCACAAGGGTGCTATTGAGAAACGCGAGACTTGCATCGACTGCCACAAGGGCATCGCGCACAAGGAGCCCGCCGGAACCAAGAAGGAGGAAGGATAGCCATGCTGCTCGATGGCTTCGGCCGCCGTGTCGACTACCTCCGGCTATCGGTCACGGACCGCTGCGATCTGCGCTGTTCGTACTGCATGCCGCAGGGATTCAAGGGCTACGAGGAACCCGGGCACTGGCTGAGCTTCGACGAAATCGAGCGGTTGCTGGCGGTATTCGCCCGCCTTGGGCTCAGGCGCGTCCGGCTCACGGGCGGCGAGCCGTTGCTGCGCAAAAACTTGCCCGATCTCGCGCGACGCCTGGCGGCTTTGCCGGGCATCGACGATCTCTCGCTGTCGACCAACGGTACGCAGCTGGCGAGATTTGCCGCGCCGCTGCGGCAGGCCGGGGTCACCCGGCTGAATGTCAGCCTCGACTCCCTGGAGCGCGAGCGGTTTCGTTCGATCTGCCGAAGAGACGCGCTGCCGCAGGTCATCGACGGACTGGAAGTCGCGCGCAGCGAAGGTTTCCGCTCCATCAAGATCAACATGGTGGCGATGGCCGGCACGACGGATGCGGAAATCGATGCCATGGTGGCCTACTGCATGGAGCGCGGCTTCGTGCTGCGCCTGATCGAAACCATGCCGATGGGCGAGACCGGCCGCAGCGCTGGATTCCTCGATCTGCGTCCGGTGCGCGAACGCCTGCGCCGGCGTTTCGGCCTGATCGACGGCGTGGTGCCGGGCGGCGGACCGGCGCGCTACCTGGTCGCGCCCGACGGCAGCTTCCAGATCGGCTTCATCACGCCCATCTCCCAGCACTTCTGTGAAACCTGCAATCGGGTGCGCCTGTCCGTCGACGGCGCGCTGCACCTGTGCCTCGGCCGCGAGGACCGCGTGGAGTTCCGGCCGCTGCTGCGTGGCGGCTGCAGCGATGACGAACTGGAGCAGGCCCTGCTGGAAGGATTGCGCCGCAAGCCGGCGCGCCACGAGTTTGGCGAACAGACCGGGCGCATCGTCCGGTTCATGTCCATGACGGGTGGCTAGGATTCCGCGCGACGCCGGGTGCTGTGTTGAACCCGGGTGGCGGACTTGAGGAAACACATTGGAGAAGATCATGATCGATACTGAACTGACAAGAAGGACCTTTCTGAAAGTGAGCGGGGCTTCCGCCGCTCTCGCCGGCTTGCCGCTCTCCGGCTCCGCCCAGGCCGTCCAGGCCGTTCCGCTCGCCGGTCGCTTTGGCGATGCCGGGGCCGCGCCGCTGCCCGACCTGGTGGTGACCGCGGGCTGCCCGTTTTGCCAGAGCACGTGCAGCATGAAAGTGCATGTCCGCGAGGGCCGGATCGTGAACATCCACGGCAATCCGGACGACCCGGTGACCGAAGGCAAACTCTGCCCCAAGGGACAGGCCAGCGCGGCCATGCTCTACAACAAATATCGCCTCAAGGCGCCGATGAAACGGGTGGGGCCGCGCGGCAAGCCGGAGTCCTACCAGGAGATCAGTTGGGATCAGGCGCTGACGGAAATCGCCGAAAAGCTCAAGGCCGTCAGCGCGAAGCACGGTCCGGAGGCGCTGGCCTGGTGGACCGGCGGCAGGAGCGAATCCCAGGCGCGGGCGGGGCTCACCGGCACGTTCCAAAAGCTCCATGGCACACCTCACCGCGAGGGCACCGGGCCGTTTTGCAATCTCGCCGGCACCACGGCCTCGAATTCCATCCTGGGCCACAACAACCCGCCATGGACTTACACGCGGGACGACTTCGGCGGCGCGGACTGGTACATGTTCGTCGGTGCCAACATGGCCGCTTGCAAGGTAGTGGCATATGGCAAGGTCAATGACCGGCGGGTCATGGGCAAGGCCAAGATAATCGCGGTGGACCCGCGCATGTCGGAAACCGCCGGCCTGGCCGATCTGTGGCTGCCGATCAAGCCCTCGACCGACATGGCGCTGGCCCTG
>JAUYFI010000072.1 GCA_030691075.1 Sulfurisoma sp. | reverse complement strand
TGTTTGCGGCGGATATCCGGCAGGCGCTGGCGGAGCTGCCCACCCCGCGCATACTCATCACCACGCCGCTGCATTTGCGCATTTGCCTGGAAGAAAACATCACGCTGCCCGCCCTTGCCCTGATCGTTTCCGCCGCCGCTGCCCAGACCGCCGACCTGGCGCAACGCGCCGAGGACGCCTTCGGTGCGCCCGTGGTGGACCTTTACGGCTGCACCGAAGCGGGCGCTATCGCCACGCGCCGCACGGTGCGGGGCGAGCGCTGGCAAACCCTGGCGGGGGTCAGCATCGCCAGCGACAGCGATGGCCAGGCCTGGGTAGCTGGCGGACATGTCAGCGCACGCACGCCACTGCAGGACGTGATCGAACCTGCCGCCGATGGCGCGCAATTCCGCTTGCTGGGGCGCCAGGCCGACCTCATCAACATCGCCGGAAAACGCGCCTCCCTCGGCGACCTCAACCGCCAGCTCGGCCAGATTCCAGGCGTGCGGGACGGGATATTTTTCGCTCCCGACGACATCCCCGGCACGGCTGCGCGCCTGATTGCCCTGGTGGTCGCACCGGGACTGCACGAAAACGAAATCATCGCCGCCCTGCGGCAAAAAATCGACGCGGCATTTTTACCCCGGCCCCTGTACAAGGTCGAGAGCCTGCCGCGCACCCCCACCGGCAAGCTGCCGCGCAACACCCTCATCACCCTGCTCGACGGATTGCAACATGCCTGACCAGAATACATGGCAAAGCATCCCGGCAGACCATCCGGCGCTGCCCGGCCATTTCCCCGGCAACCCCATCGTGCCGGGCGTGGTGCTGTTGAGCCAGGTGTGGGAGGCGGTCTGCCGTCAGGCCGGCACGCCGCTGCATTGTACCGGCTGGCCCAGCGTCAAATTTCTGGCGCCGCTTCAGCCCGGCGTGCCGTTCAGGGTGGAAGTGGAATTTGGCGCGGCGCAGTCCGCCAAATTCGCCTGCAAAACAGCGGCGGGCACCATCGCGCAAGGCAGCGTGCGTTTCGCTCCGGCGGTCGGGGCATGAGCCGCAACTGGCTGGGGCAGCAGGAGCGCGGCAGCCTGTTCCTGATGCGCCTGATCACCTGGATCACGCTCAACATCGGCCGCCCCGCAGGGCGCCTGCTGCTGGCGCCGATCAGCCTGTATTTCCTGCTCTTCTCCGGCAAGGCGCGCCGGGCTTCGCGCCTGTATCTGCGCCGCGCCCT
>JAUYFI010000069.1 GCA_030691075.1 Sulfurisoma sp. | reverse complement strand
TGCGGAGCAGTTCAACTCGACGACCGTCTGGACTTTGTGCTGCGACCATATCAAGCAGACCATCGCCCGAATCGGGCCGTCTCAAACGCACCGATCTCTCGCGCATCATGCGAATGGAATCGGGTAACTGCCGTTTTTAGGATAAATCCAGCCCGCGCGGCTTGCGCGTAGCGCGAGCGAAGAAGGCATCGAACACGGCGTTGGGCAGCGGCCGCAGCAGCTTGGCGACGATGGCCATCTGCCACGGGATCACGGCAAAGCTCGTGCAAGCCACCCAAGCCGGCTGTGTTCCCATGTAAATTGGGAGGAACAACCCCCGTGCTAAAATCGACGACCCCCAAAGTTACCCTCCTTTCCGGCGCCCGCCCATGGACGCAACCCTGCTGCTGCACGCCCTGATCCTCGGCATCGTCGAGGGCCTGACCGAATTCCTGCCCGTCTCCAGTACCGGCCACCTGATCCTGGCGGGCGACCTGCTCGGCTTCAACGACGAGCGCGGCAAGCTGTTCGAGATCGTCATCCAGTCCGGCGCCATCCTGGCTGTCTGCTGGGAATATCGGGCCAAGCTGATCGCGGTGATCGGTGGCCTGCCACGCGAGCCGGCGGCGCAGCGCTTCGTGCTGAACCTGTTCATCGCCTTCCTGCCGCTGGCCATCCTCGGCCTGCTGTTCGGCAAGGCGATCAAGGCGTCGCTGTTCAATCCGGTGGCGGTCGCGGCGGCCTTCATCGTCGGCGCTTTCGTCATCCTCTGGGCCGAGAAGCGCGAGCACACCATTCGTATCGACAGCGTCGACGACCTGACACCGGCGGACGCCTTCAAGCTCGGACTGGCCCAGGCCTGCGCCCTGATCCCCGGCACCTCGCGCTCGGGCGCCACCATCATCGGCGGCCTGCTGTTCGGGCTTTCGCGCAAGGCCGCCACCGAGTTCTCCTTCTTCCTCGCCATCCCGACGCTGCTCGCCGCCACGGCCTACCAGCTCTACAAGGAACGCCACCTGCTCGCCTTCGACGACCTCGGCATGTGGGCGGTCGGTTTCGTCGCTTCCTTCGTCTCGGCCTTCCTTTGCGTGCGCTGGCTGCTGCGCTTCATCTCGACCCACGACTTCACGGTTTTCGCCTGGTACCGCATCGTCTTCGGCATCGTCGTGCTCGCCACCTGGCAGTTCGGGCTGGTGGACTGGACGAACCCGTGATCCTCTATTTGCATGGTTTTACCAGCGGCCCGCAATCGCGGAAGGCTCAAATGCTTGCTGCCCGCGTCGCCGAGCGCGGCGGCGAATTCATCTGCCCGCAACTGCCGCACTCGCCCAAGGCGGCGATCGCGCTGGCCGAGGATATCGTCGTTCAAAAAGTCGGCGCTGGCGAGACGGTGGCACTGGTCGGCTCGTCGCTCGGCGGCTACTACGCGACGTATCTGGCCGGGAAGCACGGCCTGCGGGCGGTGCTGGTGAATCCCGCCGTGGTCGCCCACATCTCCCTGGAACAATTCGTCGGCCCGCAGCAGAATCTTTACAGCGGCGAGCGCTTCGATTTCACCCGCGAGCACATCGCGGAACTGCGCGCCCTGGAAGTGCCGCGCATTTCCCGCCCCGAAAACTTCTGGCTGCTGGTCGAAACCGGCGACGCCGTGCTCGATTACCGCCAGGCCGTGGCCCGCTATGCCGGCGCCCGCCAGACCGTGCTGGCCGGGGGCGACCACAGCTTCACGCGCTGGGCCGACTGTCTCGACCCCATTCTGGAATTCGCCGATGAACATCCTGTTTGAAGAAGACGGCGCCTTCAAGGCCGGCGTCGTGCTGGCGGACAACACCGCCTCCCTGCAGGTGGAACTCGCCTCGGGCAAGCGTTCCAAGGTCAAGGCGGCCAACGTGCTGCTGCGCTTCGAGGCACCACCACCGGCCGAGTTGATCGAGCGCGCCGAAGCGCAGGCCGAGGGCATCGAGACCGACTTTCTCTGGGAGGTCTGCCCCGAGGCCGAATTCGCCTTCGAGGATCTGGCGGCCGACTATGTCGGTGCCAAGCCGGGCGCGGTTGAAGCCGCCGCCGTGCTGCTGCGCCTGCACTCGGCACCCATATACTTTCATCGCAAGGGCCGCGGCCGCTTCCGCAAGGCACCGCCCGAGATCCTGCAGGCCGCGCTGGCCGGCCTGGAGAAGAAGCGACAGGTGGCGCTGGCCGTCGAACGCATGGCGAGCGAACTCAAGGCCGGCATGCTGCCCGCCGAATTCTCGCCGCTGCTGCGCGAACTGCTCTACAAGCCCGACCGCAACAAGCCCGAGACCAAGGCGCTCGAAGCCGCCTGCGCCGAGACCGGGCTGTCCGCGCCGCGCCTGCTGGAAAAATGCGGCGGTATCAGTGACACCCACGAGTATCACCTCGGCCGCTTCCTCTTCGAATATTTTCCGAAGGGCACGGACTTCGGCGAATTCGCGCCGCCGGCCGAGGTACAGGAACTGCCGGAGGCCGTCGTGCGTGCGTTCTCGATCGACGATGCACACACCACCGAGATCGATGACGCCTTCTCGCTGGAGCCGCTGGCCGATGGCGGCATGCGCGTCGGCATCCACATCGCCGCGCCGGGGCTGGGCATCGCGCCCGACTCCGACCTCGGTCGCTTCGCCCGCAACCGCCTATCCACCGTTTACATGCCGGGGCGCAAGATCACCATGCTGCCCGAGGATATCGTCGAGCGTTTCACTTTGGCCGAGGGCCGCACGGCGCCGGCGCTCTCGCTCTATCTCGACGTCGCCGCCGACCTGCGCATCCTGGCCAAAACCACGAAGCTCGAGCGCGTGCCGGTGGTGGCCAACCTGCGCCATCACGACATCGAGCCGCTGTTCAACGAGAAAACCCTGGCCGCCGGTCTGCCTGATTTTCCCTTCCGCGACGAACTCAAGCGGCTGTGGGAACTGGCCACCGTGCTCGAAGCCGGCCGCGGCGCTGCCGGCCAGCAGAACCGCAAGGACTACAACTTCGTCGTCGACTGGTCGGCCGCCACGGAGCAGGGCACGGGCCGCATCGCCATCGACGAACGCCCGCGCGGCAGCCCGCTCGACACCCTGGTGGCCGAGCTGATGATCGTCGCCAATTCGACCTGGGGCGCCGACCTGCGCGATGCCGGCATCGCCGCCCTTTACCGGGCGCAAGGCGCGGGCAAGACGCGCATGACCACGGTGGCCGCGCCGCACGAGGGACTGGGCGTCGATTGCTACGCCTGGTCGTCCTCGCCGCTGCGCCGTTATGTAGACCTGATCAATCAGTGGCAGCTCATCGCCTGGCTCGAAGGCCGCACACCGCCCTATACCGCCAAGTCGGCCGACTTCCTCGCCGCGCTGCGCGACTTCGAGCTGACCTACGCCGCCTACGCCGATTTCCAGCGCGACATGGAGCGCTACTGGTGCCTGCGCTGGCTGCTGCAGGAGGGTACCCGGGAGGTCGAGGCGTCCTTCCTCAAGGAAAGCCTGGCGCGCCTCGAATGCATACCCTTGGTTGTAAAAACGATGTCGCTGCCGGAACTGCCGCGCGGCACGCGGCTGCGGCTGGCCATCGACGCCATCGACCTGCTGGGCGCCGAAATCACCGTGCGCTACCTCGAATCGCTGGAATTGCCGCCCGAGGCCGGCCCTGATGCGGAGATTGACGAGGCCGGGGGGGGCTAGAGCGCGGGGTAAAATTCACGGATATGTCTACGCTGGCGCTGCCGCTGTCGATGTCTCCGCCCATGAATCCCCAAAGCCGCAACCTCGGCCTGGCCATCGGGGCATCGCTGCTGCTGCACGGCATCCTGCTGTCGATCCATTTCACCTTCCCCGATGCGCTCTCCCACGCCAAGGAGCGCGCGCTCGACGTCATCCTGGTCAACAGCAGGAGCGCCACCCGCCCCACCGACGTCCAGGCCAGGGCCCAGGCCAATCTCGACGGCGGCGGCAACACCGACGAGGACCGCCGCGCCGCCACGCCGCTGCCGGTATCGAAGCAGACGAAGGAGGGTGAGAGCCTGATCGACGCCCAGCGCCGCGTCACCCAGCTCGAGGCGCAGCAGCGCGAGATGATGACGCAGCTCAAGAGCCAGAAGGCCGCGCCGGTCGCACCCGGGCGCAACGAGCCGACCCCGCTCGCGCCGCTGACGCCGCCCAATGTCTCCGGCCTCGACCTCGCCAGCAGCGCCATGGCGGTCGCGCGACTGGAGGGCCAGATCTCGCGCCAGACCGAGGAATACAACAAGCGGCCGCGCAAGAAGTTCATCGGCGTGCGCACCGAGGAATACCGTTTCGCCCAGTACGTCGAGGACTGGCGGCAGAAGGTCGAGCGCATCGGCAACCTCAACTACCCCGAGGCGGCGCGCGGCAAGATGTACGGCAGCCTGGTGCTGACGGTCATCATCAAGGCCGATGGCACGCTGGATCGCGTGGATATCAACCGTCCGTCCGGACAGAAGCTGCTCGACGACGCCGCCCGGCGCATCGTGCAGATGGCCTCGCCCTACTCCCCCTTCCCCTCCGACATCGCGCGCGACACCGACATCCTCGAGATCACGCGCACCTGGACATTCACCAGCGCCGACAAACTGCGGTCCGACTGATGTGCCAATGCCGGGGCGAGGTTCCGACAAACGTGGTCAGGCATTTCCGCGTATAGTCTATACGTCGTCTATGCTACCCGGAGAAGCCGCCATGCCCGCCGCCAAGACCGCCAGACTGTTCATGAACGGCAGCAGCCAGGCCGTGCGACTGCCGAAGGAATTCCGTCTCGAAGGTGATGAGGTGGTCATCCGCAAGGTCGGCGATGCGGTCATGCTGATTCCCAAACGCTACCGCCGCAAGGACATCCTGCAACTGCTGAACGATGTCGGGCCGATCGAACTGGCCCCGCGCGATCAGGGCAATTGGAACGATACCCGTGCCTGATTGGCGGGTGGACCATCGGTGAGTCGCCCGCGTTATCTGCTCGACACCAACACGGTATCGAACCTGCTGCATCAGCGTTCCGGCTTTGAAAGCATCGTCGATGCCCTCGACGGGCTCGCCTACGGCGACGTGCTGGTGTCGGCAATCACCCTCTCGGAGTTGCACACCATGGCCGCCAAGGCAGCCAATCCGGAAGCCAAGTCGCGCGCGCTGGCGCTTGTCATGCTGCGCTTTTCGGTGCCGGCCTTCGATGAAAGCGCCGCTCTGCATGCCGGGCTGATTCGCGCCTGGCTAGAGCCGCGCGGACTGCGGATCGGACCCATGGATACGCTGATCGCCGCGCATGCGCGCAGTCTCGGCTGCGTCGTCGTCACGGATAACATGGAAGAATTCGCCCGCGTCCCCGAGCTTCGGGTGGAGAATTGGTTTCAACGACCCTCATCATGACCGACCGCTACGCTGTCTTCGGCAATCCCATAGCGCACTCGAAGTCCCCCCGCATCCACGGCCTGTTCGCGCGGCAAACCGGGCAGGACCTGACTTACGAAGCCATCCTCGCGCCGCTCGACGGGTTCGCGCCAACCGTGAGCGACTTCGCCGCGACAGGGGGTCGCGGCGCCAACGTCACCGTGCCGTTCAAGGAAGAGGCCTTCCGCCTCGCCAGCGAGCTCACGCCGCGCGCTCAAGCCGCCGGCGCGGTGAATACGCTGAGCTTCGCGGGCGACGCGATCCGCGGCGACAACACCGACGGCGCCGGACTGGTGCGCGACATCGCGCACAACCTCGGCGTCACCCTCGCCGGCCGGCGCATCCTGATCGTCGGCGCCGGCGGTGCGGCGCGAGGGGTGATCCTGCCGCTGCTGGAGCAACAGCCCGCCGCGATCTTCATCGCCAATCGCACGGCAGCCCGGGCGGAACAACTCGCCGCCACGTTCAAGGTCGATGGCGGCGGCTTCGAGGCGCTGGCCGGCCGCGCGTTCGACATCGTCATCAACGCCACCTCGGCGGGACTCAGCGACGCCGTGCTGCCACTGCCGACTTTTTTGTTCGCCCCCGGCTGCCTCGCCCATGAAATGCTTTACGGCCGCGAGACACCCTTCATGGCGCAGGCCCGCGCGGCGGGTGCCACGGTGGCCGACGGCCTCGGCATGCTGGTCGAGCAGGCGGCCGAAGCCTTCTTCGTCTGGCGCGGCGTGCGCCCCGAGACGGCGCCTGTACTCGCGCTACTCAGAAACGAATGAAGCCTGCCCCACCCTGGCTCAAGCGCGGTTTACTGGCGCTGCTGCTGCTCGCCGCGCTATGGCAGGGCTGGTATGTCGGCTGGGTGATCTGGTGGAAATGGGTGGATCCGGGCATGACCAGCTTCATGAGTCAGCGCCTCGACGAGTTGCGCGAGAAGAACCCCAGGGCCGTCCTGCGCCACCAGTGGATTCCCTACGCAAAGATCTCGAACCATCTCAAGCGCGCGGCAATAGCCGCCGAAGACGACAAGTTCGTCGACCACGAGGGCTTCGACTGGGAGGGCATCCAGAAGGCCATCGAGAAGAACCAGAAGAAGGGCAAGGTCGTCGCCGGCGGCTCGACCATCACCCAGCAACTGGCCAAGAACCTGTTCCTCTCACCCTCGAAGACGCCGTGGCGCAAGGCCCAGGAAGCCATGATCACCGTCTGGATCGAGCTGTTCTGGGACAAGCGGCGCATCCTCGAGGTTTATCTCAACGTCGTCGAGTGGGGCGAGGGCCTGTTCGGCGCCGAGGCGGCGGCAAGGCGCTATTTCGGCACAACGGCAGCGGCGCTCGGTGCCGAACAGGCGGCACGCCTGGCCGTCATGCTGCCAGCGCCGCGCCGCTTCGAGAAGAATCCGTACTCCGCCTACGTCAGCGGCCGCACCCAGCTGATCCTCGGCCGCATGCAGTATTCCGAGGTGCCTTGAATGGCGCCCCGAGGGTAGAATCCGCGCTTTCCGGCCCTTGCCATGACCGAGCCCCTCGACGTCCGCCCCCGCGCCGAAGACCCCCTGGAGCAGCACCTCAGCGAGGTGCAGCTGCTGCTGTCACGTCATCGCCGCGTCGAGGATCTCGTCCATCGCCAGGACATGCCCCGCCACGAACTGGTCCAGGACATCGTGCACAAGCAGCACCTCGTCGAATTGCAGCGGCTGCTGGGCCGGCTCGACCCGTCGAACATCGCCCGCATCCTCGAAACCCTGCCGGAAGAGGATAGGCTGGCGACGTGGCAGCAGGTTGACGAGGCGCGCTGCGAAGGCATCCTCGAGATCGTTTCGGACGACGTGCGCGAGGAACTGGTCGGCGCCCGTCCCTACGCCAGCGTGCGCAACATGCTCAATGCCTTCGAACTGCGTAATGGCCGGCTCAGCCAGGTGCAGATCGACAGTCGCGCCGATCTCGCCAACGTCAAGCCGATCTGGGTCGATCTCGTCGCGCCCTCGCCCTTCGTCCGCGCCTGGGTCGGCAAGCACTACGGCCTCGACCTGCCGGACCCGGAGGAACTGACCGACCTCGAAGCCAGCGCGCGCTTCTATGTCGACGACAACGGCGAGGTCCATCTGCACTCGGACTTCCTGCTCGATACCGACAAGGAGTCGCGCAACGTCGCGGTCGCCTTCATCCTGCACCAAGACATCCTGTTCTCGGTGAGGCAGGAGGAACTGCCGGTCTTTCGCCTGCAGCGCCTGCGCGCGCGTACCCAGCCCGGCTACGTCACGGACGGCATGGACGTGCTGCTCGACCTATATGCCGCCGATGCCGAATACTCGGCCGACGCGCTCGAGGACGTCTATGCCGGGCTCGAGAAGGTCGGCAAGCGGGTACTCGGCCACGAGGTCACCGACGCCGAGGCGGCCAAGACTCTCGCCGCCATCGCCAGCGAGGAGGACCTCAACGGTCGCATCCGCCGCAATGTGCTCGACACCCGCCGCGCGCTCTCCTTTCTGCTGCGCAGCCGCTTCCTTTCGCCCAAGCAGCAAGAGGATGCGCGCCAGATCCTGCGCGACATCGAGTCGCTCGACGGCCACACGTCCTTCCTCTTCGGCAAGATCAACTTCCTGATGGATGCCACCGTCGGCTTCATCAACATCAACCAGAACAAGATCATCAAGACCTTCTCCGTGGCTTCCGTGGCCATGCTGCCGCCGACGCTGATCGCCAGCATCTACGGCATGAACTTCAAGAGCTGGTTCCCGGAGTTGAGCTGGGAATACGGCTATCCGTTCTCGCTGGCGCTGATGGCAGTCTCCGTGGCCCTGCCGTTCTGGTATTTCCGCAAGAAGGGCTGGCTCAGGTAGTTCGCCGCGGCGGCGGGCAGCAAGCGTCTCAGCGGCCACGCGGGCGTTCCGGCAGGGCGAGTTCCGGGATGGGCTGGCCGATCGAGTGCTCGAGGCCGATAAACATGGGTATCTCGTACGGCGCAACCAGGAGGATGGCAGTGCCGCGTGGGCCGACGTGGCTGATGCGTTCAAGGTAGGAGTCGGTGTCGCAGGGCATGTCGTAGTGGATGACATGGCTGATGCGCGCCACGTCGATGCCGCGCGCCGCCAGGTCGGTCGTGACGACAATGTCGATTTCGCGGTTTTTCAGGCGCGCCACGGCGGCGTCGCGCCACGCTACCGGCATCTCGCCGTCGATCGCCACCACGCCGTAACCGCGGGCCGCCAGCAGTTCCGCCAACTCGGCGGCGGCGGTGCGAGTATGGACGAACACCAGAGCGGCGTCGAGTTCGGCTTCCACCTCGATTAACCGCGCCAGCGCACCCAGCTTGTGCGCCCGCCCGACTTTCCAGTAACGCTGGCGCATGCCCGGAATGGCGGCAGCCGGGGTCGGTGGCAGCAGCGGCAGCCGCAGCGGGGCATGCAGGTGGCGTTGCAGCAGGCGTCGCGCCTGTTCTTGCAGGAAGGCATAGAACACGACCGTCTGGCACTGCGGCGGCACGTGGGCAAAAATCCAATCGATGTCCTGGCCGAAACCCATGCGCAGCATGTCGTCAGCATCATCGAGCACCAACATCCTGAGCCCATCAAGGCTCAGCCGCTTGCCTTCGACATGATCGATTACCCAGCACGGCGTGCCGATCACCGCATGGACGCCGCGCTTCATCTGGCGCTGCTGAACGATCAGGCCTTCGCCGCCGTGGATCGGCAGCACGTGAAAGTCCGGCAGGTGCCGCGCGCAACGCTGACAGACCTCGGCCACGTGCACTGCGATGTCATGGGTGGGCGTCAGCACCATGGCCTGAGGACGGTGCTCGGTCGGATCGATCTTTTCCAGCAACGGCAGAACAAAAGCCAGAGTCTTCCCGGCGCCGGGCTGAACCTGACCGATGAGGTCGCGGCCGGCTCGCAAAGGCGAAATGCAGGCGACCTGCAGCGGCGAGGGCTGCTCGTAGCCGGCATCCTCCAGTCCCAGCAACAATGGGTCGGAGATGCCTAGTTGCGCGAAGCGTTCGATCCCCGATGACATGCAATAAGCCTGACAAATGGCGGACGAATTGACCGTGCGCCGTATCGCCAGCGCCAACTTTCCTAGAAGCAGGCCTCCGCCGCCGCGATCGTCGCGGCGATGTCGGCATCCGAATGCGCACTGGAAACGAAGCCGGCCTCGAAGGCCGAGGGTGCCAGGTACACGCCCTTTTCCAGCATGGCGTGGAAGAAACGGGTGAAGGCGTCCTTGTCGCAGGCCATCACTTCGTCGTACGAGGTCGGCACGACCTCGGAGAAATAGAGACCGAACATGCCGCCGACGGACTGGGCGCGGAATTTCACGTTTTTCTTCTTCGCCACCGCCGCCAGACCGTCGACGAGGGATTTCGTCTTCGTCGTCAGCGCCTCGTAAAAACCGGGCTGCATCACTTTCTTCAGCGTCGCCAGTCCCGCCGCGACCGACAGCGGGTTACCCGAGAGCGTACCGGCCTGATAGACCGGGCCGAGCGGCGCGATCTTTTCCATCACGTCCCGGCGGCCGCCGAAGGCGCCCAGCGGCAGGCCGCCGCCGACGACCTTGCCGAATGTCGATAGGTCGGGTGTGATGCCGAACAGGCCCTGGGCGCTACCGGCACCGACGCGGAAGCCCGTCATCACCTCGTCGAAGATCAGCAGCGCGCCGTGCTGGTCGCAGAGGTGGCGCATGGCCTTGAGGAATTCCGGCGTCGGCCGGATCAGGTTCATGTTGCCGGCCACGGGCTCGACGATGACGCAGGCGATGTCGCGGCCGTGCTGGTGGAAAACGTGGGCCAGTTCGGCGGCGTCGTTGTAGTCGAGCACCAGCGTGTGCTTGGCGAGGTCGGGCGGCACGCCGGCCGAGGATGGGTTGCCGAAGGTCAGCGCGCCGGAACCGGCCTTGACCAGCAGGCTGTCGGCGTGGCCGTGGTAGCAGCCCTCGAACTTGATGATCATGTCGCGGTCGGTGTGGCCGCGCGCCAGGCGGATCGCGCTCATGGTCGCCTCGGTGCCCGAAGAAACGAGCCGCACCAGTTCCATGCTCGGCACCCGCTTGATCAGCAGTTCGGCCAGGTCGATCTCGGCCTCGGTCGGCGCGCCGAACGACAAGCCCCGCGCCGCCGCCTGCTGCACCGCGCGCACCACGTCGGGATCGGCGTGGCCGAGGATCAGCGGCCCCCAGGACCCGACGTAGTCGATATAACGCTTGCCGTCGGCGTCCCATGCGTAGGCGCCCTCGCCACGAGTGAAGAAACGTGGCGTACCGCCGACCGAGCGGAAGGCGCGCACGGGGGAGTTGACGCCGCCGGGGATGGTTTTCTGGGCGCGGCTGAAAAGTTCTTCGTTGCGAGTCATTGCGTTCACTATCTGTCTCTGTCGAAAAGTTTCTGGAAGGCCGTCGCGCGGCCCTTGATGTCCATGGCGTCGAAGAGATCGCTGACCACCGCCACCATGTCGGCGCCGGCGGCAAGCACTTCGGACGCGTTTTCCAGCTTGATGCCGCCGATAGCCACCACCGACACATTCACCCGGCGCTTGGTTTCGGTGATCAGATCGAGCGGTGCGCGCGTGGCCCTGGGCTTGGTCACCGATGCGAACATGCTGCCGATCGCCACATAGTCGGCGCCGGCCGCCTCGGCCATCACCGCGCACTCGATGTCGTCGTAACAGGAAACGCCGAGCAGCCGCTTGGGACCGAGCGCCTGCCGCGCCATTACCGCGTCGGCGTCGGCGCGGCCGAGATGAACTCCATCGGCGCCGATCTCGATGGCGAGCCAGACGTCGTCGTTGACGATCAGTTTGGCGTCATGAGCATGGCAGATGCGCAGCAACTCCGCCGCCTGCGAACGCTTCTGCGGCATCGGTGCATCCTTGTTGCGGTACTGCACCAGGCGGGTGCCGCCCTCGAGCGCCAGACCGACCAGCGTGGACAGACGCGGCAGCAGATTGTCCGCCGGCGTGATGGCGTAAAGGCCTCTCAGCGTCTTATTGGTCTTGCTCATCTCCACCCTCCCGCGCCCAGAAGAATCGATCCGGAATGTACTGACCCATGCCGGGACGGAAGCCCGCCGCCAGCGTCTGCCAAGTGTATTCCTGGGCATCGCGCACCGCCTCGCCGATATCGAGCCCCATGGCGAGATTGGCGGCGATGGCCGAGGCCAGCGTGCAGCCCGAGCCATGATAGCTGCCGGGCAGGCGCGCCCAGGTGTCGCTGCGCACCGCGCCGTGCGAGCCGTAGAGCGTATTGATGACTTGCGGTGTGCCCTCGTGCGTACCGGTGACCAGGACATGGTCGCAGCCGGCGACGATCAACCGCCGCGCGCATTCGGCCAGATCCGGGGCGTCGGCCTCGTTGTCCTCGTCCAGCGCGAGGCGCCGCGCCTCCAGGCTGTTCGGGGTGAGGATGGTCGTCTGCGGCAGCAGCAGCTCGATCATGGCCTCGATCATTTCCTCGTCGGCCAGCGCATCGCCGCGCCCCGAGGTCAGCACCGGGTCGAGCACGCGGGGAATGTCGGGGTAATCGGAGAGCACTTCGGCAATGGCGGCGATGGCCTCGACGCTGCCGAGCATGCCGAGCTTGAAGGCGGCCACCGGCATGTCCTCGAGCAGGGCGCGCGCCTGGTCGGCCACCCAGCCGGCGTCGATGGCGAGAACTGCCTCGACGCCGGCGGTGTCCTGCACCGTCAGCGCCGTAATAACCGAGAGCGGATGACAGCCCAGGCTGGCCAGCGTCAGCAGATCGGCCTGCATGCCGGCGCCGCCGGTGGGATCGGAAGCCGCAAAGCTCAGCACCATCGGCGGCAACAATTCCGGGGCAGTGGTTAACTTCGGCATGCGCGCGGGCGGCTGGGTACGATAGGATGTGTCGATTCTAACCCGACTGCCGCTGTTGCCACGTTCGCCCCGCGATGAGCGCAACGCCCGTCTGCAAGACCTGAATGTGCCCGATCCGCGGGCGTGGACGGGACATGCCGTTCACAACTTGGCCGTGCCGCGCCATTTCGCCTTTGAGATGATTCAGGTCTGGTTGATGTATATTCACCCAAAACCGACGCATGGACGCCGGGAAAGCGGCGAAAGAAGCAAAGGGGAGGCGTGGCAGTTGTCCGACTTGGGTGATTTGAAAGGCGTCAAGGTGATGGTGATCGACGATTCGAACACTATCCGCAAGAGTGCCGAAATCTTTCTGGTGCAGGCCGGCTGCCAGGTGCTGGTGGCGGAGGATGGCTTTGACGCCTTGGCCAAGATCGCCGATAACCCGCCGGCCGTGATTTTCTGCGACATCCTGATGCCGCGCCTCGACGGCTACCAGACCTGCGCCTTGATCAAGAAAAACCCCCGTTTCGCCGGCACCCCCGTGATCATGCTCTCGTCCAAGGACGGCCTGTTCGACCGCGCGCGTGGACGCATGGTCGGCTCCGACGAATACCTGACAAAGCCATTCACCAAGGAAAGTCTTATTAAAACAGTGGCGGCCCACGCCGTGCGCGCCGTCTCATAAACCTTCCAAGGAGACCCGATGCCCATCAAGAAGATTCTCATCGTCGATGACTCGCCCACCGAGCGCCATGTCCTCACCGATCTCCTGACCAAAAACGGGTTTCACATCATCACGGCCGAGAGCGGCGAGCAGGCCATCACCGTGGCCAAGGAGCAGTTGCCCGACCTCATCCTCATGGACGTCGTCATGCCCGGAATGAACGGCTTCCAGGCAACTCGTACCATCGCGCGCGAGCCGACAACGCAGCGCATCCCGGTCATCATGTGCACCACCAAGGACCAGGAGACCGACAAGATCTGGGGCATGCGCCAGGGCGCCCACGACTACATGGTCAAGCCCGTCAACCAGGCCGCGTTGCTGGCCAAGATCGCGGCGCTGGGCTAAGGACCGAATACCGGAGCATGGCAAGACGCCGAATCAGTCTGCGGGAGTTTCAGGCCGGCCTGTCCGAGCGACTCGCCTCCGCCCGACGCGGTCATGCGGCGCAGGCGCTGCTGGGCATCGTTTCGGGCAGGGACCACTGTCTGCTCGAGCTTTCCGATTCCGGCGAAGTCCTGCCCTTGCCGTCGCTGACCAGCGTGCCGCTGACCAAGCCCTGGTTTGCCGGGGTGGCCAGCGTACGCGGCGCGCTCTACAGCGTGGTCGACTTTTCCGCGTTTCGCGGCGGTGAGGCCACGCCGCGCAACAGCGACGCTCGCCTGCTGCTGATCGGCGCGCGTCACGGCATCAACAGCGCGCTGCTGGTCAATCGCACGCTCGGCCTCAAGAGTCTCGGCCAACTGCGGGAAGACTCGGTGCCCCAGAACGGCGCGCCATGGAACGGGACACGCTACACAGACGCCGCCGGCCAGCTGTGGATCCGGCTGCGCATCAAGCCACTGCTGGAAGATCCCGAATTCCTGAATATCGCGACCTGATCGAACCGACACCGACCTCGCCTCCATTCACGCGCCACATGCACCAGAGGAATTGCCATGGCCTTTAATCTGCCCTTCAAGCTACCGACCTTCGACCGCCGCCAGCGGGCGTCACATGAGGCCACCGTACTTGACGGAGTGTCGGCCATGCCGGCCGCGGTATCCGACCAGGACAGACGCGGCCACGGCAAGCTACCGCTGATCGGCCACCAGTCGGCTGACATGCAGCTGCAGATTCTCGGCGCCGCCGCCTTCTTCTTTCTGGTGCTGTTGGTGTTCGTGTTGTCGCAGAAAATCCGCAGCAGCGAGATTCGCGACACCCACCGCGCCATCATCGCCGAAATGCGGGTATTTTCCCAGGTGCTCGGCAAAGGCGCGATTCGGGTGACGACCCAGGGTTCGGCCACCGATTTTGCCGCGATGCAGACAGGCCGCACGCGCTTCGAGAAGTTGCTTGGCCTGCTGACCGCGGGCGGCAACGAGTCAGGTTTCGATGCCGCCGCCGTCGATGAGGAATTGCGCCCCGGGGTCGACAAGGTCGCCGATGTCTGGAAAACGCTGGACAAGTCGCTGGCTGCGGTGCTCGCCAAGGAAAAGGCGCTCAAGGGGCTTGCCGCCGCCTCGGACAAGACGGGTGCCGCCGCCACCGCGATCGCGAAGCTCGCCGCGGCGACTCCCGCCCTGACTGACATAGCGAAGAACGCCACCGCCGTGTCGAGGCGCGCCCGCGCCGTCCTGCTGCTACCGGCACCCCTGCACCTGCAGGCCGTCGAAGTGCTCAAGAACGACCTCACAACGGTGTTCCAGCAGGCGGATGTCGCGGCCAAGTCCGTCGATGGCCCCGCCCGTGAAGCCCTGGAAAAGGCGCTCGGCGACATCGGGGCCGCCGGCGGGGAAATCGCGGCCAGCATTCCGGAACTCGACGAAGCCAAGGCCGGCGGCGCCAAGCTGCAACCGCAGGCCGAACTGTTGGCCAGTGAGACCGAGGGGTTGTTCCAGGCGGTCGGTGCGCGCACCGAGGGCGCATTCGCCACCGGCATCGTCATTGTGTCCGGCTCGCTGGTGCTGGTGCTTCTGGTGCTGATGCTCAAGGTCTTTAACGACGATACCTACTTCCGCCGGCAGGAATCGGAGCGGCAGCGGCGCGAGGCAGAAGCAGCCAAGGACGCGACGCAGGAGGCCATTCTGCGCCTGATGAACGAAATGGGCGACCTCGCCGACGGCGACCTGACGGTGCGCGCCACGGTGACGGAGGACGTGACCGGCGCCATCGCCGACTCGGTGAACTACACCATCGAAGAACTGTCGGTGCTGGTGCGGCGAATCAACGAAGCCGCCGGTCAGGTGGCCACGGCATCGGAAGCCGCGCAGGCCACCTCGAGCCAGTTGCTCGAAGCCACCGAACGCCAGTCGCACGAAATTCAGCAGGCCAGCGAGCAGGTGCTCGAGATGGCTCAGTCGATGAGCGAAGTCTCGGGCAACGCGCTCGAGTCGGCGCGCGTGGCGCGCCAGTCGCTGGAGGCCGCGCAGAAGGGCGCCGAAGCGGTGGAAAACTCGATCAAGGGCATGAACGAAATTCGCGGCCAGATCCAGGAAACCTCGAAGCGGATCAAGCGCCTCGGCGAATCTTCGCAGGAGATCGGCGAGATCGTGGAACTGATCTCGGACATTACCGAGCAGACCAACGTGCTGGCGCTCAACGCCGCCATTCAGGCGGCATCGGCCGGCGAGGCGGGCCGCGGCTTCACGGTGGTGGCGGAAGAAGTGCAGCGGCTGGCCGAACGCTCCGGCGAGGCGACCAAGCAGATCGCGGCCATCGTCAAGACCATTCAGGCGGACACCCACGACGCCGTCTCGGCCATGGAATACTCGACCCAGGGCGTGGTCGAGGGCGCCAAGCTGTCGGACGCCGCCGGCCAGGCGCTGGACGAAATCTCCAACGTGTCGAAGACGCTGGCCGAACTGATTGCCAAGATATCGACCGACACCCAGCACCAGGCGGGCGTTGCCACCGGCGTGGCCACGGCCATGGAAGGCATTCGCCAGGTGACCGACCGGACCACGGACGGCACCAAGCGCACGGCAGTGTCGATTGGCGAGCTGGCCAACCTGGCGGTGGAACTCAAGGGCTCGGTCGCGGGCTTCAAGGTCTGAGGTCGAACTCGCACGGTCTTCCAACCATGAACATGGCGACGGAACTGGACATCGGCCCGCTGACCTGGGTCAAGGGCGAGATCGACCTCGCGCTCGAGCGCGCGGGCGAGGCGCTCGGCCAGTTCGCCGCCAGCCGCGAGGCGGCGCAAATCGGCCAGGCGCGTAACCAGCTGCGCCAGGCGCGCGGCGCCCTGACCATCGTCGGTCTCGATGGCGTCACGCAGTTCGCCGAGACCCTGGAGACGCTGCTTGCCGGTTTCGAGGACGCTTCGATCAAGGCCTCGCCCCAAGCCGCCGAGGCCGGACGCAAGGGCCTCGCCGCCATCCGTCACTACCTCGACGATCTCGTCGACGGCCGCCCCGACCAGGCGCTGCGGCTGCTCCCGATCTACCGCGAACTCGCCGTGGCGCGCGGTCTGCCCGAGCCCGAGCCGAGCGAACTGTTCTTCCCCGACCTGACGCTGCGCCCGCCGCGGCGCGAGAAGGAGCCGGCGCCGCTCGCCCCCGCGGCACTGGAGGCACGGATCAAGGCAGCGCGACTGGGCTTCCAGCGCGGCCTGCTGAAGTGGCTCAAGGCCGATCCCCGGGGTACGGCCGAAATGCGCCTCGCGGTCGCCATGATCGAGATGACCCAGGTGCAGCCGGCCAGTCGCGCCTTCTGGTGGGTGGCCATGGCCTTCTTCGATGCCCTGGCCGGGGGCGGCATCGAGGCCGACGTCCGCGTCAGGAAACTATGCGGCCGCATCGAGGCCCAGTTGCGCAAGGCGCTCGAGGGCTCGGGCACCGTGGCCGACCGCCTGATGCGCGACGTGCTCTATCACGTCGCCCGGGCTCCGCGCGGCAGCGACCATCTCGAATGCGTGCGCGCCGCCTATCGCCTCGACGGCCTTATTCCGAAGGTGGGCGAGACCCAGGACATTACCCCGCTCAAGCCGGTACTGCGCGCCAGCCGCGACCTGCTGGCGACCACCAAGGATCACTGGAACCGCTTCTGTGCCGGCACGACCTCGGCCCTGGCGCAGTTCCGCGACGGCGCGGCGCAGCTCGTCGCCCGCGTCGGCGAACTGGGCCAGCCCGAGGTCACCCGCCTGGCCGCGGCGATCCAGGAAACCGCCGATGCCCTGGCCGCCACCCCCGGCCGCCACGGCGATGCCGACGCGCTCGAGCTCGCCACCGCGCTGCTGCTGCTCGAAAGCACGCTCGAACACTTTCCCGAGGTCGGAGCCGAATTCGGCCACCAGGTCGATACCGTCGCCGGCCGCCTGTCCGCGCTGTTGCGCGGCGAGACCCTGTCGGCGCTGGAGACCCCCCAGCTCGACGAAATCTCGCGGCGGGCGCAGGAACGGCTGCTGATGCATCAGGTAGTCAAGGAGATCCTGGTCAGCCTCGCCGTGGTCGAGCAGACGCTGGACGCCTTCTTCCGCAACCCGGCCCAGCGCGCCGAGCTGGCTCAGCTGGCCAAGCCGCTGAACCAGATCACCGGCGCGCTCACGGTGCTCGGCCAGGATCGCGCCGTCGAAGTGCTGCGCGAATGCGGGGTCCGCATCGCGACCTTCCGCGACGAGATGTCCATGCCGCACCAGGCCGACTTCGAGGACGTCGCCGCCAAGCTTTCCGGCCTCGGCTTCTTCGTCGAGAAGCTGCAGTTCGGCCCGGCCGACATCGATGCCATCCTCAATCCCGCCCCGGCCATCGTACCAACCGCGGAGATGGCGGCACCGAGCGCCGAGCAGGAAATCAGCAAGGCACTGACGCAGACGCAGATCCTTGCCGCCCAGCTCAAGACCGCGCCGCGGGAGGCGCAAGGCGAACTGCGCGAGGAGCTCAAGCAGAATCTCGAGGCCCTGCGCGAGGACGCCCAACTCGTCGCCGACCACGAACTCGCCGAGCAGGCCAGCGCCGCCATCGCGGCGATCGAGACCGAGCAGACACCAACGGTCATCGAGGCCGCACTCGAGGCGACCGTCGAGAAAGTCGCGCCGACCGCGCCGTCGGCCGAGACCGCGCGCCTGGCCGAGGCCAGCAGCGCCGAAGTCGACGCCGAGCTGCTCTCGATCTTCCTCGAGGAAGCACACGAGGTATTGGCTGCCATTGCCGCCAACCTGCCGCGGCTCGCCAGCCAGCTCCATGATCGCGAGACGCTGACCACGCTGCGGCGCAGCTTCCATACCCTCAAGGGCAGCGGCCGCATGGTCGGCCTCACCGATCTCGGCGAGGCCGCCTGGGCGGTCGAGCAGACGCTCAACAAGTGGCTGCAGCAGGAAGAGCTCGCCTCGCCGCCGCTGCTGGCGATGCTCGATGCCGCCCACACGCTGTTCCACGCTTGGGTGGCCCAACTTGAGGCCGGTGGTGGCGCCTGGCGCGACGCGGCCGAGATCAAGGCCCAATGCGAGCGGCTGCTCGGCGACGAAGAGGCCTTGCCCGAGGCTACCGCCATTGCCGAGGAACTACCGGCCGGCCCGGAAGAGACGGCGGTCGAGCCCGTGGCAGAAGAACCCGTCGCGGTGGATGAAGTCGCGCCGGTCGAGCCCGTACTGTCCGAGACCATCATGGTCGGCGACCTGGAAATCGCGCGGACACTTTACGATCTCTATCTTGCCGAGGCACGTGGTCATGTGGCCAGGCTGCGGGCGGGACTGGCAATCAACAACGGCATCGACCGCGAATTGTTGCGCGTCGCCCACACGCTCGGTGGCATTTCCGCAACCACCGGCCTGCAGGCTGTGCAGGGTGTCGCGCATGCGCTGGAACTCGCCTTCGGCCGCCTGATGGCCGCCGGCGCGGCCACCGACGAAGCAGGGCGCATGCTGCTGGCGCGCGCCGTCGGTGCCCTCGATGGCATGATTGGCGCCATTGCCGAATTGCGACTGCCGGGGCCGGAAGTCGGACTGACGGTGGAGATCGACGGACTGATGCCGCCGCGCGTTACCGAAGTGCCCACGCCCGCGGCGGCGGAAGAGGTTCCGGTCCTCGAGCCGGTTACCACGCCGCCGGCCGAAAAGCCGCCGGAGTCGGCCGCCGAGCATCAGGCAGGCGAAGAAGAGGAGCGCCGCCAGTTGCGGTTGCGCGACGACCTCGACGCGCAGTTGCTGCCCTTCTTCCTCGAGGAATCGCAGGACCTGATGCGCGAGATCGGCAACGAGTTGCGCAACTGGCGCGAGCGGCCCGGCGACGTCGATATCTCCAACCAGCTGCGGCGCCTGCTGCACACCCTGAAGGGCAGCGCGCGCATGGCCGGCGCGATGAGCATCGGCGAAGTCGTGCACGGCCTCGAGACGCGCATCGAGGTCTCGAGCGACATCACCCCCGCCTTCCTTGACGAGGTCGAAGCCGCCTACGACCGCGGTGCCATGCTGATCGACAAGCTGCGGCGCTTCGGTAATGTCGACGCCATCGAGCCCGGGGTCGCCCCCGACGCTGGCGTGACGCCGGTCGCTGCGGAACCGGCCGAGGAAACCCTGGCGCGGCCCAGCCTGCGCGTGCGCGCCGACCTCGTCGACAAGCTGGTCAACGATGCCGGCGAAATGGCCATCGCCCGCGCCCGCATCGAGGGCGAGATGCGCACCGTCAAGGCGGCGCTGATGGACCTGACCGAGAACGTCATCCGCCTGCGCGGCCAACTGCGCGAGATCGAGATTCAGGCCGAGTCACAGATTCAGTCCCAGTTCACCGAGGCGCAGGCACACGACATCAATTTCGACCCGCTCGAATTCGACCGCTTCACCCGTTTTCAGGAACTGACGCGGATGATGGCCGAGAGCGTAAACGATGTCTCCACGGTGCAGCACGGCCTGCTGCGCAACCTCGACCACGCCGCCGCCGCGCTGGTTGCCCAGTCGCGCCTCAATCGCGAGCTATCGCAGGCGCTGATGAGCGTGCGCATGGTGCCGTTCAACTCGGTGGCCGAACGCCTCTACCGTGTCGTGCGCCAGACCGCCAAGGAACTCGACAAACGCGCCAACCTCGACATCCATGGCGGCCAGACCGAGCTTGACCGCTCGGTGCTCGAGGCCATGACCGGGCCGATCGAGCACTTGCTGCGCAATGCCGTTGTCCACGGCCTCGAGGGCCGCGAGGGCCGCGTCGCGGCGGCCAAGCCGGAGATTGGCGAGATCCAGCTGACGCTGGCGCAAGCCGGCAATGAAGTGCTGATCGAAATGAGCGACGACGGCGCCGGCCTCGACCTTGCCCGCATCCACGCCAAGGCTGTCGAGCGCGGCCTGATCGGCGCGGCCGAGGCGGCCGACGACGCACGTGTCATGGGCATGATCTTACAGCCCGGCTTCTCGACCGCCACGGTTGTAACCGAGGTCGCTGGCCGCGGCGTCGGCATGGACGTGGTCAAGAACGAGACGGCCAGCCTCGGCGGCCGCATCGAGATGGAGTCCGACCCGGGCCGCGGCGCCCGCTTTCGCATCTACCTGCCGCTGACGCTGGCGGTGACCCAGGCAGTGCTGGTGCGCTCGGGCAGCCACGTTTATGCGATTCCCTCGACCATGGTCGAGCAGGTCAACGAAATGAAGCCCGAGCCGCTCGCGCTCATCCGCGAGCAGGGCGGCACCGACTGGCTCGGCAACCGCTACCCCTGGCATTACATCACCCGCCTGCTCGGCGACACGGGCGCCCAGCCGCAGCCGGCGCGGCGCCACTGGCTGATGCTGCTCAAGGGCGGCTCGCAGCGTATCGCGCTCGAGGTCGATGCCCTGCTCGGCAACGAAGAGGTCGTCGTCAAGAACATCGGCCCGCAGCTGGCGCGGGTCATCGGCATTGCCGGCGCCACCGTGCTCGCCGACGGCGAGGTCGCGCTGATCATCAACCCGATCGCCCTGGCCAGCCGCGAAGCCCTGCCGGTGTCGCTGACACAGGCAACGATGCAGTGCGTCACCGAGGAAGCCGTCGTCGCGGCGACGCCGACGGTGATGGTGGTCGACGATTCCCTGACAGTACGCAAGATCACCGGCCGTCTGCTGGCGCGCGAGGGCTACCACGTCATCACCGCCAAGGATGGCGTCGATGCCCTCGAGCAGCTCTCCGAGGTTGTGCCTGACGTCATGCTCGTCGACATCGAAATGCCACGCATGGACGGCTTCGACCTCACCCGCAACGTCCGCGCCGACAAGCGCACGCGCGGCGTGCCGATCATCATGATCACTTCGCGCATCGCCGACAAGCACCGCAACTACGCGATGGAAATCGGCGTCAACCACTACCTCGGCAAGCCCTACGACGAGGAAGAACTGCTCAGGCTGATCGCCGGCTATATCAAAAAGTAGGCTCACCCACCCCCAGCCCCGCCCTCGCGGGCAGGGAGACTTGTTGCTCGCCGCGCGCGAATCGCGGACGATGGGCGCCACGGGGACATCGGCGAATTGTGGCGGAAGGGAAACGGGATAAAATGAATCCGTGACCCAGCCCCCCGACATCAGCGTCAATCTGACCCATCACTTCCTCATCGCCATGCCCGCCATGGCCGATCCGAATTTTTCGCGCACGCTGACCTACATCTGCGAGCACAACGCCGAGGGCGCGCTGGGCATCGTGGTCAATCGCCCGACCGACATGGACCTGGCGACGCTGTTCGAGCGTGTCGACATCCCGCTGGAGCCCACCGGCCATGCCTTTGGCGCCATGCCAGTGTATTTCGGCGGGCCGGTGCAGACCGATCGCGGCTTCGTTCTTCACCGTCCGATCGGCAGCTGGCAATCGACGCTCAAGGTCGACGACGGCATCGCCCTGACCAGCTCGCGCGACATCCTGCAGTCGATGAGTGAATCGGGCGAGCCGGGCGAGGTGCTGGTGACACTGGGTTACGCCGGCTGGTCGGCCGGCCAGCTCGAATGGGAACTGTCGCAGAACGCCTGGCTCACCGTCGCCGCCGACCCGCGCATCCTTTTCGACATGCCGCCGGAAGAACGCCTGCCGGCCGCCATGCAATTGCTCGGCGTCGATTTCCTCTCGCTTTCCGAAGTCGCCGGCCATGCCTGAGCGCCCGCCGCCGGCTCGCCCCAAGGCGAGCGCAGTGTACGAAGCGGAGCCGCCCGCGGGCGGCGAACACCCGTCACCCCCGCCGGGGCGGGGGTCGGGGGGTGGGGGGCTTGTCCTGGCATTCGACTTCGGCACCCGGCGCATCGGCATCGCCATCGGCGAAGGCCTGCTGGGCGAGGCCCGCGCGCTGACCACCATCGATTCCCCCGCCAACGACGCGCGCTTCGCCGCCATCGGCAAGCTCATCGCCGAATGGCAGCCGGCGCGCCTCGTCGTCGGCCTGCCGCTGGCGCTCGACGGCACGGAGCACGAGATGACGGCGCGCAGCCGCCGCTTCGCCCACCAGCTCGAAGGCCGTTACCGCCTGCCGGTGGAACTGGTCGACGAGCGCCTGACTTCGGTCGAAGCCGAGCGCCAACTCAAGCCCGGACGCCCAGGCCACGACCGATCCGCCAAGGCCCGGGTCGACGCCGAGGCCGCCCGCCTCATTCTGCAGGACTGGTTCCAACATGCCCACACTGCCTGACGCCACCGCGCTCTGCGCGCAACTGGCCGCCGCCATGCGCCCGTCCATCACGCCGCAAACCGCCCTGGTCGGCATCCACACCGGCGGCGCATGGATCGCCGAACGGCTGCATCGCGAGCTCGGCATCAAGCCGCTGCTGGGCAGCATCGACGTCGCCTTCTACCGCGACGACTATCACCAGCGCGGCCTGCACAAAGGCGCCAAGACCTCGAACATTCCCTTCGACGTCGAAGGCGCGCACATCGTCATCGTCGACGACGTGCTCTACACCGGCCGCACCATCCGCGCCGCGTTGAACGAGCTGTTCGACTACGGTCGCCCGGCACGGGTCGATCTCGCCGTGCTGGTCGATCGCGGCGGCCGCGAGTTGCCCGTCGCCGCGACCTGGTGCCCGCAGGCACTGACGCTGCCGGCCAGCCAGACGCTGGTGCTGGAGCGCAACTCCAACGATGGCGAAGCGCTTTCCTTCCGGATCACGGAGAAATGATGAAGCGCAATCCGCAGCTGAACGCCCACGGCGAGTTGCAGCACCTCATCACCCTCGAGGGGCTGTCGCGCGAAATCCTCTCGGCCATCCTCGACACCGCCGAGCCCTTCGCCGAGGTGGCCGAACGCGAGGTGAAGAAGGTGCCGCTGCTGCGGGGAAAAAGCGTGTTCAATCTCTTCTTCGAGAACTCGACGCGCACCCGCACCACCTTCGAGATCGCCGCCAAGCGTCTCTCCGCCGACGTCATCAACCTCAACATCAACACGTCCTCCGCCGCCAAGGGCGAGTCGCTGCTCGACACCGTCGACAACCTCGCCGCCATGCAGGCCGACATGTTCGTGGTGCGTCATGCCTCGAGCGGCGCACCGTATCTGATCGCCCAGCACCTCGCCGCCACCGGCCGCAGCCACATCCGCGTCGTCAATGCCGGCGACGGCCGCCACGCCCACCCGACGCAGGGCCTGCTCGACATGTACACCATCCGCCACTACAAGAAAGACTTCACCCGGCTGACGGTGGCGGTGGTCGGCGACGTCCTCCACTCGCGCGTCGCCCGCTCGCAGATCCACGCGCTGCGCACGCTGGGCGTACCCGAGATCCGCGTCATCGCCCCGCGCACCCTGCTGCCGGCCGGCGTCGCCGACATGGGCGTGCGCGTGTTCCAGGACATGAAGGAAGGCCTGAAAGGCGTCGATGTGGTGATGATGCTGCGGCTGCAGAACGAGCGCATGCAGGGCGCGCTGCTGCCCAGCCCGCAGGAATACTTCAAGTACTACGGCCTGACGCCGGAAAAGCTGCGCCTGGCCAAGCCCGACGCCATCGTCATGCACCCGGGCCCGATGAACCGCGGCATCGAGATCGACTCCGCCGTCGCCGACGGCGCCCACTCGGTGATCCTGCCGCAGGTGACCTTCGGCATCGCAGTGCGCATGGCGGTGATGAGCATGCTGGCGGGGAGCTAACCGAATGGCCCCCCACGCTCGCCCCACAGGGATTCCCTGCGGTCACAAACCCGGCTCGCTGCCCCCCACTGGGGGGCGCTTGTCTCCTTGGGGCGGCCCTGCGGAGACAATATGAAGATTCATATCAAGAATGGCCACGTCATCGACCCCGCCAACGGCATCGACCGCGCCGCCGACGTCTTCATCGCCAAGGGCAAAATAGTCGGCGTGACCGGAGGGAATCCCCGCGGGGATGGCGGCACGGCGCCGGCAGGGTTCGAAGCCAACGCCACCATCGACGCCACGGGCTGCATCGTCTGCCCGGGCCTGGTCGACCTCTCGGCGCGGCTGCGCGAGCCGGGTTTCGAATACCGCGCCACGCTCGAATCGGAAATGGCGGCGGCGGCGGCCGGCGGCATTACCAGCCTGGCCTGCCCGCCCGACACCGACCCGCCGCTCGACGAACCGGGCCTGGTCGAAATGCTCACGCACCGCGCGCGGCGGCCCGAGTTCTCCCACGTCTATCCGGTCGGCGCATTGACGCTGAAGCTTGAGGGCAAGCGTCTGACCGAAATGGCGGAACTGGCCGAGGCCGGCTGCGTCGCCTTCGGCCAGGCCAACACGCCCGTGCTCGACACCCAGGTGCTGATGCGCGCCATGCAATACGCCGCCACCTTCGGTTTCTCGGTGTGGCTGCAGGCGCAGGACCCTTATCTGGCGAAGAACGGCGTCGCCCACGATGGCGAGATTTCGGCGCGCCTGGGCCTGGCCGGCATTCCGGTGGTGGCCGAGACCATCGCGCTGGCCACCCTCCTGCACCTCGCGCGCGAAACCGGCGTGCGCCTGCACCTGACCCGCATCTCCAGTGCCGACGGCATCGAGATGATCGCCGCCGCGCGCGCCTCGGGCATTGCCGTCACCTGCGACGTCGCCGTCCATCACCTGCACCTGTGCGACCAGGACATCGGTTTCTTCAACCCCCACGCCCGCTTCGATCCACCGCTGCGCAGCCTCCGCGACCGCGATGCCCTGCGCGCCGGCCTCGCCTCGGGCGCCATCGACGCCCTCTGTTCCGACCACACGCCGGTCGACGACGACGCCAAGCAGGCGCCCTTCGATGAAGCCGAGCCCGGCGCCACCGGACTGGAACTGCTGCTGCCGCTGACACTGAAATGGGCGGCCGAGATGAAGCTGCCGCTGGCCACCGCGCTGGCGCGCGTGACCGCCGACCCGGCGCGCATCCTCGGCATCGGCGCCGGCACGCTGGCGGTAGGCAGCGCCGCCGACGTCTGCGTCTTCGACCTGCGGGCACCCTGCCGCATCGGCCGCGAAACGCTGAAGAGCCAAGGCAAGAACACGCCCTTCCTCGGGCAGGACCATCATGACCTCAGGGGCCGCGTACGCTGCACCCTGATCGAAGGCCACCTCGCCTACGACGGCGCCTTCGTCTGACAGGCTGTCAGCGCCAGCGCTTCTTGCGCCGGTAGCGCTTCGTCCCCCTGACCGATTCCTCGGCGCCGATGCCGAGGTAGAACTCCTGCACGTCGGGGTCGGCGGCAATCTCCGCCGCCGTGCCGTCAAGCACGAAGCGGCCGCGCTCCATGACCAGCGCGCGATCCGCGACCGACAGCGCCATGTGCGCGTTCTGCTCGACGAGGACGATGGTCATCCCGTCGGCGTGGATGGCGCGCAGGATGACGAATATCTCCCGCACCAGCAACGGCGACAGGCCCAGCGACGGCTCGTCGAGCAGCAGCAGCCGCGGCCGGCCCATCAGCGCCCGGGCGATGGCCAGCATCTGCTGCTCGCCGCCGGAGAGCGTGCCCGCCCACTGCTCGCGCCGCTCGCGCAGCCGCGGAAAATGGCCGAACATGCGCTCGAGGTCGGCGGCGATGTCGTCGCGGCGCGTGTAGGCGCCGGCCCGCAGGTTTTCCAGCACCGTCAGCTCGCGGAACACCTCCCGCCCCTCGGGGACGTAGGCCAGCCCCCGGCGCGCTATGTCCTCGGTCTGGGCGCCGTGGATCGGCCGGCCGTCGAAGTGGATCGTACCCTTGTCGGGCTGGTCGTCGAGCAGCCCCATCACCGTCTTCAGCAGCGTCGTCTTGCCGGCGCCGTTGGCGCCGAGCACGGCGACGATGCCGCCGGCGCCGACCTCGAGCGAGGCGCCACGCAGCGCCTGAATCGGTCCGTAGTAGGTGTCGACGCTGGCGAGCTTCAGGAGAACGCTCATCATGCTTCCGCCGGGCCGCCCCGAGGAGGCATGCGCGGCTTGCCCCCTCTGGGGGTGGGGGGCAGCGAGCCGGGTTTGTGACCGCAGGGAATCCCTGTGGGGCGAGCGTGGGGGGGCATCATGCGTCCGTGGCGCCCAGATAGGCCTTCAGCACCTCCGGGTGCGAGCGCACTTCGGCCGGCGTGCCCTCGGCGATGCGCTCGCCGTAGTTCAGGGCGATCACGCGGTCGGCGAGGTCGCCGACGAACTGCATGTCGTGCTCGATCAGCAGGATGGAGATGCCGAACATCGCGCCGATGTCCTCGATCCAGATGCGCAGATCCTGCTTCTCTTCGAGGTTCATGCCCGCCGCCGGCTCGTCGAGCAACAGCACGCGCGGCTCCATGGCCAGCGCGCGGCCGAGTTCGACCACCTTCTGCACGCCGTAGGGCAGGCCGCCGACGCGCTGGTCGCGCACGGCCTGCAGGTCGAGAAAGTCGATGATCTGCTCGACCTTCTCGCGGTGGCGCAGCTCCTCGCGGGCGGCGGGGCTCGCCGGCCCGAACAGCGCCATGCCGGACAGAACCCCGGTGCGCATGTGCAGGTGGCGCCCGAGCAGCAGGTTGTCCACCGTGCTCATGTGGCGGAACAATTCGATGTTCTGGAAGGTGCGGGCGATGCCGCGGGCGGCGACGCGGTGCGGCCGCAGCCCCTGGATATCACGACCGTCGAGCCGGATGCGGCCGCGCTGCGGATGATAGAGGCCCGAGACGCAGTTGAAGACGGTGGTCTTGCCGGCGCCGTTGGGACCGATGAGCGCGAGGATCTCCCCGGCGGCCAGCGTCAGGCTTACATCATGCAGAGCCTTGACGCCGCCGAAGGAGATTCCCAGGCCATCGATTTCGAGCAGTGCGGACACGCTGAATCTGCTTTTATCCTAAAAACCGTAGTTAGCCGATTCCGTTTGCATGATTTCCGAGCAAGCGGAGGATTGGCGGCGGACCGATGCCGGCGAGGGTCAGCTTGAGATGATCACAAACGCGCCTTTGTTGGGCCCCCGGTGGCCACTTCAAATTCCCCCATCTGTGGCCGGGTCAAATTCCCCCAGGGCGAACGACAGGAAAGGCTGGATTGTTACTCGGAATGGTTACCCTTGGCAAGGCGGCTGGCGGCTTCCTTGAGGCGATAGCTCTTGCCGCGAAACTCGACCAGCACGCTGCGGTGCAATAGGCGGTCCAGAACGGCGGTGGTCAGCGCGGCATCGCCGAGGAACGTGTGCCAGTCATCCATGACCCGGTTGGACGTGATCAGCGAAGAACGCCGAAGCTTGTAGCGCTGGTGCAGGATGGATTGGAAGGTATCGGCACATTCCGGGGGGAGCCGGCGGGCGAGAAACAGATCGTCGAAGACCAAGAGGTCGGCATCGATGAACGGTTTCATCAGTTTGCGCTTCTCGGCTGGGGCGGCGAACGCGAGGCGACCCAGGGCCTCATCGGCCTCGGCGTAGAGCACGCGCAGGCTGGAGCGAACGGCCGCATAGGCGATGGCCTTGGCCACATGACTCTTGCCCGTGCCGGGCGGACCGATCAGGATCGCACTATCGCCCTCGGCGATGAACTTCAGCGTGTGCAACTCGAAGCAGGGATTGAGTCCTTAAACTGCTGTAAATCGGGTGGCTGGTAGCCACCGTGCGCATTTCGCTGATTGTGAACACCTGTTTCGGTCGAACGTGAACGGTCGCCGAGGTGAGGTTGCGCGGGATGAGAATTGTAGCCGTGGTGTTCACGATCGTGTCGGATTGGCACGGCGGAAGAGTTATCCACGGACGCCCGCCAGGCTGCGCTCCCTCTATAGCAGGCTGGCTGGCGGGCGGCGGTGGGTAACTCGTGATCAGCCGATGGTGTCAGTCGTTTTGTTTTTTCGGAGTGACTCTCCCTTGAGATCGAGTTTGTGCGCCTGATGGACAAGGCGATCCAGGATGGCGTCGGCGAGGGTGGGATCGGCCAGATACTCGTGCCAGTGTTTGACCGGCAACTGACTGGTGACGATGGTCGAGCGCGTGCCGACGCGGTCATCGAGCAGTTCGAGCAAATCCGAGCGGGCCGCCTGATCGAGGGGCGTCAGTCCCCAGTCGTCCATGATGACGACATCCGTTTTTGCCAGTTGCGCCAAACGGCGGCCGAAGCTGCCATCGCCATGTGCGACCCGCAACTCCTCGAACAAGCGAGGAAGCCGGACGTACTGGACCGAGAAGCCCTGGCGACACGCCTGATTGCCCAAGGCGCACGCCAGCCACGTCTTGCCGCAACCCGTCTTGCCCGTCAGGATCACATTCTGGGCGTTGCGGATCCAGTCGCCGGAGGCCAGGCTGGCGATCAAGCGCCGATCCAGACTACGACTGGCCCGGTAGTCAATATCCTCCAGGCAGGCAGTGGCACTCTTGAAGCGAGCC
>JAUYFI010000067.1 GCA_030691075.1 Sulfurisoma sp. | reverse complement strand
AATGCGTGCAAGCCTGCCGTCAAAGGCCGGGTGTTCTTGCGGCGTCCCTTGTTGGCGTTGGCCGCTGGCGTCTTGTCGAAGATACGCATCGCGTCGAGCAGCACCTCGATCCCGGTGTCGAGTCCGGCAATCTGCTCGGTGGCAAAGTCATAGGCTTTGAGCTCGTGGGCGAGGCTGAACAGGTGCTCCCGGCTCCAGCGGCCTTCGAGCGCCTTGGCAATCTGCTCGGTGCTGGCATGTACCCGGTAGTTCCTCAACCGCGCGAGGACCCTGCGGTCGCGCTCGCCGGCAACGATGGCGCGGATGATCTTCATGCCCGTCTCGCCGGTGATGTCGGTGATGACGTTGGTGAGTTGCACGTTCATCTGGGTGAGCGCCTTTCGACCTGCGGGCGAATATCCTGCTCAGGCCGAACGGGGTTATTGTGTTCCGTTGGTGGTGAGCCCCAAGCTCCCGTTCGTGGTGAGCCCCAAGCTCCCGTTCGTGGTGAGCTTGTCGAACCATGATCGGGCGTCAGAAATTACAGTGGCGTGGAGAGCCAGCTGCTTACCGTGGCAATATCGGCCTCGGTGAGGGTGCCCGCTGCGACCTTGAGCCTGAGGCGCGCCGCGGCATAGGTGGCCCGCGCCTGCGCGAGCTCGAGTCGTGAAGTGGTTACTTGTTGCTCCGCGTTCAGCACGTCGACGGTGTTGCGCGTGCCGGCCTGTATGCCTTTGCGTGTCGACACCAGGGCTTGCTCGGTCGACCGCAACGCTTGTTCCAGCGCACGGATGCGCGCCACCCCTTGAGTCACGGCGCTGAACTCCTTGGCGACGTTGACATCGAGTTGTCGACGCGCGGCTTCATGTTGTTGCCGAGCCTTGTCCAAGTTGGCAAGAGACTGCCGCACGGCGGAATTGACCTGGCCACCGGAAAAGATAGGGATATTGAGTTGCACTCCGACGGAATTGGTCCAGTAATTCGATCCGATGCTGTAGTTGTTTTCGTTGGAACTGTTGTTTCGGCTTGCAACCAGATCGACGGTGGGCAGGTGGTAGGCGCGGTTCTTGTCCACTTCGCGCCGCGCTGCTTCGACGGTCGCGCGGAGGGAGCGAAGCTCGGGGTTGTTTTCTTCCGCCTGGCTTAGCCAGGGTTCGATGGTCGCCGGCTCGGGAAGCTCGAGTTTCAGGCGTTCGGGCGACAGCATGGCCAACCCCGAAGCGGCCACCCGCTGGCCGAGAACGCTGGCGAGGGCGCGCTCGGCCAGGTCGACGCCCTGGCGGGCGTCGATTTCCTGGGCCAGGGCCATGTCAAAACGGGCTTGGGCTTCGTCGATGTCGGTGCGTGTCCCGGTTCCGGCCTTGAGGCCGCGCTCGGCGCTTTTCAGCTGCGCCGCATAGGCGTCCTTTTGGGCGCCGGCCGTGTCAAGCCTTGCAAGCGACACGAGGGCGTCGAAATAAGCGCCCGCGACTCGAACGGCGAGCCCCTGGGTTTCCTTTTCGAGAGTCGCTTCCGCCGCATCGACTTGCGCCTCGGCCTGAAAGTATTGGGCGACATTGGCCATGCGCAGTAGTGGCTGGCGCACGCTGAATGCCGCGCTTCGCGCCGAATAGTCGTAACGCGCGGACGACGGACCCAGAACCGTTTCCGTGGTCTGGTCGGTGTCGTTGCGACTGCGACTGGCGCTGAGGCTGATCTGGGGCAGCAGCCCCGCGCGCGCCTGGGGAATGGCTTCCCGCGCGGCCTTGGTGGCGGCACGCGCCACCTGATAATTGGCATCGCCGGTCAAGGCCAGCCGGTAGGCCGCCAACAGGTCGAGCGCATGGGCAGGCGCGGCCGACACCAGTCCGGCGATACACGCAGCGAACAGGGTCGGCTTCATCAGACTTCGGTCAGGGCCGAGGCCAGGCGCCGGAAGAGCGGCTTGAGCAGATAGGTCAGGACCGTCCGCTCGCCCGTCTTGATTACGACATCGGCGGGCATCCCCGGCTGCAACTGGCGCTTGCCCAGCATCCTCATGCCCTCGGGTGTCACGGCAACCTGGGCAAGATAATACGGCGGCTGATTGGGCTGATCGGCGACCAGGTCGGCGGATATCGAGGTCACCTTGCCCACAATCACCAGTTGCGAGTCGTTGGCAAAGGTCTGGAAATTGATGTCGGTCGCCAATCCGACATGAACGCGATCAATCAGGTGGGAGGCGACGTGCACTTCGAGAATCAACTCTTCGTCGGAGGGGACGATGTCCATCAATTTCTGCCCCGGGGTCACCACGCCCCCGACCGTGTGAATTTGCAAGCCAGTGACGGAGCCCTCCGAGGGCGCGCGAATGATCGTGCGATCGAGATCCTCCTTGGCGACAAGCATTTTCTGCTCCGCCGTCGCGGCTTCGCGTCGGGTATCGGCAAGCTGCGTCTCGACCTCGCGCCGGTAATCCTGCCGCCGCTGCATGGCGCGGAGCTTGTTCTCCGTCACCATGTGGCGTGTCCGCACCGCATTGGCCTGCAGTTCGGCAAACTGCCGCTCCATCTCGAATTGCCGATTGCGCGGAGCGTAACCCTCGGCCGCGAGTTCCCGCATTCCCGCCAGTTCATCCTTCATGAAGCGCAGTTGCGCCTCGAAGCCCTTGGCCTGTTCTTCGGCCTCTTTCGCGCTTTGCTCGAGGATGGCGACTTCTCCCTCCAGCGCGCTTCGACGGGCCGCCAGAACCTGGCGCTGCGCCGTCATGTGCTGCCGGGCCATCGGATGAACGGGCTGCTGCCCGGTGAGCGCTTCGGCGAACACGATCTCGCGCTGACCTGTCTGCTCGGCGATCAGCCGGGCTTCCATCGCCTTCAGGGAATAGAAGGCCTGCCGAGTCGCTTCGAAATTGGCCTTCGCCTGGGTGTCGTCGAGGTGGATGAGGATATCCCCGAGCTTGACTCTCTGCGCCTCCCGCACCAGCAATTCGCGAATCATGCCGCCCGACAGGTGTTGCACGGTCTTGCGCTTCGATTGCACGATCACCTGGCCCAACGCTGGCACACCCTCGTCGAGGCGGGCCGTCGTGGCCCAGAGCATGAACCCCCCGAAGCCGACGGCCACCAGTATCCAGCCGGCACGTATCGGATGGCGGGCGTCGGCGGACAACGGCAAGGCGTCGGCCAACGCGGGTTCCTTGTTGTCGGCCGGGATCACCGCGTCCGAACCGCTGTTGCGACCAAACCATCTGGAAAGCATTCCCATGGGCTTATTCTCCGGACCCGGACGAGGACGAGTGGGTTGCATCCGCCGCTTCCACCGCACGGGTCGCATCGTCCGGTTGAACTGCTTCCGCGGCCCGCTGGGGCGCTGCCGGGGGGCGGCCAGGTGCCTGCGCCGCCGGTTGCGACTTTTGCTGGGCCTCCATCAATGCCCGCAAGACCTGATCGCGCGGCCCATAGGCCTGGACCACGCCCTCGCGCAGGATGAGAATGCGGTCGACGACGCCGATGATGTTCGTGCGATGGGTAATCACCACGACCGTCTTGCGCTCGGCCTTGAGTTGAAGCACGGACTGAACCAGCGCCGCCTCGCCGGCATCGTCCAGATTGGAATTCGGCTCGTCGAGGACAATCAGCGCCGGATCTCCGTAGAGCGCACGCGCAAGGGCGATGCGCTGGCGCTGGCCGCCAGAGAGTACGTCGCCGCCGGGACCGATTTGCGTATCGTAGCCGAGCGGGAAACGCAGAATCATTTCATGCACGCCGGCGCGCTTGGCCGCCGCGATGACCTTGTCGGAATCGACCTCGCCGAAACGGGCGATGTTTTCCGCGATCGTGCCTTCGAAAAGCTCGATGTCCTGGGGAAGATAGCCAATATACGGGCCGAGCTCGGTCTTGTTCCACAGATAGACGTCAGCCCCATCGAGCCTGACCTTGCCTCCATGCGGCGGCCAGATGCCGACAAGCATGCGCGCCAGCGTCGACTTGCCCGATGCCGAGGGGCCGATGATCGCGACCACCTCGCCGGGGGCGATCGCCATGCCGATGCCGCGCAAGACCGCCACCTGGCTCCCCGGGGGTACCGCAACCAGGCCCTCGACGGCGATTTCTCCCCGGGGCGGCGGAAGCGACATGGTCGCCGGACGCGCGGGGAATTGCCTGAGCAGCTCGCCCAGTCGCGAATAGCCGCCGCGGTTTGCAACAAAACCCTTCCAGTTGCCAATCAGTTGTTCAACCGGCGATAGCGCTCTTCCCATGAGAATCGACGCCGCGATCATGCCGCCAGGCGTAAGGTCTCCCTTGATGACGAGCAGGGCTCCGACGCCAAGAATCAACGACTGCATGGTCAAGCGGACGAATTTTGTCACCGCGCCGATGAGTCCGGCGCGATCGCTCGCAATGGCCTGAAGGGCCAAGTGCGTGTTGTGGCGCTTCAGCCAGCGGTCCGCCAGGGCTGGCAGCATGCCCATGGCCTCGATGACCTCCGCGTTGGCGAGATTGTTCGTGGCATAGGCATTGGACTTGATGGCGGCATTGTTGGCCGCGGCCAGCGGTTTGCGCGTCGCCGCTTCGGTTGTCCAGGTCAGGGCAACCAGCACGCATGCCCCGGCGAGAGAGAACCAGCCAAGTACCGGGTGGAGGAAGAAAATCACCGCCAGATAGATTGGCGCCCATGGGGCATCGAAAAATGCAAACAGGCCATTTCCGGTCAGAAACTGTCGGATATTGGTCAAGTCCGTCAAGGCTTGGCCAGGGTTGCCGCCGACCTTCCGCAGGTTTGCCTCGAAGGCTGCGGCAAAGACCCTGCGATTAAGTACTTCCTCAAGACGAATTCCGGCGCGAACCAGCAGGCGGGAGCGCACCAGTTCCAGTGCGGCCTCGAGCACATAGAGGCCTAGCATGAGGAAAGTCAGCATCCACATCGTCGTCTCGTTGCGGCTGGTCAGGACGCGATCGTAGATCTGGAGCATGTACAGCGATGGTACCAGCATCAACAGATTGACAAAGAAGCTGAAGGTGCCGGCGGCAATGAAATGCTGACGCAAGGCCAGCAGCGCCTGTGTCAGTTCGGGGAAAGCGGGGGACTTGACGGTTGTTGCCATGAATGGGGGAAACTGCAAGAAATCAATTCGTCGAGAGTGGGCGGAGCGGGGGTTCGGAGCCCCCGCCCCTAGAGCAGCCCGCCGCGGCTACCCGCTGCAAACCAGGTCCATAAGTTGGGACGCGAGCAGGGTTTTCAACAGCCCCGTCCGACACTTTACCGGGCGGATGGCTTGCGGCCCGCTGGCGGCGGGGATGCCGGGTCTTCCTTCCCGAGGGTCGCCTTGACTTGCTCAAGAAGTTCGGCGACTCGTGCCGGGTCGGAGAGGGTCGCGCTTTCCTCCTCTTTCTTTTTTTCGGCCACCTTTTTCAATAAACTGGCAAGATCGGTAGACATCGGGGCCAATTCTCCTCGGTATTTGAAATAATAATCAGGGAATTCAACTAGTTAACATTATAGCGCTTGAATTGGCGACGCTCGCGCCGCTCAAGCTGTTCGCCGAAGAAAAACGTAACTCTGCAAGGCGTCATCCATGGAGCGGTCGGTGCCCAGCACCTCGATATCGGGAAAGGCGTTCCTGATCCATTCGAAAGTCATGGACGTGTCACCGTAGGTGATGTCGCCGTCGACAGCCGGACGATTGTGCGGCAGGAAGGAAAATCCCTTTTCGCGATGGACGTCGATTTGCTGCTGAACCTTCTCCAACTGCCGGGCACCCGGATCATGAAACCAGTATTCGACGGGACGAATGGTGATGACCAGCAGCCCGTCGGGCTTCAGGTACCTCAGCAGAGTTTGCATGGATGCGCGCGTAGCCCTCTCCGACAGGTGCGTAAATACGGAAAACGCATATATCAGATCAAACCGCCGGTCCCCCACGGGAAGATCTTGCGGCAGGTATTCCGACAAGAGGAAATTGGGCCCCAGCCCATCGGCATGGCAGATATCTATTGATTGCTGCCAAGGGTCGACGCCAACGACTTTGTCGGTATCGGAAAAGTGGTACATGAGGCGAGCAATGCGTCCATAGCCGCATCCAAAGTCCAGAATGTTCGCGTTATCCAGTGTCTTCCCGGTAAACCGGCAGAAATTGTGGGCAACCGACCTTACGAACGCACACGTCTGCTTCAGAAGCGTTTCCCCGGAATTCCCGGTCCAGCTTCGCTGGATATCGTCTGCTGCCATCCGCGGCAGAATTCTTGAAATCCCCGGGTAGGCGGGATTGGGCATGGAAATCAGAAGCAAGCCAAAATCTTCCAACCCCAGATGTCGCAGCTCGCGCAACAATTCATCTTGCGACGTGGATTCGGAAATTCGAGACTCTATCCTTCGCAGTTCCTGATCAATATGCTCTAGAAACATTTGACTCCTTCTCCTCCCTTGCTTGCGGTAGAAAAACATCCTGCCAGAGCGCAACGATTTTGCAACGAAAGACAGCAGTGGGGATAAACGCGGCATCAGAACTCAGCCGATTGTGCCGTGCCCCCGAGAGTGGGATCGACGCAAATACCGGTCTTCCAAGCCATTCAGTACTCCTCCATGCCCCGCGCGAGGCGACAAGGCGTGGCGAAAAACCCCATTCGGATGGTCAGCCACCTTACTCTGCGGGATAATGCACGCCCTGCCCGGCTCATCGCGCCGCGACTCCCGATCGCGCATTCTACATGGAACAACTGCTGACCCCATACGCCGCCTCGCCGCTCTTGCCGGCGACCAATATCCTGGTCCTTGCGCCACACGCCGACGACGAGGTCTTCGGCTGCGGCGGCGCCCTGGCCTTGCATGCCAGGGCGGGCTGCCAAGTCCATGTGATCGTCATTACCGATGGCGCGGCAAGGGCCGAGGATCGCCTCGCCGCAACAGTAAAGCGCGAAGCCGAGAGCCTTGCCGCCGCCGCCATGCTGGGTATTCCGGAGCCGGAATTCTGGCGCTTGCCCGATCGTGGTCTGGTTTATTGCGAGAGTTTCGTCGGGCGGTTGATGGCCGTGATTCGCGAGCGCGCCGCCGATCTGGTCTATGCACCGTCCTTGTTCGAGGCGCACCCCGATCATCGGACCGTGGCCCTTTCGGCCGTCGAGGCTATCCGGCGAATTGGAGAAGGCGTGCGACTGGCCATGTACGAAGTCGGGGCGCCGGGACGGCCGAATGTCCTGATCGACATCACCTCGGCTCTTGATGACAAGCGCGCGGCAATGCGCTGTTTTACCTCGCAACTGGCCATCCAGCGCTATGACGAACAAATCGAAGCGCTCAATCGCTATCGCACTTATACATTGCCCCGCGAGGTCGAGGCCGTGGAGGCTTTCGAAGTACTGGATGCAAGGGCGATCGCGGCCGATGCGCTGGCGGTGTTTACATCCGAATATCAACGCCAGCAACGGCTCGGCTTGCCGGTAACCGCCGATCGCGACATACCACTGGTCAGCGTGATTATCCGCAGCACCGACCGGCCCACGCTTGCCCAGGCGCTCGACTCGGTGACACTGCAAACCTATGGAAATGTCGAGGTGGTATTGGTCAACGCCCTGGGAAGAACGCACCGGGCACCACCGGGGCGTTGCGGGCGATTTCCCCTGCGCTGGGTCGATGCCGGGCAAGCGCTGAGTCGTTCGGCGGCGGCCAACGCCGGCCTCGATGCCTCGGCGGGGCAGTGGTTGATATTCCTTGATGACGATGACTGGCTCGACCCCGAGCATGTGGCCACGCTTGTGGCGACAGTGCTTCGTTCGAGAAATGCCCGCGCGGCCTATTGCGGCGTGCGCATGGTCGAAGACGGGGGGGGTGCGGGGGCATTTACGTTCAATTACCCGTTCGATCCGATCCGGTTGCTCGCGGGTAACTTCATCCCGATTCATGCCGTGCTTTTCGAGCGTTCGCTGGTCACGGCGAATGGCTGCCGTTTCGATGAGGCCTTCGCACTCTACGAAGACTGGGACTTCTGGCTGCAGGTGGCGGTCCACACGAATTTTCTGCACGTCGATGCGGTAACCGCCAATTACCGCATTGCCCCGGGCAGCGGTTTTGGTGTCGCCGCCTCCCGGCGTGCCCAGGAACAGGGCAAGCACCAGTGCTACCGCAAGTGGCGCAACCAGCTTTCCGACGACTATTGGTACGAGATTCTGGACAGGTCATTCCGCTACGTTGGCGCAAGCGAAGAGCGTGATGCCGTGCGTGGCGAGCGCGATGCACTACGCCAGGAACACGAGGCGCTGCGCCAGGAACGCGCAGCCCTCGAAAGCCAGAACCGGACACTGGCCACGACTCTGGCCGAGCGCGCGGCCGCTCTTGCCCTCCGCGAGCAGGAAGCGGAACAGCTGACGGCCAAGACAACGCATCTCGGGGACGAACTGGCCGCCAGCCAAAGCCTCGCGGGTGACCTACGGGCGATATTGGCTGGCCGCGACACCGACATTCTCGCGCTACGCACTGTTATTCGTGAATTCCAAAGCTCGGCATCCTGGCGGGTAACGGTACCGCTGCGATTCGCGAGCAGGCTGGTCCGTCGCCTGGCCACCGCCCTGCCACCCTTGGCCGCGGCATTGCGTCGCCTCCGCCCGGCAAGCTCGGCTGGCCATCGGCCCCAGTCGCCGGCAGACCAGAATCTCCCCTCAGCTTATGCGCAGATCGTGGCGGCGGCACAGCCGGCGGCCGATTTCCGTCCACTCGATCAGGAGTCTGTTGATCCTCGGGATTGCATGGTGCGACTGATCGCCTTCTATCTCCCCCAGTTTCATCCCATCCCCGAAAACGATGCCTGGTGGGGTAAAGGCTTTACCGAATGGACGAATGTTTCGAAGGCCTTGCCGCAGTATGTCGGGCATGAGCAGCCCCGTTATCCGGGCGAGCTTGGATTCTATGATCTACGCCTTCCCGACGTGATGCGTCGCCAGATCGAGTTGGCGCGGCAGCATGGCATCCAGGGCTTCTGCTTCCATTACTACTGGTTCGGCGGCAAGCGCCTGCTCGAGCGCCCGATCGACATATTCCTGGCCGATGCCGGCATGGATTTTCCGTTTTGCATCTGCTGGGCCAATGAGAACTGGACCCGGCGCTGGGATGGCCTGGAAGAGGATGTGCTGATCGCCCAGGAACATTCGCCGCGGAATGATCGCGCATTCATCGAATCCCTGCTTCCGCTTTTTCGCGATCCCCGCTATATCCGAATAAACGGCCGGCCCCTGCTCATCGTCTACCGGCCTTCGATGCTCCCCGATTCTCGCGGGACAGCCGAGGTCTGGCGAAATGCCTGCCGCGAAGCCGGAGTCGGCGAACTGTTTCTCGTCATGGCACAGTGCTTCAATGACTGGGATCCGGCGTCTCATGGTTTCGACGCCGCCGTCGAGTTTCCGCCGCACCATGTCGGCGCCGGTATCGGCGCATTGCCGAAAATCAACGAGCGCCTGACATTCATTAACCCGGAGTTTCGCGGCGGCGTGCATGACTATGCGGGATTGCTGGATCGCCACGCGGTATTGGCGTATCCGGACTATCCGCTGTTCAAGACGGCTTTCCCTTCCTGGGACAATACCGCCCGGCGCGCTGGAACCGCTTCGATCTTTGACGGCGCAACGCCGCACTTGTATCGCTCATGGCTTTCCGAATGCTGCGATGTGGCGCGAACACACCCGGTCGAGAGCGAATCGATCGTCTTCATCAATGCCTGGAACGAATGGGCCGAGGGAGCCTACCTGGAGCCGGATCGGCGTCATGGCTACGCCTATCTCGCTGCGACGCGGGATGTGATGCGAGAGTTTTCCCGACGCAAGGCGGCAAGATTGGCGGCGACGCAGCGGCTCGAAAAGACCGCCGAAACCGCGATCGTCGCGCACCTCTATTATCCCGATCTATGGCCGGAGATATCGGCCCGACTGTCCGACTTGTCGATAGACTTCGATCTTTATGTTTCGCTGGGGCCGTATGTCACGGAAGAACTGGTGGGCGACATCCTTGCCGACATGCCGCGGGCAAGACTGTTCCAGTTCCGCAACCGCGGGCGGGATGTCATGCCCTTCATCGAGATTTTCAGGCGTATCGCCGGCCTGAACTATCGATGGTTATGCAAGCTCCATTCGAAGAAATCCCCGCATCGCGCGGATGGCGATCTCTGGCGACGTAATAATCTCGACGGCCTGCTCGGATCCGGGGAACTCGTTGCGCGCATTCAGTCCGCGCTTGACGGGGGTGACATCGGCATTATCGCCGCTCCAGGACAAATCCATACGTCGGAAGAATTCTGGGGCAGCAACAAGCAAAGGGTTCTGAACATGCTGAAAATGGCGGGTTTGAACCAGGAGGAGCAATCGCTCGACTTTGTGGCCGGCACCATGTTCTGGTGTCGGCCGGAGGCAATCGAACCTGTCTTGCGCCTGCCAGCCGATCTCGAGTTCGAGCCGGAAATGGGACAAATCGATGGAACGCTTGCGCATGCGATCGAACGCTTCCTCTCCATCGCCGCGCGCGCGATGGACTTCAAGGTAATCGAAATCGACGACCTGCCTTCGTGAAGCAGGTCATCACCCCGAGGCACAACCCATCTCCAATAATCCACATTCGGCCCGCCAGGATTCGGCGCTCATGCCGCGACATTGTTCGATAACGGTAATCGTCGTCAATTGGAATGCGGGGCACTGGCTTGCGAAGACAGTGTCCGCCTTGCGCCGGCAAACCTTCGCCGGTTTCCGCGTCATCATTGTCGACAACGCCAGCACCGACGACTCCCTGGCGCTGGCGCTGGACGCATGGCCGGCAGTGGAGATCCTCGCGCAAGAGAAGAATCTCGGGTTTGCCGTGGCCAACAATCTCGCGGTTCGATACACCGATAGCGAGTGGATCGCCTTGCTCAATCCGGATGCGGCGCCCGAAGAGGACTGGCTGGCGCGGTTGTTCTCCGCCGCGCGGGACAATCCGGATTTTCAGTTCTTCGGATCACGACAATTGATGGCCGATGATCCCGAACGCCTCGACGGCATTGGCGATGCCTATCACGTCAGCGGTCTCGCATGGCGCGTGGGGCACGGTGATCGCGATACCCCGGAAGATCGGCAGACACGGGAAATTTTTGCCCCTTGCGCGGCCGCGGCCTTCTACCGCCGCGATGCTTTTCTTCAGGTTGGCGGGTTCGATCCCGGTTTCTTCTGCTACCTGGAAGATGTCGACCTCGGCTTTCGGCTACGGCTTGCCGGTTTTCGCGCTCTTTACGTGCCAGACGCGGTCGTGGCTCACGCCGGGTCCGCCATCACGGGGCGCATGTCGGATTTCACCGTTTACCATAGCCAACGCAATCTCGTTTGGGTGTTCTTCAAGAACATGCCGGGGAAATTGTTTTGGCGTTACTTGCCGATTCATCTGCTTCTCAACATATGGGCAATCGTCCGCTTTGCCCTGCGCGATCAGGGAATGGTCGTGCTGCGCGCGAAGCGGGATGCCTTGCGCGGACTGCCAGGGGTTCTCCGCGGTCGCGCGCGCATACAGTCCGCCCGGAAAGTCGGGGCGGAATCGATCTCCAGGCTCCTGGTACACGGCTGGCCCCGGCGGCCATCGGCGGCTGACGTGGGCAGGGGACAACCTTGAACCGTGCATCATGAAACTCCAGCTCGACTATGTTCCCGTGGAAGATCGCCTGCTGCTTCGCATCGAAAACGAAGGCAGGGCAATCGCCGTCTGGCTGACAAGGCGGATGACCGCGTTGACTTGGGATGCGCTGTGGCGCGTGGTGTCCGCCTCGCTTGGCGGGGGCGCGACTTCCGAAGCACGCGACTGGCTCCTCGGCCTGGCTCATGAGGAATCGCAAAGGCGCCATGTCGTGACGCGCGAACCGCCGCTACCCCTTCAACAGGAGCCGTTCCTCGTCGTAACCCTGCAGCTCGGTAACGGCGATGATGGCTTGTACCGCCTGCGGTTGGTGGACCCCGCCGGTCGTTGCGAAATCGTCGACATGGAGGAGGACGCCATCCACGGCTTGATTCGCATGATCGAGAGTGCCTGCGTCACGGCGGAATGGGGACTGACGCGTCATTCCCCGAATGATCGCCTCGCCGCGATGATCCCGATACGTCTGCAGTGAGGCTGTGGGCGCCGGTTCATGCGCGACTTGCGCCGTGCACCGCCGACAGCCGCGACAAGGTACGCAAGTTCAGCGCCGCGGCACCGGTTTCCGCCAACAACGCCGGCCACGCTTGCCAGATCACGTCGTTGGCAATCCATGCCGCCGACGACAGTAGAAGCGCCATGCGCATCGGGCGGTTCTCAAGGTAGAAGAGTGCCAACGTCGTGTTGGCAACCGCGAACAAGGGGAGCAATGAAACCGCTCCCTGCCATGACGCCGCGGTCAGTGCTCCAAAAAGCAACAGGAACACGGCGGGTGCCATGTGGCGGAAGTTGTCGCCTGGACGGCGCGCGGACAGCAGCGTTCTAAAAGCCGTGGCCGCCATCGTCGCGGCAGCGGTACCGGCGCCCAGCAGGGCATACTGAACCGCCCACAACACGGCGCCGAGCGCCGACCATTTGCGAAATTGCTGGCCGCACCGAAGCAGATAGGCACGCCATTCGACAAGCGTTCCCGCGCCACCGACAAGATAGGCCAGAAACTCGGCGGTCATCTACCCGACCGCGAGCCCGGCGCGACATCCATCAGGCATGGGCCCAGTAGCTCTGGAGAAAGCTGTCCCAACCCACCGCGCCAGCAAGGGTCACAAGGCTCGAATTGTAGTCGCTGAAAAAATCATAGGGCCGATACTCGGGCCAGTAGATGGACAGGCCCGTCGCGCCGGGATCATTGGCCGTCCTTGCCGTGACCACGGCATCGAGCGCATTGACGAGTCCGTCCGCGCACGCTCCGAGACCGACGCCCACGCTCCCCGCCGACAGGTTCTCGGCGAAGGCGCCCAAATCGATGCTGTCCGCGCCGTCGAATCGTTGCGCTTGCCGCATCGCCGCGTCAATCGCGGCCCAGTCGCCGGCCGTCGCGCTCTGCGCGGCGCTGGTAAATGCCTGCAGCGCTCCCTCCAGCCCCGAGAGGCGAGTCAGATCGACCGACGACAGAGTTACGTCGGAATCGAAGATGTAATTGTCACCGAAACTCCGCACGGCGGCCTGCGTCACCGTGTTGGCATTCGCATTCGCCCCGGAGGCAAATGCATCGGTCAGCCAGGAGCGATAGTTCCAACCCTCGCCGGGGACCAACTGTTCCGACGCAACCATCCAATCGGCAAGCCCATCGAGCGCATGAGCCTGTTCAACCATTCCCTGGAAGCACGCATCGAATCCGACGATGGCGGCGCCGCCGGGGTTCGAGTCGCGAATCGCGCTACCGACCTCTTCCAGGGACAGGTTATCCTGGCCCGATGAGTCATCGACGCAGACGCCCCCCGTGCCCGACCCGTGATCCCAGATGATCAGTGCGTAATTGTCCGCCGGCCGGACGTATGCCGCGAGGTCGATGAACGCGGTGAGCGTCGCCGGGTCCCCCATGTCCAATTCACCGAACGAGTACAGTGTGCTGCCGATCAGGCTGGTGCTGGCGTCTCTCTGGATGATGCCGGCGCGCGTATCCGTCCAGTCACCATTGCTTGTGTCATAGCCCGGCGCCCGGTCGATTCCAACAATGACATTGACCCCTTCCGGCAGTATGGCCGACTCCATCTCGTTGATGTCCTGCATGGCGAACGGTTCGAGATCGTTGTCCGCGGCCAGATAAACCATGATGGTCCACGTGCCGGGCATTGCCGGCGGCACTGGCGCCGGCGCGGTCGTCGCCAGCGCGGCGACGGACCCCATGTCCCCGACTGAAAGCGAGTAGCTGCCGGTCGCGTCGGCATAGGCCCGTGCCGCCACGAAATAGTTGCCCGTGGCATTGGAAACGAAAGAAGTCGATGCGTTGGTTCCGGCACCCGAATCGTCGTCACTGGTTCCGGCAAGCAACGTGCCGTTGGCATCATGGATGCCCGCGATATACGGATCGGCCAAGGTGCCGGCCCCAGTGGGCGAGCCCTCGAGGTTGACCTCGTACAAGTGGCCGGCGACAAGTTCCAAGCGTATCCAGTCGGTATCGCCGGGCCCCTCGATGCTACTGGAAATACTTGATCCGACGGTCAGAAGGGCCGGTGTCGTGATGTCGTTCGGCAAGTCGGTCGTGACCTGCTGGCCCGGCACCGCGGACGTGCCGCCGGAAACCGAAACATTCACCGTGTAGCTTCCGGCATCGTTACCGAATCCGGATGCTTCGATGAAGTAGTGGCCGCTCGTGTTCGGGGTAAAGAACGTCCGCGAGTCCAGACCGGCGCCGCCATCGTCGTCCCCGGCGGCGACTTGCGCGCCCACCGCCGAAAATACGCCTCGCAAATAGGGGTCGACCAGAGTGCCGCCGGCGGTCTCGACGCCACGCAGATCGATCTGGTAGCGAGTGCCGGCGGTCAGATCCACGCCGATCCAGTCCCGATCACCCGGCGCATCGATGATCCCGTTGGCCGAGACACCTACCGCGGCCAGCAGCGTGGTCGAGGCATTCACCGGCGCGTCATCGGTCGCCCTGCGGAGTTGCAGGGAATAACCGCCCGCCCCCCGATCGGTGGACGCGGCGATGAAATAGTCGCCGTCCCGCAGCGGAGTGAAATAGATGACATCGCTGCCCGCATCCTGGCCGGCATAGGTAACGCCGTCGAATATGCCGTTGCCAGTGTGATCGAATATTCCGTAGAGTCGCGGTTGCGCGACCGGGCCGGTCCCGGCCCCGTCCAGTTGGACGTGGTATTGCACACCCGCGGCCAACGTCGCCCGGATCCAGTCGACATCCGAATCTCTTTCGAGAGTACCGCTGACGCTGCCATCAACCTGCACCACGAGGGGGGTGGCGGTCGATGCCGGGGCATCGTCCTGAACGGTGCTCAGGCGCAGGGTGTAATCCGTCGCGGCAACGAAGCCGGAAGCCGCAACAAAATAGGTACCGTCGGCCGGCGGTGAAAAATAGACGCGACCGCTGGAACCCCAGGAATCGGGCTGATCGATTCCGCTATACACATAGTGGCCGGCGGAATCGTAGATACCCGAAATCACCACGCCGTCAAGATATCCTCCCGCCGGGACTTGCGGGGCTTCAATATCCATCTGGTAGGTGGTTCCCGCCGAAAGCCGCACGCGGATCCAGTCGGTATCACCCGCTTCATCGATCCTGCCGGTTGCGCTGCCGCTTGCCCCAACCGACAAGGTGGTCGCGACGGATGCGGGAGCATCGTCCTGATTGAACGTCAGGCCGAGCGAATAAGAGCCCGTATTAGTACCGTAACCGCCGACTTCGACGTAGTAACGAGCACTGCTGGCCGGCGAAAAATCGAGACGGGATTCCAGATTGCCGCCGCCATCGTCATCGAACGTACCGTCAATGGCAACGCCACTGGCATCACGGATGGAGTAGATCACGGGATCCGCCAGGGTTCCCGCGTTGCTTGCCCGGCCTCCCAGAGTCAACCGATAAGTGGAACCGGCCAGCAAATCCATGGCGATCCAATCCCGGTCGCCCGCCGACTCGATCGCACTGCTGGTTGTACCCCCCGCGGCAACCGAGGCTGTCGTGGTCGCCGCGGCCGCCAGGTCGGGCCCCGTGACGACGGGAAGGCCAAGTGCCTGAGTCAACCGGAGCGTATAACTCCCGATCTCGCTGCCATAGCCACGCGCCTCAAGATAGTAACGGCCGCTCGCCGGCGCCGTGAATAGAAGCTGCGAATCCAGACTGCCGGCGCTGTCATCGGCATTCGTGTCCGGTAACGCCACGCCATTCGCGTTGTAAATGGCGTAAATCAGCGGATCGGACAGGGTGCCGCCACCACCATCGATGCCCTGTAGTTCGACCAGATACGTCCTGCCGCCCACCACGTCGAGACCAATCCAGTCACTATCGCCGGCAATCTCGATGGCACCGCTTGCCGTGGCCCCTTCAGCCACCGACAGGCCGGTCGCCACGGTTGCGGGAGCATCATCGGGAACAGTCGCGGGGCGTTCCCGGGAGATCGCGCGGGTCGTGCCAATCTCAAGATAAAACGCTCCCAGATCATTGTAGGCATCGCCGACCAGAATCTTGTACGCCCCACTCGATGTCGCCTGGAGTTGCAGGGTGGAAGCGCCAAAATCCGGGCTGGATGTCGGCCTGGCCGATGTGACGTGATTACCTTCCGGATCGCGCACATCGAAAATTTTGGGTCGAAGCAGCGGATTGGCCGCGCTCGTCAGGCTACCCAGCGTAATATCGACCGATTGTCCGGCCGTGAGTTCGATGGAGAATTCCTGGCGGGCAAACGGGGAGTCGATAAGCGACTGTATTGTCGTCCCCGTGCCCATCTGCATGGTCTGGATGGCAAGCCCCGAGTTTGTCACGTCACGCAACGCCGCGCTGAACGCTCCGAGGGTTCCCCCTTGGCCCCCTATCTGAATCACGTACTCACCCGCGACAGTCGGCGTCAGCGTCAATTGCGCCGCCCGGCCGAAAAAGTCGCTGTTCGACCATCCGGCGACGGGCTGGCCGTCAGGCCCGAGGACGGCCGCGATCTCCGGATCGAGTTGCGAACCGGGGGCCGCTGTCGCCTGAAGCACATAGCTGCGCCCCGCTTCGAGATCGACACGAACCTCGCCATGAGGCACCGCCTGGGAAATTGTTCCGGCGACATCGAACCGGCCCGGAAACGAGACCAAACCGGCGGTGCCGCTTCCGACTGTCAGATCGACCCTGCCCAGCGCGGCAGTCACACTTTGGTCGTCCCCGGAAACATTGGCGATAACCCCCTGCAATGCGGCCAAGGTATCTCCGTTTCCACCGCGGGCCAGGTAATACTCGGCTACCTGGACACGGTTTTCCAGGCGATGGCGGGCCTCCTGAAAAGCGGGGATATCCGTGCCCGCCAAGGCGAAAATCACCTGATGTGCAATTTCGCCACGCGCGTCGTCGGTCGCCTCGCGGCCGGCAATCCAGTCGCGCAACATGCGAAACTCGGCGCTGGCAGACGGCGCGTCCAGATCATAGGAGGATGCCAGGCCAAGGCTATGTCGCGCAAAGCCATTGGCGAATGACGCCGAATCCGGATACGGCCCAAGCGCGCGAAACAGATCGGTGTCGCCCCAGGATCGTGCCATGTCGAGGGTGCTGACCCCCTGATCGGAGGCCCCGGTCAGACTGGCAAAGAGATTCGCGCTGGGCGCCGCTCCGAACATGCCGACAACCAGTCTCAGGACCTGAGCATGGGCCGGACTCATTGACATGTCATATCTCCCACTCAACCATCAGCACGGAAAATCGTCGATAAGGCGACAAATCCTACCACCCTGAAGGTCGGAGGGTACAGGAAATAGTTCCGCTCATCGCCGAAGGTCTGGCGGGTTCACGACTTACTGCGTCACGCCCGACGGAGGGACCGGGTCGGCCCTCGCGCCGCGATGCTCAGGCGATCTGAAGAGCACTCAGGATCGGGAGGCGCTTGTCGGCAAATTCGATGGCCTGCGCCGTCAATTCGGCCAGGTTCTCGTCGGCGGTGTCAAGCGGCTTGCCTTCCTTGAGCAGCTTCTGTCCCTGGCCGGCAAGCAGTTGCCAGGCGAACCGCGCCCAGTCTTCCGGCTTCTTGCCCCCCTGCTCTCGTCCCAGCAGGAAAAGCTGCTGGAAGCGATTGACAGTTACCCCGCCGCCCGTCACGGGGCTCGCCAGGTAGTTGATGTCGCCGCTGCTCCGGGCCTTGTTCATCAGGTGATTATTCAACTTGTCGGTATGCTTCCTGGCCTTGAGCGTAACCGAGTCGTCCTGGATCGCGATCAGGTCTCCCTTGCCCGCGAGTACCATCACCGCCTGCACCAATTGCGGGAAAGTGATGCCCCGATCCTTGAGCTCATGTTCGAGTTGTCCCACGGTCCGCGACTTGTGGTCGGCAAGAACGTCGAGTATCGGGTTGTAAATCGCCTCGGTGAGGCTGACTTCCCCGAGGGCACCCCCGACCTTCATCGAGACATCCGGTCGATGGCTGGCCAACACCACCTTCTGCGCGCGAAGGGCTTCCGCCTGCTCCAGCGGCGTGAGACGGCGAGCACCCTTAACCCAATAGTCGCGACGAAACTGCTGATTCACCATGAAGTCACGCACTGTTTCACGGAACATCAAGTCAGGAATATCTTTCAGGAACGCGAGCTGGTCCGCGGTCAGGTTCGCTGCATCCAGGTGGTCGACATAGTGGGCCGAGCAGGCGTATGTGACCTTCGCCGGCTCGAGACACTCGGCCATCGTGGAAAAATGCATCGGATGCCAGTCACGGTTGAAATATTCGTGGGCGAGATAGTGACGGTTCTGTTCCTTCAGCTTCTTGATGCGGTCGGCGATCTGAGGATTGGCGCGGCTATAGGCTGGATTGGTGGCAAGGAACTTGTCGGCAAAATCGATGGCATCGTTGATCCGGCTAACAATGCCGCGGCCCTCGGATCCAATGACTTCGGCGTGCTCCGTCATCAGATGCCTCATCGGCGCGAAAGCCGCCCATCCCGGAAGGGTGTTGTAGCTGACGTACAGCACCCCACCAACCTTCAGCTTGCGTTTTACGAAATCGGCAATGGCCGCCCGATTCTCGTCCGAAATCCAGCTCCAGATACCATGCAGGCCGATACTGTCGAAGTCCGGCAAGTCCGAGCGACGGCAGAAGTCGGTAAATGCCTGATCCACCAGATGCGCGTCCGCCCCGGAAGCATTCGCAAGCTCCTGAGCAAACCCTGCCTGCGATGGGTTGAAGTCAGTCCCATGCCACGTCGTCGGCGAGGCGGCGGCGTGAATGTTGACCGAAAGCCCCTGGCCGAACCCAAGCTCGCAAGCCGTCCCGGTGGACGGCGGCAGGAAGCCGGCATTGAGGAAGGCGAGCCGGGCGCGCAACGGGTTTAGCTCGGTATAGTAGCCATAGGTATAGCCAATATCGGCAATGTATCCCGCAGTCCAATCACTCATCTATCGATCTCCCGACCCTCGCGTATGGGGGCATATTGTAGCCTCAAACTCCAGCCCATGACCCGCCCCCGCCGGGCCACGCAGGGCTGCGCGAGTAAAAGCGGGAACTCGGTGGCGAACTTGCTGTCCCCCTGATTGACTCCTACAATGGCCTCACAATGCGCTGCTGGCTTCGTTTGCTTCCTCTGTTGATCACCGCCCTGTGGCTGCCGCTGCAGGCGGTGGCTGCCGTGGCCATGCCATTCTGCCGCCATGCGACGGAGCAGGCGGTCCCGGCCGAGGCGATGACGCACGAAGAGCATTGCCCCGGCCACGCGGTCGAGGCGGCGGCGACTCCCGCGGCAGCGGGCAGCGACTGCGCCCAGGATTGCGACGGTTGCGAGCTTTGCCATCTGACCGGTGCCGGCTGCATGCCGGCGGCGACGACGACCGCGCATTTGCCGGCCGCGCGCGACTTCGTGCCGCGCTCCGTTCTCGTCTCCCCCAGTTTCGTCCCCGAACCTCCGCAGCATCCGCCCAGACGTTTGAGCTGAAATCTTCGGCGCTCGCCGTCCCGCCAGTCCCACGGGGATTTCCTTCGGTCACGCCGACTTTTTTGTTCGCTCAACTGTCATCCGGGAGGTTTCCCATGAAATCCGTTCTGCGCGCGCTTGCCATCGCGGCGCTTGTTGTTCCGTTCTCCATTCATGCCGCGGACGAATTGTCCGAAGCGACCGTCAAGAAAGTCGACAAGACCGCCGGTCTCGTCACCCTGGCTCACGGCCCCATCGCCAACCTCGGCATGCCGCCGATGACCATGACGTTCAAGGCCAGGGAGCCGGCCATGCTGAAGAAGGTGAAGGCGGGCGACACGGTGCGCTTCCGCGCCGAGGAAACGGGCGGCGCCTACGTCGTCGTTCGCATCGAACCGGCGAAGTAGCGCCATGCGCCCCCCGACCGCGCTGCGGGCGGCGGCTTTCGCCGTCGCCGTCGCGCTTGCATCCGGCCCGTGCCGGGCAGCCGAGGAAATGCTCATCGGCGGCAACGTCGAAAGCCTGCTCGAGTTCGCGCGCGATCGCCACCCGGAGTTCGCCGCCCTGCGTCTCGAGGCGCAGGCAGCGGCCGAGCGCGTCGCGCCGGCGGGCGCACTGCCCGATCCGAGCTTCCGCGCCGAGCTGCGCGACTTCACCAACGAGGGTAGCGCGGCCAGCCCCAATCTGCTGCCGGCGCGCGTTGGCAGCACCAAATACACGCTGATCCAGCCGCTGCCGTGGTTCGGCAAGCGCGACCTGCGTCGTGACGCCGCGGCCGCCGGCGCCGACGAGGCGAGCAGTCGCGCTCGCTCGAGCTGGATGGACCTGGCGACGCGCATCAAGCTCACCTACGCCCAGCACCATGTGCATCTTTCCAGCCTGCGCTTCGCCCGCGAGAACCTCGACCTGCTGGCGCGGCTCGGCGACATCGTCCAGGCGCGCTACGCCGGCGGTCTGGCGCAGCAGCAGGACGTGATCCGCGCGCAGACTGAACGCTCGATGCTGCAGGGTGATCTGGCGATGCTCGAAGGCGAGAGCACCCAGGCCAGCGCGCGCATGCGGAGCCTGCTCGGGCGGCCGCCGGCCAGCGTCAAGCTGCGCCCGCCGGAGAAGCTGCGCCCGCTGCCGGCCGCGGCCCGGCTTGACTTCGTCGCGCTCGAGGCACGGCTGCTCGCCAACAACCCGCAACTCGCCATGGATGCCGCGCGCATCGTCGCCGCCGACAAGGGGCGCGCGCTGACCTACCGCAACCGCTATCCCGACGTGAACCTGGGCGTGTCGCCGATCCAGTCCGGCACGCGCGTGAGCGAGTGGGAGCTGATGGTCGAGGTGAACATCCCGCTGCAGCAGGACAGCCGCCGTGCGCAGGAAAGAGAAAGTGAGCGCCTGCTCGAAGCGGCGAAGCTGCGCCGCGAGGCGACGCTCAACCAGGCGCTGGCCGACCTGGCCGAGGGGCTGGCGGGGCTGGAGGCGGCGCGGCGCGTCGAGACGCTGGTGGCCACCAGCCTGCTGCCACAGGCGGAACTCACGTTGCAATCGGCGCTGGCCGGCTACGAGAACGGCAAGGTCGACTTCGCCGCGGTGCTCGACGCGCAGCGGCAGATCCGCCGCGCCCGGCAGGATCTGGTCAAGGCGCGTGGCGACCAGCAGGTGCGCCTGGCGGAAATCGAACGCCTCATCGGGGAAGAGCTATGAAGACATCCTACTTGGCTGCCTTGGCGGGGGCCGTTGCCATCGCCGGCGGTATCGGCTACTGGGCCGGCGGCCATTCGCAAAAAGTCGGCGCTGGCGAGACGGCGATCGCGCCCACCACGGCCGCGCCGTCGGGCAAGAAGCTGCTCTACTACCGCAACCCCATGGGTCTGCCCGACACCTCGCCCACGCCGAAGAAGGACTCGATGGGCATGGATTACATCCCCGTCTACGCGGGCGAGGATGAAGGGGGGGGTAGCGAAGTCAGGATCGGCACCGCCAAGGTGCAGAAGCTCGGCGTGCGCGTCGAGGCCGCGAGCCTGCGCGAGTTGTCGCGCCCGATCCGCGCAACCGGCCGCATCGAGATCGACGAGCGGCGCCTGCACAACGTCGCGCCCAAGTTCGAGGGCTGGGTCGAACAGCTGCACGTCAATGCCACGGGCCAGCCGGTGGCGAAGGGCCAGCCGCTGTTCGAGGCCTACAGCCCCGAGCTGGTGTCGGCGCAGCGCGAATACCAGATCGCCGCGCAGGGCCTGGCCGCGCTCAAGGATGCGCCGGCCGAGGCCCAGGCCTCGATGCGCCGCCTGGCCGAGGCGAGCCTCGCGCGGTTGCGCAACTGGGACATCTCGGCCGAGCAGATCGAGCGCCTGACCGCCGGCGGCGAAGCGCGGCGCACGCTGACCTACCGCGCGCCGGCTTCCGGCGTGGTGCTGGAGAAGAAGGCCGTGGCCGGCATGCGCTTCATGCCGGGCGAGATGCTCTTCCAGATCGCCGACGTCGGCGGCGTCTGGGTGCTGGCCGACGTGTTCGAGCGCGACATCGCGGCGGTCAAGGTGGGGCAGAAGGTGACGGTGAGCATCAACGCCTATCCCGACAGAGTTTTCGAGGGCAAGGTGGCCTACGTCTATCCGACGCTCAAGGCCGAGACGCGCACGGTGCCGATTCGCGTCGAGCTGCCCAACCCCGGCGGGCTGCTCAAGCCGGCGATGTACGCGTCGGTGGAAGTCAGCGCTGGCAGCACGGCGAAGGTGATCACCGTGCCGCTGTCGGCGGTGATCGACAGCGGCACGCGGCAGACGGTGCTGGTGCAGAAGGGCGAAGGCCGCTTCGAACCGCGCGCGGTGAAGCTCGGCGCGCGCGGCGACGACTACGTCGAGGTGAAAGAGGGCGTACAAGCCGGCGAGCCGGTGGTGGTCGCCGCCAATTTCCTCATCGACTCGGAGAGCAACCTCAAGGCGGCGCTGGGCGGCATGAGCGAACCCGCCAAGGCCGCGGTCAGCCACCAGGCCGTCGGCACGCTCGACGCCATCGATGCCAAGGCCGGCACGGTGACGGTGACGCACGGGCCGGTCGCCAGCATCAAGTGGCCGGCGATGACCATGGAGTTCATGCCGGCGAATCCTTCGCTGGTCGCGAACGTCAAGCCGGGCACGGCGATCGGTTTCGAGTTCGTCGAGCGCAAGCCTGGCGAGTGGGTGATCACGAAGCTGGAAAGCAGGAAGCGCTGAAATGAAACTCGACGTTTGGTGCGCGATCGGGCCGGCGGGGTGCTCTGCTCCGCTCATGTCACCCGGCGCCGGCCTGCGGCCGCCGCCTCCTTCTTTACTTCGCTGCGCAGAGCACCCCACCGTCCCTACGGGCGCGCGCCGTGGGTGTTTGGCGGAAAAGCCGCACCGGCATGACCCGTCCCCCTTGGCACGCGCCCCCAGAGCTAACAACGCTTCCCATGCGCCGGGCGCGACGCAATACTCGACGGAAAACTGACATGCTTGCCAACATCATCGACTGGTCGGCGCGCAACCGCTTCCTCGTTCTGCTCGCCACGCTGTTTGTGGTGCTGGCCGGTGTCTATGCGGTGGTGAAGACCCCGCTCGACGCCCTGCCCGACCTCTCCGACGTTCAGGTCATCGTCTACACGGAGTATCCGGGCCAGGCGCCGCAGGTGGTCGAGGACCAGGTGACCTATCCGCTGACGACGGCGCTGCTGTCGGTGCCGAAATCCAAGGTGGTGCGCGGTTTCTCCTTCTTCGGCGCCTCTTTCGTCTATGTGATCTTCGAGGACGGCACCGACATCTACTGGGCCCGCTCGCGGGTGCTGGAATATCTAAGCACCGTCGCCGGCCGTCTGCCGCAGGGCGTGGCGCCGAGCCTGGGGCCGGACGCCTCGGGCGTGGGCTGGGTCTATCAGTACGCGGTGCTCGGCAAGAACCGCACGCTGGCCGAGCTGCGCACGCTGCAGGACTGGTACCTGCGCTACCAGTTGATCAAGGCGCAGGGCGTGGCCGAGGTGGCGAGCATCGGCGGCTTTGTCCAGCAGTACCAGGTGACGGTCGATCCGGTGAAGCTGCGCGCCTACGGCGTGCCGCTGATGACCGTGGCCAACGCCATCCGCAACTCCAACCGCGACGTCGGCGGCCGCGTCATCGAGATGGCCGAGGCCGAGTACATGGTGCGCGGCCGCGGTTACCTCGCTGGCCGGGCCGATATCGAACGGCTGGTAGTCAAGGCGGAGAAGGGCACGCCGGTGCTGCTGCGCGACATCGCGCGCATCGAGCTCGGCCCGGACGAGCGGCGCGGCGTGGCGGAACTCAACGGCGAGGGCGAGGTGGTGTCGGGCATCGTGGTGGCGCGCCATGGCCAGAACGCGCTGGACGTGATCGCCAGCGTCAAGGAAAAGATCCGCGAGGTGGCGGCCGGCCTGCCGGCGGGCGTGACCATCGAAACCATCTACGACCGTTCGGAACTGATCGAGCGGGCGATCGCCACCCTCAAGACGACGCTGGCCGAGGAATCGCTGATCGTGGCGCTGGTCTGCATCGTCTTCCTGCTGCACGTGCGCTCGGCCCTGGTGGCGATCCTGATGCTGCCGGTGGGCGTGCTGATCGCCTTCATCGCCATGCGCGCGCTGGGCATGAATTCGAACATCATGAGCCTGGGCGGCATCGCCATCGCCATCGGCGCCATGGTCGATGCGGCCATCGTGATGATCGAGAACGCGCACAAGCATCTGGAGCGGCTGAAGGAAGGCGAGTCGCGCGTCGAAGCGATGATTTCCGCCTGCAAGGAAGTCGGTCCGGCGCTGTTCTTCTCGCTGCTCATCATCACCGTCTCCTTCCTGCCGGTGTTCACGCTCGAAGCGCAGGAGGGCCGGCTGTTCGCGCCGCTGGCCTTCACCAAGACCTTCGCCATGGCCGGCGCGGCGCTGCTGTCGGTGACGCTGGTGCCGGTGCTGATGCTGCTGTTCATCCGCGGCCGCATCCTGCCTGAAGCTCGAAATCCAGTTAACCGCGTGCTGATCGCGCTCTACCGGCCGATCATCGCCGGCGTGATGCGCTGGAAGATCGCGACCATCGCCGTTGCCATCATTGCCATGCTGCTTTCGATCTGGCCCGCGATGAAGCTCGGCAGCGAGTTCATGCCGACGCTCAACGAGGGCACGCTGTTCTACATGCCCACCGGCCTGCCTTCGATGTCGGTGACCAAGGCGGCGGAATTGCTGCAAACGCAGAACAAGATCATCAAGAGCTTTCCCGAGGTGGCTTCGGTGATCGGCAAGGCGGGCCGCGCGCAGACGGCGACCGACCCCGCGCCCATCGAGATGTTCGAGACGGTGATCAACCTCAAGCCGGAGTCGCAATGGCGGCCGGGCCTGACGGTCGATGGCCTCATCGCGGAACTGGACAAGGCCTTGCAGTTCCCCGGCATCGCCAATTCCTGGACCATGCCGATCAAGGCGCGCATCGACATGCTGTCCACCGGCATCCGCACGCCCGTCGGCATCAAGGTCTTCGGCAAGAACCTCGAGGAGATGGAACGCCTCGCGCGCGAGATCGAGACCGTGGTCAAGGCCGTGCCGGGCACCAGTTCCGCCTACGCCGAGCGCATCACCGGCGGCTTCTATCTCGACATCGAGCCGGACCGCGAAGCACTGGCGCGCTACGGCATCCTCGTCGGCGATCTGCAGGAGGTCATCGCCACGGCGCTGGGCGGCGAGATGGTGACCACCGCCGTCGAGGGCCGCGAGAGATTCGGCGTCAGCCTGCGCTACCCGCGCGAGTTGCGCGACGACCCGCGGAAGATCGCCGCCAACGTGCTGGTGCCGATCATGGCCGAGATGGGACAGGCTGCGGCGATGGTGCCGCTGGGGCAGGTGGCCAAGGTGAGCATCGTCAAGGGTGCGCCCAGCATCCGCACCGAGAACGCGCTGCTCTCGGCCTACATCTACGTCGACATCCGCGAGCGCGACATCGGCTCCTACGTCGCCGAGGCCAAGCGCGCGGTGGCGGAGAAGGTCAAGTTTCCGCAGGGTTCGTATGTGACGTGGAGCGGCCAGTTCGAGTACATGGAACGGGCGCTGGAGCGGCTCAAGGTCGTCGTGCCCTTCACCCTGCTGATTATCTTTCTGTTGCTCTACCTCAACTTTCGCCGCCTGGCGCCGACGCTGATCGTCATGCTCTCGGTGCCCTTCGCGCTGGTCGGCGGCGTCTGGCTGATGTTCCTGCTCGGCTACAACCTCAGCGTCGCGGTGGCGGTGGGCTTCATCGCGCTGGCCGGCGTCGCCGCCGAGACCGGCGTGGTGATGCTGATCTACCTCGACCACGCCTGGGAGGCGGCCCGCAAAAAGTCGGCGCTGGCGGGACGGCGAGCGGGTAGTGCCGAACTCTACGCCGCCGTGATGGAAGGCGCGGTGGAACGCGTGCGGCCGAAGATGATGACCGTCGTTGCGATCATGGCCGGCCTGCTGCCGATCATGTGGAGCAGCGGTGCCGGCTCGGAAGTCATGCGCCGCATCGCCGCACCCATGGTTGGCGGCATGATCTCCTCGACCGTGCTGACGCTGATCGTGATCCCGGCGATCTATGCGCTGGTGGAGGAGTGGCGGCTGCGAACCGACAAGGAGGAATGACCCTGAAAACCCCGGTTGGCCACCACCGCTCCCTTCGACAGGCTCTCAAGAAACAGTAATTTTCGCATTAGGTTCAATGAGTTAAAAATGCATAGCGGGGAACAATCGGCATCATGCAGGGACGGAAACAGCCTTTGGCGAGAGCATCAAGCCGAGTTCTTGGGCGCGTTTTTGCAGCGCTTTGATGGCGCGTTCGCGGTAGCGCGCTTCATGCCTGACCTGATCTTCCTT
>JAUYFI010000160.1 GCA_030691075.1 Sulfurisoma sp. | reverse complement strand
ACGACGGAGCAACCGGGGGTCGCGGGCGCGGTCGTGCAGACGGCGATGGGCGGCAGGACGGCCGAGCACCCGGGCGCCGTGGGCGTGGTCAGGCAGATGGCGATGGGCGGGAGCACGGCGGAACAGCCGGGCAACGTGGGGGTCGTGGCGCAGTCGGCCAGCGGCGGCAGCACCGCCGAACAACCCGGCAGGGCTGGATTGGCCGTGCAGTCGGCCAGCGGCGGCAGGACGGCCGAACAACCGGGGGTCTCGGGCGCGGCCGTGCAGATGGCGATGGGCGGCAGCACCGCCGAACAACCCGGCAGGGCTGGATTGGCCGTGCAGTCGGCCAGCGGCGGCAGGACGGCCGAACAACCGGGGGTCTCGGGCGCGGCCGTGCAGATGGCGATGGGCGGGAGCACCGCCGAACAACCCGGCAGGGCTGGATTGGCCGTGCAATCGGCCAGCGGCGGCAGCACCGCCGTGCAGCCGGCCAGCGCCGGGTTGGCGATGCAGGCATCCACCGTCGGCGGAGGCGGCGGTGGGGGGATATAGGTCTGCGTGATCGTCGGTGTCACGTTGATGGTGCCGTTGCTGCTCACGGTCCCCCCCGCCAGGGCAACCATGCCGGAGGTATTGACAAGAAGAGACGAGCCGGAATTGAGCGTCAGTGCGTTGTCGTTGAGGGCCGTCAGGCTGATATTGCCGGCCGGGGCCTGGATGTAGCCATCGACCGTCAGCGGGCCGAGCGCGACAAGATAGATGTTGCCGCTCAGGCTCTGGAACGTGTTGTTGCCGGGGATGAGCAGACCCTTGCCGTTCAGGATGTTGATGATGCCGGAACCGTACGCGATACCGATCATATCGACCGAGGTCAGCAATGGCACACCGAACTCGCCGATTCCGCCATTGGTCGAGGTCACCTGCAGCGTACTCCCCGCCGTGATACTGCCGCCGACGATGTTGCCGTAAGAGGTCAGATAGACGCCCGTCGAGGCGAGGATCGGGTGGGTGACCGCGATGCCGCCCGCCGATGCATTCAGCGTCACGGACCCCGTGGTGGATTTGACGCCCGAGTAGGTGTTGGCTTCGTCGAATGGGATGATGCTGGCAATGGTCAGTCCGGTGGACGATGCTGTTTTGAGAGCGATGTCGCTTCCCGCCCCCATGACCACCGCGGCGACAGTGTTCGCGGAATTCTGCAGTTGAATGGATCCACCCGTATGCACACCGAGCAGGCCGGCCGCGAGTGTGCCGGTGGTGATGTTCTGCGAAACATTGCCGGAGCCGAGCAGGTAGAGATTACCCGCGCCGCGATTGATCGGCGCATTGACGACGATATTCGTCGTGATGGGCAGCACTTCTCCCAGCGGCCCGATTCCCGAGCCGGTGCCTTCGTGGCCGAGAGACAACTGCGGCGTGACGATGGTGCCGAGGGAATCCGCGATGCACAGCATGGGCGAACTGGTGCAAGTTCCGCCATAAGTGGTGACCTCGATGCTGCCCACCGTCTTCGGGGCGATATGCACGCCGCCACCGGTACCGCTCGCCGTGATGGGGCGCGAGCCGATGGTCAGGCCGTTGGTGAAGATCGAGATGTTTCCATTGGTCGCGGTCAGGGTCGACGTCGCACCGAAGTCGACGCCAGTGGCCAGGATGTTGACGCCGGTGGCGCCAGTGAGCCCGCCATACACCGTGAGCGTGCCGCTGCTTTCCAGGTTGAGCGTGTCCGTTGCGCCGATCACGTCGGTGACCCCGCCGGCTATCGATTTTCCCGCCGTGAAACTGCCGCCAGCATAGGTAAATCCGCCGTAGGCATTCCCGGCGATATTGACCAAGCTGTTCCCGGTATTGCCCAGACTGACGATCGTCCCGGCAAGGAAACTGCCATATGTGGCGGTAAGGAGGTTGGCGCCCGCATCCTGACTGATGCTCGAGGTGGATTCGAGGGAAATCCGGTTGGGGGCGGTGATGCCCGCATAAGAAGAGCCGCCAACGGTGACGCTCGCCACCTTGATGGGATTGGCGCTTCGGTAGGAAAAATAATCGCTTGCAGAGCCGGCAATGATCCCGGTGGGATTGGCGACGGTACTCAGGTTGATGAAACCCGCGGACGTGCTGGCCCAGACGGCCGCTCCGCCCAGGATGCCGCTGGATGTCTGGGTAATGTTCCCCCCCGCATTGGACAGCAGGCCAATGACGCCGCTGGTGGAGCCCGCAGTGTAGTTCGGGAAGTTCGCGATGCCGATGCCCGACACGCCATCGACCGTGCCGACGATGAAATCGCCGGCGCCGTGGTAATAGAAATGCTCGGTGCCCGATCCGTTGACGCTGCCGGCAAGGGTCGCGACGCTGTTTGCCGCCGTGTTCAGACCGACATCGCCGAGGCTGGTCACGGCCAGGCCACCGGCGGTGAAGACGGCACTCGACGACGCTTGCGTAATGGCGCCGGTCGAGCGCAGATGCACGGTCTTGGTGGCGCCGAAGTTGGAAACTCCCGACACGGTGAGCGTGCCGGTATTCACGGTATCGCCGATGCGGATGATGCCCGCCGGGCTGTTTGCCAGCGACACCATCGTGCTGGCGTCGATGTTCAATTCATTGCCGTAAACCGGCGCGTCGCCGTTAAGCGTGATCGGCCGGGCACTGGCGGGCACGATCTCGATCCAGCCGCCGTAATACACGGCAGGCGACTCGGCCGCCGTTTCCAGCCAGTCGGTCTCGATGCGCACACCGCCCGTTGCGCCTCCGTACAGGACGTTGGGTCCCGAATTGCCCACGACGACCGACGATCCTTTCAGGTTCACGACGCCGGCGGAAGTCGCGTCGGCGTCTAGCGTATTACCCCCGACCAGCCAGATCCCCGCGCCATAGGGGTACGATCCCAGCCCCTCCTTGCCCATCAGATTCAGGCTGGCGCCGTTGGCGGTCAGGCTGGCACCGTTGAGCACCACGCCCGACTCGTAGTTTCTCGAGGAGATTCCCCCTTCGCCCCAGAGCGACAGCGTGGTACCCGCCGAAAGGCTGGCGCCGTTGATGTTGATGCCGTGGGCATCGGTCAAATCGCTGGCCAGAACCCCGCCATAGCTGGCGCTACCTCCGTATCCGGCAAGGCTCATCCCTTGCGTTGCGCTCAGGGTGATCACGCCTGTTCCGGATTCGCTGATCCAGATGCCTTCCGCGGTCTGGTTTGTAGCCGCCGTCCCGCTGGTCGTTCCGCCATAACCCAGGATGGAAATATTCGCGCCGGAAAGGACCGTCGTCGCCCCGCTCGCGTCGCCGATCTGGATGCCGTCGGGATAGCCGTCCGTCACCCCCGTCGCCCCTTTACCGCGCAGCGTCAGGTTGCCCGCCCCGGCATCCAGCGTGGATTGCGTGATGGAGATGCCGGCGCCATTCGATACGCCCGGCACGCCGATGGCGAACCCCGTGGCGGGATCGGGGCCGCCGCCGAGCATGATGTTTCCGCCGTAGCTGACGATGCTGCTGCCGGCCTGGAGCGTGATCGCCCCCCCCCCCACGCCGTCGGCATCGGCCTGCAGGGTGACATTCAGTTTGCCGCTCGTCGACGAGATCGCGACGGCCCCGACAGTAATGTTGCGGGCCGCCCGCAATGTCAGGCTGGCATCGGCGCCCTCTGCCTTGGAGATGCCTGCACTCACGGTAATGTCGCCGGCATCGCTCCCCGCGCCGGCCGTATCCACAATCACGCTGGTTCCGGTATTGAGGACGGTATTGATCGCCGAGGCAGCAACTGCGGAATTGCTGGCAGTACCGGTATAAGTTATCGGGTCGGTGCCACTGCTGGTATTGGTGATATCGGCTGCGCCAATCGTGATGTTGTAAGGATCGAGCAGCCAGGTGCCGCCCTGGCCGATGTCCAGCCGGATGCCTGTCGTTTCGAGATAGTGACCCGAGGTTTCCACGAAGCCGCCATTGCCGCCGTCCACTCCGCCGCGTGCCGAGATGCCGCCGAAAGCCCGGGTGGTGTCGTCGGCCCAGACGATCACCGTCCCGCCAGCGCCGACTTTCGTGGCATCGGCCCTGAGTGTGGCATCGGGCCCGAACCAGGTGACGGTGGCGTTCTGCACGGCGGGGTTGTTGCCCTGGTAGTCGCCGCCGACCAGGATGCGGCCGCCGCCGGCCTCGCCGGATGCATCGAGCAGCGCGTTGTCCGTCACCGCCACGCGGTTGCCCAGCGCGCTTATCGTCCCGCCCGTGCCCTGGCCGCCGATGGCCTCCACCGTGCCGGATACGTAGCTGTCGCCGGCGGATTGCAGCGTGACCGTGCCGCCCGCCGCGCCATTCGCCGTGGTGCGGCTGCCGGCATCGACATTCAATTGTTGCGAGGCCCGAAAGACGATGCGGCCCTTTTCATCGACCTCCACCGTGTCGGCCGAGGCGATGCCTTTTTGCTGCACCAGGGAACCGAAGACGGAAATCCTGCCGGCGGCGATCTCGCCGAGATTCACCGCCTTGTCGCCGGGGGCGGAAACCACGACCTGGATGTCCGGATGCGCGCCATCGACCAGATTCACTTCGCGCCCGGCCGCCAGCAGGACTTCACCCCGGCTTGAACGGATGATGCCGCTGTTCTCGATGTTCGGCGCGACGAAATAGACATTGCCGCCCGCGCGAATGATCCCTTCGTTGCGCACGTCTCCCGCCCCATTGCCCGCCGTGAAGGTCAGCCGGCCGGCCAGGAAATCCTGATCGGACATGCGCAGCGTGGAGGCCACCAGTCCTTGCACATCCACTTGGGCACCTGCGCCGAACAGGATGCCGTTGGGGTTGAGGAGATAAACCTTGCCGTTCGATTGCAGGGCGCCCAGGATGGCGGAGGCATTCGGACCGGTGACCCGGTTCAGCACGGCGGACAGGCTGTTCTGTTGCAGGAAGCGCGCGGTTTCCAGCGGAGCGACCGAGAAGGCCTGCCAGTTGAGGATGGTGCCGGGCGTATTGGTGACCGACAGGACGTTGCCGGATTGCTGAATGCTGGCGGAACCCGCGACGACCTGCGCGCCGGTGGGCAAGGCCCAAGCCGTGTGAATGGCAAAACACGACGCCACCGCGACGGCGAGCAGGCGCGGACGGAGAGCACGGCTGGAGCGTTGGGCTGACCGGGATTTCATGGTCATCTCCTTGAAGGGTTCCTGATCCCCATGCTAGCTCGTCTGGACGGTCGCTGCCGTGATTCAGTTGGCAATCAGAAAAAAAGTCCGATCCGGGCGTGGATGCGCCAGTCGTCGCGGGTGCGCCCGCCACCCGGCTGCAAGACTTCGGCGTAGTCCGCCTGGGCGGCGATGGACGTGCCCCATGACCAGCGCAGACCGATGCCGCCGCCGGCGATGTTTTCGCCGTGCTTTTCGCCGGCCAGCGGACTGTTGCGCGCGACGCTGCCCGTGTCGAAGAAGGCGAGCGCCCGGCAGCGCATGCCGCGGGTGGATTCGCCCGTGCACAGTTCGGGGGTGTAGATTTCGGCGCTGGCCTGGTAGCCATGGTCGGCGGATACTTCGCGTTCGTAAAAACCCCGCACCGAACTGGCGCCGCCGACGCCGAACTGCTCGCCGGGAATCAGCGGGCTGTTGGCCAACTGCCCGGTGGCGGCAAAACGCACCTGCCAGTCGTCCGGCAAGGCCTGGCTGACGTTGAATCCGGCGCGGAAGACGTAGTAATGCGGCGTGGCCCCCTGGCGCGCCAGGGAAAAATCAGTCTGTCCGCCGCGCTTGCCTCCCGGGATGTTCTGCACCATGGCGCCGTGGAAACCGAGTTCGAATCCTTCCCGAGCCAGTCGGCCGTTGTATTGCAGCGTGAGCGGGCGGGCCGTGAGGTCGTTGCCGAGCTGCAGCGTGGCGTTGCCGATACTGTTGATGAACTCTTTTTCGTCGATGCCGAGGTTGATGCTGTGCTCGTAATCGCCGCTGCGCTTGAGGTTCCAGTTGTAGCGGGCGCCAAGCACCTTGCCCTTGCCGCTGATGGCGAGGTTTATCGGGCCGACCGCGATGTTGCCGGCGTTCACGTCGGAATTGGTGTAATAGATGTCGAGGCTGTCTCCCCAGGCGTAAAGAGGCGCGCGATAGGCCAGGGCGTAGACGTTGACCTTGATGCCGGGGGGCTTTTCCGGCGCCGTCTGGTACTGAAGGGTCAGGATGTGGTCGCTATTCCACAAGTTGGCATATTGCAGGCTTGCGCCCAGGCGCTCAAGCCCTGTCTGGGGCGTCCCGGTGTTGTCGAGGGTGAGGCCGGTCTTCCAGGGGATTCCGTCGGTGATCCGCAACCGGACATCGATGTCTTCGTCACGCTCGCCCGGGGACATTTGCAGGGCGATTTTCTTGCTGGGGTTTTCGTTGGCGACGCGCAGGCTGGCCGAAAGGTCGCTCACCAAGGGAACCTGGCCTTCGACAAGCCCCGGGAGACTGGCACGGATGTTCGCCGTGTCGAAGTGTTCGTTGCCTTCGACCTTGACGCCGCGAATGCGGCCTTCGATGATACGGAAGAGCACCTCGCCACGCTCCAGCACTTGCTCCGGCAGCACGACGGACACGGTCGTGTATCCACTGTCGCGAAAAACCTGCTCGAGCATTTCCAGCGCGCGTTGCACGTCGCCAAAGTCGCGTTGCGGACCAACGAAAGGCTTGAGAACGTCCTCGATCCTGGCTGCGGGCAGCAGGCTGTTGCCATCGATCTGAAACCGGATGATCGGGAAGGTTGGAATCGCCTGTGCTTGGGCATTGCCACCCCACATCATCGCGATCAGCAGACCCGCCAGCAGTTTTTCCGAATGATGCATTTTTATAACTTCGATTCGACGACAAGGTGCCCGACGACCTATCGGGCAGTACACTATGCCAAAATCCGGCTGAATTGAGAAAATTTTTAGATGCATGTCTCGGTCATTATTGTCAGTTTCAACAGCGGCCCGCTGCTCATCGAGTGCGTGCGGAGCGTGCTTGCGTCATCGCTTCCGGTGCGGATCATCGTTTCCGACAACGGTTCCTCGGATTGCAGCGTCGAACCGCTGGAAGATCTTGCCGCCACCGAACGCCGCCTCGTTGTAATCCGCAACCAGGCGAATCTTGGTTTCGCGCGGGGAAACAATGTCGCCATCCCGTTCGCGGATGGGGAGTTCATTCTGTTCCTCAATCCCGACTGCCTGCTCGAGGCAAGCACACTGGAGCGCATGGTCGCGGCGTTGCGGGCCAACCCGCGCGCGGGAATGGCCGGTTGCCGGATACTCAATCCCGATGGCAGCGAACAGGCCGGTTGTCGCCGGCGCCTGCCGACTCCTCGCCACGCCCTGGCCATGGGACTTTCGCCGTCGATCTGGTTTGGCCTGCGGAAACACGGCGGCATTCTCATGACCGACGAGCCCTTGCCTGCCTTGCCGGAAGCGGTCGATGCCATATCCGGCGCGTTCATGCTTGTCACGCGGGAGGCGCTGGACGCGCTCGGAAGTTTCGATGACGGCTATTTCATGCATTGGGAAGATCTGGACTACTGCCAGCGGTTCAAGCTGAATGGCCGCGAGATAGTGTTCGTGCCGGGCGTCGAGGTGCTGCACTTCAAGGGACGGTCGAGCCATTCCCGTCCGTTCAGGGTCGAGTGGCACAAGCATGCGGGTATCGCCCGGTTTTTCCGCAAGTATTACTTTCATTCGGTCTGGCACTTGCCGTTGCTGGCGCTTGTCGCGCTGGGCGTGGCAGTCAGATTCGCGGGGCGAGCCATCCAGTTGATGTCTTTCGCGCGAGAGCATGAAACCTGGCGGGACGGCGATATCGGAACCCGGGCGGCGAACACCGGGGAGGTCTGGGTTTTCGGGGCGTCAAGCCTGGTGGGCCGGCACCTGATACCCCGGCTGGTGGCCGCCGGCTACCGGGTGCGGGCCTTCAGCCGCAACCCGGTCGCGCACGGCGCGGCGGATTCGCCGCATCTCACGTGGCATGCGTATGACATCGGCGGCGATTTGCCGCTTCCCGTTTTTGGCGCGCCGGAGATGGTTGTGCATTTGGCACCCCTTTGGCTGCTGCCCGCGCAGATCGCCTCGCTGGCGAATGCCGGAATGAAAAAACTCATCGGTTTCGGCTCCACGAGCCGATTCACCAAGAGCCATTCGCATGACCCGGAGGAAGTCCGGCTGGTGGCCCGTCTGGAACAGGCTGAAAGATCCATCGAGCTTGAGTGTCGGAGCCTCGGCGTCCGCTGGGTGGTGATCCGGCCGACCTTGATTTACTCGCTCGGCCATGACCGGAATGTCACCGTGCTGGCGGACTTCATCAGGCACTTCCATTTTTTTCCCCTGCTTGATGGCGGTAGCGGATTGCGACAACCTGTCCATGCCGACGACCTGGCCCGGGCCTGCGTGGCCCTGTTCCACGCCGAAAGCGGGTGGAACCGTCCGTATGACCTCAGCGGAGGTGAAACGCTGAGTTACCGCCAGATGGTGGAGAGGATATTTGATCGGATCGGATTGCAACCGCGATTCGTGGCGCTTCCCAGGGGGGTGTGGATGGGCCTGCTGCACCTGGCCCATTTGGCGCCAACCTATCGACGCATCAACATGGAAATGATCGACCGGATCAACGCCGACATGTGTTTCGATCATGGCGACGCGGCGCGGAGCTTCGGTTTTTCACCGAGGTCGTTTCAGCCTTGACCCCGCATCTCCGGGGTGTTCCGCTTGGGGGCTGGTCAATCGCCATTTTCGTGGCGGTGGCGACCGCCGGCTTGCTGTACCTGATGCTGAAGTTCGCGGCGCGCCTGCCCATGGATGTTCCCAATGCCCGGTCATTGCACGCAAGGGCCATTCCCCGGATCGGCGGGGTGGCCATGATGCTGGCCCTGCTGGTTGCCAGCGTGCTGGCGTGGCCGCCATCCCCGAGTCTGGGAGTTGTCATCATGTGCGTGGCAGGGGTGGCAATGGTGTCGTATTTCGACGACTGGCGAGGCTTGCCGGTGGTGCCACGGCTTGGGGCGCACCTGGCGCTCGGCGCGATGGCCATTCTATTGCTTGGAGAACCGGGCCCCCTGGGGCTTGTCTGTCTGACCCTGGCGCTGGTGTGGACAATCAACCTCTTCAACTTCATGGATGGTTCGGATGGCCTGGCCGGTGGAATGGCCCTTGTCGGGTTCCTGGCTTACGGGATGGGCGCGCTGATGGGAGGGGATATGGAACTGGCCTTCGCCTGCCTGTCCGTTTCCGCCGCCGCATTGGGCTTTCTGGTTTTCAACTTTCCTCCGGCCAGGGTATTCATGGGAGACGCGGGATCCATCCCCTTGGGTTTCCTGGCGGGAGTCTTCGGGTACTCCGGTTGGCTGGGGCAACTCTGGCCCGCGTGGTTTCCGGTGCTGGTGTTTTCTCCTTTTGTCGTTGATGCCAGCGTGACGCTGTCGCGCCGCCTGCTCCGTCGCGAGCGCATATGGCAGGCTCACCGGGAACATTATTATCAGCGCCTGGTGCGCATGGGTTGGGGCCATCGTCGTACCGCGCTGGCCGGGTACGCTCTGATGCTCTCCGTCGGGGGCGGCGCCTTGCTCCTGCTCGATAGTCCGGCAAGGGTCCAGTGGTCCGGCGTGGCCCTGTGGTGCGCGATATACGGATTTCTGCTTTGGCGAGTGGACCGGGCATGGCACACGTATTTCAAGCCATGAAGCCGCGCGCATTCCTTGTTTTCCTGCATGACTCGGCCATGGCCGTCGCCGCATGGGTCGGCGCCTATTGGCTGCGCTTCAACCTGGATATCCCGGAGCGTTACTGGGGAAGCCTGATCGAGTCGCTGCCGCCGGTCGTGTTTGCGCAGTCGAGTCTTTTCCTCGTGTTCGGTCTCTACCGGGGCATGTGGCGATTCGCGAGCCTGCCGGACCTGAAGCGCATATTGGTGGCCGTGAGCCTGGGGGCGCTGGTCGCGCCCGCCCTGTTATTCATGCTGAGCCGGCTCAACGACGTGCCTCGCTCCGTGCTGTTGCTCGCCCCCCTGCTGCTCGCGTTGATGATGGGGGGGAGCCGCCTTCTTTATCGTGCGTGGAAGGACGGGCACCTTCTCTCCATCGGTGCCGTGGCCGGAGAGCCGGTGCTGGTATTGGGCGCCGGCGCCGCAGCCGCCACGCTGCTGCGAGATCTCCAGCGTGGCAGGGACTGGCATGTCGTCGGTTTGCTCGACGACGATCCCGCGAAACTTGGCAGCCATCTCAACGGGGTATCCGTCCTGGGCGGGATTGCCGAATGCGGATATCTTGCCGGCAAGCTGGGGGTGCGCCAGGTCATCATCGCCATGCCATCCGCGACGCCCGCGGCAAGGCGCCGCGCCGCGGAACATGCGGTCGCGGCGGGTCTTGGGGTGTTGACCGTGCCCTCGTTTGGCGACCTGTTGGCGGGGCGGGTGTCCGTTTCCAATGTGCGGGGCGTGGAACTTGAAGACCTTCTGGGCCGCGACCAGATTCAGCTCGACGACAAGGGGCTGCATCAACTTCTCGCGGGCAAGACGATTCTTGTCACCGGCGCCGGCGGCTCGATTGGCTCGGAACTGTGCCGCCAGATACTTCGGTTCTCGCCCGGGTTGATCGTGCTGTACGAACTGTCCGAGTTCTCCCTTTACGCGATCGATCAGGAATTTTCCGGACGACCGGTGGCTTGTGCCGTGGGGGATGTCAAGGATCCGATGCGACTGGCCTCGGTGTTCGCGAAATATCGCCCGGATGTTGTCTTCCACGCGGCGGCCTACAAGCATGTTCCGCTCATGGAGAACGAAAATGCCTGGGAAGCCGTGCGCAACAATGTGTTGGGTACGTGGCGGGTTGCTCAAGTCGCGGCCGAACACGATGTCGGCGAATTCTGTTTGATTTCGACGGACAAGGCGGTCAATCCGACCAACGTGATGGGGGCCAGCAAGCGCCTGGCGGAACAGGTCTGCCAGGCGCTGCAGGCGGGGGGAACCGCGACGCGTTACGTCGCGGTGCGTTTCGGAAATGTCCTGGGTTCATCGGGCAGCGTGATTCCGAAATTTCGCGAGCAAATCGCCAGGGGCGGCCCGGTGACGGTGACCCATCCGGAGATCGTTCGCTACTTCATGCTGATTCCCGAGGCGGCCCAGTTGGTGTTGCAGGCGGCCGTGCAGGCGCAGTCCGGTGGGGAAATATTTGTTCTCGACATGGGCGAGCCGGTGAAAATCGCCCAGTTGGCGCGCGACATGATCCGGTTGTCGGGGTTGATCGAGGATGACATCGGAATCGAATTCACCGGCCTGCGTCCCGGGGAAAAACTGTTCGAGGAATTGCTTGCCGATGGCGAGACCACCTTGCCGACACCCCATCCAAAACTGCGCGTCATGAAGGCCGAGATGGCACCCGACGCGGCCTGGCTGGCTGAATTGGAGGCCTGGCTGGCGGTGCCCGTGCGCGCGGAGGCGGAGGTCAAGGCGGGGTTGCGGCGCTGGGTTCCCGAATATCGCCCGGCACGGCACTGATGGCGACTTACGCAATTGGCGATCTGCAGGGTTGCCTTGATCCACTATCGCGGTTGCTGGATGCACTGCCGTTCGATCATTCGGCCGATCGTCTCTGGTTTGTCGGCGACCTGGTCAATCGCGGACCCCGGTCGCTCGAGGTTCTGCGTTTCGTCCGCGATCTCGGCGAGCGGGCGGTCGCCGTTCTCGGCAACCACGACTTGCACCTGGTGATGCAGGCCGAGGGCTTCGGCAAGCGCAATCACGAAGACACGCTCGATCCGATTCTCGTCGCCCCGGATCGGGATGAATTGCTGGCATGGCTGCGCTCGCGGCCCCTTTTCCATGTCGATGGCGGCCACGCGATGGTGCATGCCGGCTTGCTGCCGTCGTGGGATGTCGGCAAGGCGGCCGCGCTGTCCCGCGAGGTCGAGGCGGTATTGCAGACGCGAAATTATCGCGACTTTCTTGCCAACATGTGGGGCAGCACGCCGACGGCCTGGAGCGACGATCTCGCCGGCTGGGACCGGCTGCGCGTGGTGGTGAATGCCATGACGCGAATGCGTTTCTGTACCTCCGGCGGCCTGATGGAATTCAAGGCCAAGGGGCCGGTGGAGCATGCGCCGGCGGGATGTCTGCCGTGGTTCGATGTGCCGGGGCGCGCCAGCGCGGATCACACCGTCGTTTGCGGGCATTGGTCGGCGCTGGGCTTGCGCATCGAGGACGGGCTGCTGGCGCTGGATACCGGCTGCCTGTGGGGCGGCAGCCTTACGGCGATCCGTCTCGAGGATCGCCGGGTGTTTCAGGTGCCCTGCTCGCGCCAGGTCGAGCCGAGCGGCTGGGATTGACCCTTACTCCGGAAAACCGACATCCTCGTAGATGGCCGCGATCGGCAGGCTCAGGCCGACGCTGGCGAACTCCACGGTTTCGTCGGGGCCGAAGGGATGCAGCACCCAGTGGTCGGTGGCATCGCGGCGGAACAGTTCGACTGACTGACGTTCCTGATCGACGAGTACGTATTCCTTGAGCGAAGGCAATTGCCGGTAGTAGGCGAACTTGCGGCCGCGGTCGTAGCCGGCGGTGGATTCCGACAATACCTCGACGACCAGCTTGGCATGGCGGCGGAAATATTCGCTGTCCGGTTTTTCGCCGGGCGTCGCGCAACTGACGAAGAGGTCGGGATAGAAGAAGCAGTTGGCTTCCTCGACGCGGAGCTTGAGGTCGATGGCGAAGACCTGACAGGCGTTGCCGCGCAGATGGTTGCGCAAGGCCATGTAAATATTGCCGTTTATAAGGTTGTGCGGGACGCTGACGCCGACCATGTCGAAAACTTCGCCGTCGATGTACTCGTGGCGTTCTTCATGGGCGTTTTCCCAGGCGAGGTAGTCGTCCGGACCGAATTCGGGTTTCCGTTGCGGCAAGTTCATCGAGACCTCCCTTGGCCGGTTCAGTGTAGCGCGTTCAGCGCGAGACGCGCGTTACTCCGCTGCCAGAGAGCACGCGCACACGCTCGCCCGGGCGAAACTGCTCGTCGGCTTCCTGCGTCACGGCGATCAGCTTGCCGGTGTCGAGCTTGACGGTGATCTCGATGCCGGCCTTCTTGGTGACACCTTCCTCGATGGCGCTGCCGGCGACGCCGCCGGCTACCGCGCCGAGGATGGCGCCGACGGTCGAGCCGCGGCCCTGGCCGATGTTGCTGCCGGCGATGCCGCCGATCACCGCGCCGGCGGCCGGGCCGACCGCCGATTGCGTGCCTTCGATGGTGACCTGGCGAACGCCTTCGACCACGCCCATGCGCACGTTCATCTCGCCGCGCGTGGCGCTGCGCGAGTAGCTCGATCCCGACTGGCTGCTGGCGCAGCCGGCGAGCAGCACGACCGAGAGTGCGATGGTCATTCCCTGAAGCAGTCTCATATCCTGTCCTTTCATAACGCTTCGCCGAAGGCGGCGCTGTAACGTTCGGCAATTTCTTCGCGCTTTGCCTTGTGGTTCTGGCCGCCGCGGTGCGCAATCTTGATCGAGCCCATCAGCGAAGCCAGCCGCCCGGTCTTCTCCCACCCCCACCCCTGCGCGATGCCGTGGAGCAGGCCGGCGCGGTAGGCGTCGCCGCAGCCGGTCGGATCGACCACGTCATCCGGCTTAACGCACGGAATTGCGATGTGCTGACCGTCGGCGTAAATCTCCGAGCCGTTGGCGCCGAGCGTGACGATCAGCGCCTTCACGCTTTTCGCCAGTTCGGCTAGCGGTTTGCCGGTGCGGTCGGACAACATCTTCGCTTCGTAGTCGTTGACCGTGCAGTAGTCGGCGAGTTTCAGGAATTCGAGCAGATCGGCGCCGTCGAACATCGGCATGCCCTGGCCCGGATCGAAAATGAAGGGGATGCCGGCGTCAAAGAACTGGCGGGCATGGTCGAGCATGCCCTGGCGGCCGTCGGGCGAGACGATGCCGAGGCGGGCGTCCTTGGCATCACCGATTCTGTTGAGGTGCGAGTGGCCCATCGCGCCCGGGTGGAAGGCGGTGATCTGGTTGTCGGCGAGGTCGGTGGTGATGAAGGCCTGCGCGGTGAAGGTGCCGGCGATCTCCTTGACATGCGCGGTGTCGAAGCCCTGATGCGTCAGCCGCTGCTTGTAAGGGCCGTAGTCGTCGCCGACGGTGGCCATGATCAGCGGCTCGCCACCGAGCAGGCGCAGGTTGTAGGCGATGTTGCCGGCGCAGCCGCCGTATTCGCGCCGCATGTCGGGCACGAGAAAGGAGACGTTGAGGATGTGAATCTGCTCGGGCAGGATGTGGTTCTTGAAGTGGTCGTGAAACACCATGATGGTGTCGTAGGCGAGCGAGCCGCAGATGAGGGTCTTCACAGTGGGTTCCGATCAGGGATAGAAAACGTAGAGACGGTAGCCGACGGGTGCGAGGTCCTTGACCTCGAGCGTCAGGGCGAGCGCGAGGTCGCTGTTGGCGGCGAAGCCGGGGGCCGCGGATTTGGCATTCGCTGGCTTGGGCAAATAATCGGCGGGGGCGAGCACGCGGCGCAGCAGCGCCTTGTCGGCGGTGTCGGTCAGCGTGAGTTCGAGATGCGGATATTCCTGGGCGAAGGGCGCGCGGTTCCTGAGCGTGGCGACCAGTTGCAGTTGCGCGGCGTTGGCCGGATCGGGATGGAGATCGGAGCTTTCGATGGCGACGAGGTCGGCCTTCCGTGGCAGCGGCAGGTCGCAGCCGGCAATCTCGCAGGCGGCCAGCAGTGCCGGCTTTGCCTCCGGCAGTAGCACGGCGAGTTCGACGCGGTAGTGATGCGTGGCCTGCAGGGCCAGGGCCAGCAGCGCGAGCAATGCGCCGAGTACCCAGGGCCAGGCACGGCGCGGGGGCTCTTCAGCCGTGAAGGTGTCGAACGCCGGCTCGTAGTCGACCAGGGTCTCTGGCCCGGATGTTTCAACAGCCTGGGTAGTCGTGGTGGGCGGATCGGGTTCCTGAATCGATGCGGCCGTGTCCGGCCCCGCTGAAAAAGTCGGCCCTGGCGGGACGGCGACGGGGGCGAGCGGAGCAGGTTCGGGTGCCGACGTAATGTCCGGCGCAATTGCCGGCGGCTCTGTCGCCGATGCCTCGGCAGCGACTACGGCCGCGGCCTGCGCTGCCTCCTCGATCAGCGTTTCCAGCGCGTTGAACACGTCCTGGCATTGACCGCAGCGCACGCGACCCTGTCGCGCCTTGAGTTGTTCGGGCGTGATGCGGAAGGTGGTGGCGCAACTCGGGCAGCGGGTCAGCATGCGCCGGAGTTTACTTCATGCCTTCCAGCCGCACCCAGCCATCGTGCTCGGCGCCGACGATCAGTGCGATATGTGGCTGGTAGGCGTCGATGACCTGTTCGGCTTGCGTTGCGAGCACGCCAGAGAGCGCGACGTGCCCACCGGGGGCGATGCGCCCTGCCAGCAGCGGCGCCAGCACGCACAGCGGATTGGTCAGGATGTTGGCGACGACGAGGTCGAATTGCCCGGTCAGTGGCTCGCGCGAGTGCTTCAGCCGCAGCGTCACGCCGTTACGCTCGGCGTTGTAACGAGCGGAGGTCAGCGCCGCGTCGTCGATATCCACCCCGAGCACGTCGGCTGCCCCGAGCCTTGCCGCCGCGATGCCGAGGATGCCGGAACCGCAGCCGTAATCGAGCACTGATACACCCGGCGCGACAACGCCTTCCAGCCATTGCAGGCACAGCCGCGTGGTCGGGTGCGAACCGGTGCCGAAGGCCAGCCCCGGATCGACCTCGAGGTTGATCGCGGCCGGGTCGGGGGCATCGTGCCAGGAGGGGACGATCCACAGGCGGTCGGATATTCGGATCGGATCGAACTGCGACTGGGTCAGGCGCACCCAGTCCTGCTCGGCGACTTCCTCGAGATGGATTTCGGGGAGGTCGTCATTCACACCAAGGCCGGCAGCGTGCGCCGCTGCCGTGACGCGTCCGATCAGATCGTTCGCCGGCTCGAACAGGGCGACGACGCGGCTGGTGGTCCAGAGCGGTGTGGTCGGGCTGCCGGGTTCGCCGAATTGCGGCGTCTCGCGCTCGGTGCCGGCATCGGCATCCTCGACGCTCGCCGAAATGGCGCCGGCTTCGAGCAGGGCTTCGGAAAGCGCGTCGGCGTGGGCCGCATCGGTTTCCAGCGCGACGCTGACCCACATGATTATTTACCCTTGAGAGTTTCTTCCTTGGCCGCGAGCTTCTCTTCGAGATAGTGGATGCTGGTGCCGCCCTGGATGAAGCGTTCGTCGAGCAGCAGGTCCTGGTGCAGCGGAATATTGGTCTTGATGCCCTCGACCACCATTTCCGACAGGGCGATGCGCATACGGCGGATAGCCTGCTCGCGGGTATCGCCGTAGGAAATCACCTTGGCGATCATCGAGTCGTAGTGCGAGGGCACGGTGTAGCCGGAATAAACATGCGAATCGACGCGGATACCGGGGCCGCCCGGTGGATGCCATGAGGTGATTTTGCCGGGAGATGGCGTGAACTTGAAGGGGTCTTCGGCGCAGATGCGGCATTCGATCGAATGGCCCCTAACCTCGATGTCGCGCTGGCGGAACCACAGTTTCTCGCCGGCGGCGACCCGGATCTGGGCCTGGACGATGTCGATGCCGGTGACGAGCTCGGTGACCGGGTGCTCGACCTGAACCCGGGTGTTCATCTCGATGAAAAAGAACTCGCCGTTTTCAAAGAGGAACTCGAAAGTGCCGGCGCCACGATAGCCGATCTTGCGGCAGGCCTCGGCGCAGCGTTCGCCGATGCGGGTGATCGCGCGGCGATTGATCTCGGGCGCCGGCGCTTCCTCGATGACTTTCTGGTGGCGGCGCTGCATCGAGCAGTCGCGCTCCGACAGCCACACCGCGTTCTTGAAGTTGTCGGCCATCACCTGGATCTCGATGTGGCGGGGGGTCTCGAGGAACTTCTCCATGTAAACCATGGGGTTGCCGAAAGCCGCCCCCGCTTCGGTGCGGGTCATGGTGACGGCGTTGAGCAACGCGGCCTCGGTATGCACCACGCGCATGCCGCGGCCGCCACCGCCGCCGGCCGCCTTGATGATCACCGGATAGCCGACCGTGCGCGCAATTTTCACGATCTCCTTGGGATCTTCCGGCAACGCGCCTTCGGAACCGGGGACACAGGGCACACCGGCGACCTTCATGGCGTCCTTGGCCGAAACCTTGTCGCCCATCAGGCGGATGGTTTCAGCCTTGGGTCCGATGAAAACGAAGCCGGATTTTTCGACGCGTTCGGCGAAGTCCGCGTTTTCCGACAGAAAACCGTAGCCCGGGTGGATGGCCTCGGCGTCGGTGACTTCGGCGGCGGAGATGATGGCCGGGATGTTGAGGTAGCTCTGGCTCGAGGGCGGCGGGCCGATGCAGACCGATTCGTCGGCGAGCTTGACGTATTTCGCCTCGGCGTCGGCCGTGGAATGGACGGCGACGGTGCGCACACCGAGTTCGCGGCAGGCGCGCTGCACGCGCAGGGCGATCTCGCCGCGGTTTGCGATCAGGACTTTGCCAAACATGGTCAGCCGATCAGGAACAGCGGCTGGCCGTATTCGACCGCTTGGCCGTTTTCCGCCAGCACGGCCTTGATCGTGCCCGAGGCATCGGCCTCGATCTCGTTCATCAGTTTCATGGCTTCGATGATGCACAGTGTGTCGCCCTGTTTGACGACCTGGCCGACTTCGACGAAGGCTGCGGCGCCAGGGGACCCGGAGCGGTAGAAGGTGCCGACCATGGGGGCCTTGACTTGGTGACCCTCGGGCTCGGCCGGCACGGCGGCTTCGGCAGCGGCAGCCGGAGCCATGGCCTGCTGCGGTGCGTAGCCGTGGTTGCCGAGCATCACCGTGGTCGGCGCGGCTGGCGCCGCGTGCTTGGCGATGCGGATCTTTTCCTCGCCCTCGGAAATTTCCAGCTCGGAAATGCCCGAGTTCTGGACGAGGTCGATGAGGGTCTTGAGTTTTCTCAGGTCCATGGTGACTCCCTGCAAGGGGTATTCGGGTGGGCCGGCGTGCCGCCGGCGCCGACTTTTATTTCGCCGCCGGGCCGCCCCAAGGCGAAATGCGCCCCCCCGTGGGGGGCAGCGAACCTTGTGAGCGTGGGGAGCTATTCATTGGGGTTTGCGGATGCGCTTGAGCGCGGCTTCCAGCGCCAGCTCGTACCCGTAGGGCCCGAGTCCGCTGATCACGCCGACGGCGAGATCGGAAAAATACGAGTGCTGGCGGAAGGGTTCCCGCGCGAAAACGTTGGAAAGGTGAATCTCTATGAACGGGATCGCCACCGCCGCGAATGCGTCTCGCAGCGCCACGCTGGTATGGGTGTAGCCGGCCGGATTGATGATGATGAATTCAATGCCCTCGGCGTGGGCGGCCTGGACACGGTCGATCAGCCCGCCCTCGGAATTGCTCTGGAAGCTTTCGATCTGCACGCCATCGACGCGGGCACGCGCTTCCATTGCGCCGTGAATGTCGGCGAGGGTGGTGCGGCCGTAAATGGCGGGTTCGCGGGTGCCGAGCAGGTTGAGGTTGGGGCCGTGCAGCACCAGGATGCGTGCATTGCGACCGCTGCTGGCGTCGTCACCGGTTGCGGATTTTGCTGTCGTTCGCTTGGACATGACCGCAAGTTTGCCGCAAAAGACCGCAGTTTGTCCACCCCAGCCTATGGATTGCCCGCCTCGGCCAGTAGCGCGGCGACGGCGGTGGGGCGGGCCCGGGCATGGCTGCGACTGCCGTGGCCACTGCGTTTGTGCTGGCGCTCGCCGGCAAGCGGGTAGACCGACAGCAGCACGGGAATGTCGCCCCACTCCAGCCGCAGTTGCGCCTCGGGCAAGTGCGCCGCGTGGTGGGTTGGCTGTCCTTTGTCGGATATTTCGTAGGAAATGTCGCGAGATAAGAGCGAGATCTCGACATCCTTGGCGCTGTCGGCGAAAAGATCGAGCTCGACCTCGGAAAAGCGCCCGGCGGTGCCGTCGAGCACGGCGCCGGTGAGGCAGGGGCGAAAGTCGGCGACGAACTCCATGACTTCGAGGGCGGTTTCGCGCATCTCGCGCAGCCGCTCGCGCTGTTCGTCTTCTTGGTAGAGCGACTGGTAGATGCGCAACTCGGCTTCGATTTCCTCGTTGCTCGGGAGGACATCGCCGTCTCCGCTGCCGAGGTTTCTGGCCGCTTTGCGCTTGGCGGCGCCGTAGTCGCCGATGCCGCCCTCGGCCATCAGGCGGGCGGCGGCGCTGGCGATGGACCGGCGCAGGAAATCATTGGCGGCGGGGGCGGGTTTGCGGCGGGGCATGGTCGGTTGTTCCGCTAGAATCCAGAGCCATTATTGCACGGTCATCGTGTCCGGAAATTTTCATGCACATACACATTCTCGGCATCTGCGGCACCTTCATGGGCGGCATTGCGCTCTTGGCGCGGGCTGCCTCCCACCGCGTCACCGGCTGCGACGCCAACGTCTATCCGCCGATGAGCACGCAGATGGAGGCTCAGGGCATCGAGCTCGTCGAGGGTTATGACGCCGAGCAGACCGGACTCCAGCCCGATCTTTTCGTGATCGGCAACGCCATTTCGCGCGGCAACCCGCTGCTCGAGGAAATTCTCGACCGCAACCTGCCCTACGTTTCGGGGCCGCAGTGGCTGGCCGAGAACATCCTGCGTTCGAAATGGGTGCTGGGTGTGGCGGGAACCCACGGCAAGACCACCACGACTTCGCTGCTGGCCTGGATTCTGGAGGAAGCCGGCCTCAATCCCGGCTTCCTCGTCGGCGGCGTGCCGCAGGGCTTCGGCGTTTCGGCCCGGCTGACGGATTCGCCTTTCTTCGTCATCGAGGCCGACGAGTACGACACCGCCTTCTGCGACAAGCGTTCAAAGTTCGTTCATTACCGGCCGCGAACCGCGATATTGAACAATCTTGAGTTCGATCACGCCGACATCTTCACCGATCTTGCTGCCATCGAGACGCAATTCCATCATTTGGTGCGAACTTTGCCGCGTAACGGCCTGATCGTCGCCAACGGTGCCGAGGCGTCGCTGAAACGGGTGATCGCGCGCGGCTGCTGGACGTCGGTGGAGTGGTTCAATGCGGCCGAAGGTTGGGCCTTTGCCGGGAAGGATGCCGATGCCTTCGAGGTCAGCCTGGCCGGCCGGGCGATCGGAACCACGCGGCTGGTGCTGCCGGGTGACCACAACCGCGCGAATGCCGTGGCGGCGGTGGCGGCGGCTCGCCATGCCGGCGTGCCGGTCGAGGTGGCGCTGAAGGCGCTGGAGTCGTTTCAGGGCGTCAAGCGCCGGCTCGAAGTCCGTGGCACGGTGCGCGGCATCACGGTCCATGACGACTTCGCCCATCACCCGACGGCGATTGCCGCGACCATCGCCGGTCTGCGCTCGCGCGTCGGCGACCAGCGCATCCTCGCCGTGCTCGAGCCGCGCTCCAACACCATGAAGCTCGGCACCATGAAATCGCAGTTGCCGGGCAGCCTGGCCGGGGCAGAATTAAGCTTCTGTTATGGCAAGGGCCTGGGCTGGGATGCCGCCGAGGTGCTGGCGCCGCTGGGCGACCGGGCAGCGAGTTTCGACGACCTCGATCAACTGGTCGCGGCCGTCGCCCGCGAGGCGCGCGACGGCGATCAAGTGCTGGTGATGAGCAATGGCGGTTTCGGCGGGGTACACCAGAAGCTGCTGGACGCCCTAGAAAAGCCTGTCGGCAAATAACGCCGCGAACAGCAGCGTCAGGTAAACGATCGAGTAGCCGAAGGTCTTCCTGGCCAGTGTGTCGCTGTACTTGCGGCAGAGCTGGATGGCGAGGCCGAGGAAGCCGAGGTTGAGTAAGGTCACCGCGCCGAGGTAGATGGCGCCGCTCATGCCGAGCGAGACCGGGATCAGGCTGCCGGCGGCGAGCATGACCGTGTAGAGCAGGATGTGCTGGCAGGTGAAACTGACGCCGTGGGTCACCGGTAGCATCGGCAGGCCGGCCTTGGCATAGTCCTCGCGGCGGTAGCAGGCCAGCGCCCAGAAGTGCGGCGGGGTCCACAGGAAGATGATCAGGAACAGGGCCAAGGGCTCGACGCCGATGCTGCCGGTCATCGCCGCCCAGCCCAGCACGGGCGGCATCGCGCCCGAGGCGCCGCCGATCACGATGTTCATCGGCGTGGCGGGCTTGAGCACCACCGTGTAGACCACCGCGTAGCCGAGGAAGGTGGCCAGCGTCAGCCACATCGTCAGGTCGTTGATGAAGGCGTGCAGCAGCCACAGGCCGGCACCGCCCACCAGAATCGCCAGCGTCAGCGTCTCGGCCGACGAGATCGTCCCGCGGGCCGTGGCACGGGCGCGGGTACGCGCCATGCGCGCGTCGATGGTGCGTTCGACCAGACAGTTGATGGCCGCGGCGGCGCCGGCCACCAGGGCGATGCCGAGCGAGGCGACGAGGAAGCGCTCGATCGGCGGGAAGCCGGGCGACGCCAGGAACATGCCGATCATCGCCGTGAAGACGATCAGGGAATTCACCCGCGGCTTGCACAGATCGAAGAAAGCGGCCAGGCGTTGCGACAGAGAGAGGTTGCTGGTGAGCGTGGTCGTGTTCATGGATGATCCTCAAGTAGCTTTTCCGCAGGGCCGCCCCAAGGAAAAGCGGCGCGCGCCCGGAGGGCGCATCCGTAGCGAGATTTGCGGGCCGCACCCCGTAACAGCCGCACGCAGTGCGCCGTTTGGCTCCCTCCCGTGAGGGGGGGGCGGGGTGGGCGGGTCACATTCAGCCTATCCATGAATATTTGAGCAGCCGTTCGAGATCGGCGCGGATGCCATTGGCATCGGCGCCGGGGACGTAGCGCATCATCGCCAGGCCGTTGGGATCGACGATGACGACCGTGCCGGCGGGCAGGTCGGCCAATGCGGTGGGTCGCGCGTCGAGGCCGAGGTGCTGCGTGCGCTTCCATTCCTTGGCCAGCGAAACCCGCACCCGGCGCAGTTCGTCGATCCGTGCAGCGCAGGTCGGGCCGCACGGCGCATCGGCGACCAGGACCAGCGACCATTTGCCCTTGAGGCTGTCGATTCCTAGCGCCACGGGCGGCGTGACCAGGGTGCCGTGGTTCGATGTCTTGTCGGGGCGCCAGCCGAAATAGTGGAGGCTGCCGCCGATGACGATGGGCAGCAGCGCGAGGGCGAGGATCAGCAGGAGCGCGCGGCGGTGGCTGGGCATGGCGGAGGCGGGGAGCGTGGCGGCGTTCATCGGCGGCGCAGGAGGAAGTATAGCCAGATGCCGATAGTGCTGGCGGCGAAGCCGAACCACTGCAGGGCGTAGGAGAGGTGCTTGTCGGCCCACTCGTCGGGCCGTGGCCAGTTGCGGCCGAAGCCGTGCGGTGCGGCGACATCGAGCTGTACCACCACGGGTTGCAGCGGCCACGGCGCGGCCGCCTTGATCCGGCCGAGGTCGAGGTTTTGCCAGACCGGCTGCCAGCCGGCGGCAGGCGGGGCGAGGGTGAAGAATTTGCTCGGCGGCACCACGGCGATGCCGGTGAGATTGACCGTGCCGGTCGGCGGCGGCACCTCCGGCAGGATGCGGCGATCGACGGATGCCGGCACCCAGCCGCGGTTGACCAGCACGCGCATGTCGCTGCCGGCAAGCTTGAGCGGCGTGACGATGTGATAGCCGGCGCGCTCGGTCGTGGGGTCGATACGGTTGTCGATCAGGATCTGCCGCGCGGCGTCGAACTCGCCCGTCAGTTCGACATGGCGGTAGCGCAAAAAGTCGGCGCTGGCGGCACGGCGCGGCATGGCGATAACGGCGTCGCGGCCGCGCCGGTCGAGTTCGGCCTGGAGGACTGTCTTCACTGCGTACTTGTTCCACTGCCACAGGCCGAGCGAGACGAAACCGGCAACCAGGATGACGACCAGCAAGCCGCCCCAGACGAAAATACGCAGACGTGTCGGGGGCAAGGCACTTGCCGCCGGCGCCGCGCCGCGCGCATACTCGGCCGGCACCCGCGCTGGAGGTTCCGCCATGAAAATTTTCGCCGTGTTGATGTTGCTCGCCATCGTCGGCAGTCTGTTCTCGGGCCTGTTCTTTCTCTACCGGGACCGCGGCGCCGACGAGCGAACCGTGCGCGCGCTGACGCTGCGCATCGGCCTCTCGGCTACGCTGTTCATCCTGCTGCTGGTGGGCTTTCGCACGGGGTTGATCCCCGGTTACAGCCAGTAGACAAGCACGAACAGCAGCAGCCACACCACATCGACGAAGTGCCAGTACCAGGCCACGCCCTCGAAGGCGAAGTGGCGCTCGGGCGTGAAGTGGCCCTTGAGCGTGCGGCCGAGAATCACCGTCAGCATGATCGCACCCAGCGTCACATGGAAACCATGGAATCCCGTGAGCATGAAGAAGGTTGCGCCATAGGCGCCGGCCGCGAGCGTGAGGCTCAGTTCGGTGTAAGCGTGGTAGTACTCGTAGGCTTGCAGGACCAGGAAGAGCGCGCCGAGGGCGACGGTGGCGAAGAGGCCGAGGTTGAGTTGCGCGCGCTTGTTCTTCAGTAGCGCCCAGTGCGCCCAGGTCACCGTCACGCCGGAGGACAGCAGCAGCGCGGTGTTGATCGCCGGGATGCCCCAGGCGCCCATGGGCGTGAATTGCGGCCCCTTCGGTCCGGCCGAAGGCCAGGTGCCGGTGAAGCCCGGCCACAGCGTGGTGCCGTGGGCCGCTTCCATGGCGCCGAGCTCCGGCACCGAGATCACGCGCAGGTAGAACAGCACGCCGAAGAAGGCGGCGAAGAATGCGACCTCCGAGGCGATGAACCAGACCATGCCGTAGCGGAAGGACTTGTCTTCCCAGTCGCGGTAGGCGCCGGCCTGCGACTCGCCGATCACCTTGCCGAACCAGCCGAACAGCACGTAGAGGATGATGCCGGCGCCGCCGAGCATGATCCAGGGACCGGGGCCGAAGCCGTTCATCTTGAGGATGAAGCCCAGCGCCAGGGTGAACATCCCGCTCGCCAGGATGAACGGGTACAGGCTCGGCTGCGGCACATGGTAGGGGTGGCTGTGCGGCTGCGCCGCCATGGATTCGGTCATTGCTTGGCCTCCGGTTTGGCGGTCAGCGTCTCGCGCTGGCCGTCGATGCTGAAGAATGCGTAGGAAAGGGTGATGTGGCGGATGTCCTTGTCGATGCCCGGCTTGACGATGAAGGTCAGCGGCATTTCCCTGGACTCGCCGGGCGCCAGCGACTGCTGGCTGAAACAGAAGCATTCGATCTTGTCGAAGTGCTGCGCGGCCTGGCCCGGCGTCACGTTGGGCACGGCCTGGCCGATGATGGTCCGATTCGAGGTATTGCGCACGAGATAGCGCACCATCTGCATATCGCCCGGGTGGGTGTCGAGGCTGACAGTGAGCGGGCGCATTTCCCAGGGCAGGCCAGGCATGACGGTGCCGGTGAACTCGACCGCCACCGTGCGGCTGCGATCGATTTGCGATGGTACTGGCGCGGCTGTGGCCGTGCCGGCGGCGAGGCCGCCGACGCCGAAGCCGTCGCGGATGGTGGCGGACTTCGCCGTAGCCGGGCCGGCGGTCTTGCCGTTGAATCCGGTCGCCTCGCACAGCACGTTGTAGAGCGGCACCAGCGCGAAGGCGAAGGCGAAGGCGCCGGCCACGAGCAGCAGCAGGCGCTTCACCAGCGGGGCGTGAATCGAGGTCATCCGCGCTTGAAGAAGAAGCCGATCACGTAGAGCGCGAGCACCGCCGCGCCGATCAGCCAGGCGAGTCTCCGCGAACTGGCACGGCGACGCGCCAAGTCTTCGTCGGAGAAGGGTACGCTCACGCTCATTTCACCACCGGCTGGGTTTCCCACGAGTGATAGGGCGGCGGCGAGGACAGTTCCCACTCGAGGCCTTCGGCGCCCTCCCAGGCCTTGTCGGTGGCTTTCTCGCCGCCTTTCACGCACTTCCAGATGTTGTAGGCGAACAGCAGCTGCGACAGGCCGAGGATGAAGGAGGCCACCGTCGAGATCATGTTGAACTCGGTGAATTGCAGCGCGTAGTCGGGGATGCGGCGCGGCATACCGGCCAGTCCGAGGAAGAACTGGGGCAAGAAGGTCAGATTGAAGGAAACGACCGTGAGCCAGAAATGCCACTTGCCCAGCGTCTCGTCATACATGTGGCCGGTCCATTTCGGCAGCCAGTAATAGACGCCGGTCATCACGCTCATGATGCCGCCGGCGAACAGCGCGTAATGGAAGTGGGCGACGACGAAGTAGCTGTGGTGGTACTGGGCGTCGGCGGCCACATCCGCCAGCACCAGGCCGGTGAGGCCGGCGATGCCGAACAGCACGATGAAGCCGGTGGCGAACAGCATCGGCGTCTCGAAGCTCATGGCGCCCTTCCACATGGTGGCGATCCAGCAGAAGAACAGCACCGCCAGCGGCAGCGAGATCAGCATGGTGCTGAACATGAAGTAGATCAGCGCCGGCACCGGCATGCCCACGGTGAAGAAATGGTGGGCCCAGACGATGACCGAGAGCACGCCAATGCCGATGAAGCCCCAGACCTGCGCCTTGTAGCCGTAGATCGGCTTGCGCGAGAAGGTGGCCAGCACGTGTGGCACCAACCCCCAGATCGGCAGCATCAGGATGTAGACCTCGGGGTGGCCGAAGAACCAGAACAGATGCTGGAACAGGATCGGATCGCCGCCGCCGGCCGCGTCGAAGAACTGGGTGCCGAAATGGCGGTCGGTCAGCAGCATGGTGACCGCGCCGGCCAGCACCGGGATGGTGGCGATCAGCATGAAGGCCGTGATCAGCCAGCCCCAGGCGAACAGCGGCAGCTTCATCATCGTCATGCCGGGCGCGCGCATGTTGAAAATGGTGACGATGATGTTGATCGAGCCGAGGATGGACGAGACGCCGAGAATATGCACGGCAAATATGGCGAAATCGACGCCGAGGCCGCCCTGCACCGACAGCGGCGCGTAGAAGGTCCAGCCCGTGGCCAGCGCGCCTTCACCGATGCCGAACAGCGCCAGGGCGAAGGGCAGGGTCAGCAGGATCGCCGCCGGCGGCAGCAGCCAGAAGCCCCAGTTGTTGACGCGCGGCAGCGCCATGTCGGGGGCGCCGATCATCAGCGGGATCTGCCAGTTGGCGAAGCCGGTGGCCGCCGGCATCAGCGCGGCGAAGATCATCACCAGTGCGTGGACGCCGATCAGCTGGTTGAAGAATTCCGGCTGCATCAACTGCAGGCCGGGCTGCCACAGCTCGGCGCGCACGGCGAGGATCATGCCGCCGCCGACGAAGAACATGATCAGCGCGAACGTCAGGTACATCGTGCCGATGTCCTTGTGGTTCGTCGTCGTCAGCCAGCGCAGGATGCCGGACGGGTGGTACTCGCCATGATGGTCGTCGGCGTGTCCGGGAACGGTGGTGGTCGCGGTATTCATGAGTTCTCCTGGCGCAGGGACTTGATCTGGGCGGGCTGGATCATGTCGCCCTTGCTGTTGCCGAGCGCGTTGCGCTCGTAGGTGATGACTGCGGCGAGCTCGACGTCGTTGAGCGTGCCCTTGAAGACTTGCATCGCGGTATTGGCCTTGCCGTTGAGCACGCGGTCGACATGGCTGTCGGCGATAATCTTGCCCGCGGGCGAGAGCAGCGGGCCATTGACGATCTTGCTGCCGGTGAGCGCCGGGAAGGCGGGCGGCATGCCCTGGCCAGCGGGCTGGTGGCAGACCGAGCACTGCTTCTCGTAGACATCCTTGCCCTTGGCCAGCAACTCGTCCTTGCTCCAGGCGCGGTCGGCACCGGCGGCGCCGGCGGCCTGCTCGGCCTTTTTCTTGTCGAGCCAGGCGAGGTATTCGGGTTCGGGCACGGCATGCACCACCACCGGCATGTAGCCATGGTCCTTGCCGCAGAGTTCGGCGCACTGGCCGCGGTAGATGCCGGGCTTCTCGATCCTGACCCAGGTCTCGCGCAGGAAGCCGGGGATGGCGTCGCGCTTGACGCCGAACTGCGGCACCCACCAGGTGTGGATGACGTCGGTCGAGGTCAGCAGCACGCGCACCTTCTTGCCGACCGGCAGCACCACGGGGTTGTCGACTTCGAGCAGATAGTGCTCGCCCTTGACGGCCTTGTTCTCGATCTGCTCGCGCGGCGTGGACAGGTTGGAGATGAACTTGACGCCGGCTTCGGGGTATTCGTACTGCCACTTCCACTGCATGCCCGTGACCTTGAGCACCATGTCGGCCTTGGTCTTGGTGTCTTCCATGTCGATGATGGCATGCACCGCCGGGATGCCCATCAGCACGAAGTCGATGAACAGCAGGATGGCGAAGGGCACGAACGCCCAGAACCACTGGATCCTGCCGGTCGGGCCGGTGAACTTGGCGGGCGGGTGGCCGAGGCTCTTGCGGTGTTTGGCCATGGAATAGATCATGATCGCGAACACCACCACGAAGAGCGCGGTGATGATCAGCATGAACTCGTTGTGGATGTTCAGCGTGTCGCAGGCTGTTGTGCGTTATGGCGGCCCTGGCGGTCACGGCCTGTGGCGACGGGGCGCCGGCATTTCACGCCACGGATATCAGCGGCACCACGGAATGGGGTCGCGATTTCGCCCTGCCTGACGCCAAGGGCCAAGTGCGGACGCTGGCGGAGTTTCGCGGCAAGGCCGTGGTGCTGTTCTTCGGCTATACGCAATGTCCGGACGTGTGCCCGACCACGCTCGCGGCCATGGCTGCGGTGATGAAGCAGCTGGACAGCGATGCCGCGCGGCTGCAGGTGGTGTTCGTCACCCTCGATCCCGAGCGCGATACGCCGCCGCTGATCGCCGAGTACATGCCGCGGTTCCACCCGGGTTTTCTCGGCCTGCGCGGCGACAAGGCCGCGACCGAGGCCGCGGCAAAGGAGTTCAAGGTGTTCTACACGAAGCAGGCGGCCGGCGCAGGGGGCGGCTATACGCTCGACCATACCGCCGGCAGCTACGTCTTCGATCCGCAGGGCCGGCTGCGGCTGTATGTGCGCCACGGCGCGCCGGCGGCGGACATCGCCGCCGATCTCAAACTGCTATTGGAAGGCCAATAAAAAGGATATCCGGAATCCAGTGTTGAAATCCCGCTCCCTCCGCCTCTGACACCCCATTCATACCGCGCTGTCTTTCGACGTTGTGCCAGCGACTCGAACGCCTGCCGTCTCCTCGATCAATATAGTATGTTGTAACTATCCAACTAGTGCATTCGGCGTCATTAGTTGGTATATTATTATTATCTAAGTAATCCATAAATCGCCATGCGCAGCACGATTGAGATCTTCCTGGATGGACAGTGGGTCCCGGCGGCTGAATTCAGCCCAATGGGGAAGGCCCCCTGTGGGGCGACCTTCGAATACCGGATCGATTACGTCTTCGGTCCGAATCCGGTTCCTGTATCACTTGCATACCCCGTCATGGCCGATCGCTTGGGTGTCGATGGTGATGGCGTGCCTCCTCCCTGCCCGGCCTTCCTCCTTGACCTCGTCCCTCAGGGGCGCGGCCGGAAATACCTGGCGCGGGAACTCAACGTTGCCGACAACGACAGCAACGACCTCTTCCTTGCGCAACATGGGGCCTTCAATCCAATCGGAAACCTGCGCCTCGATACGGCTTTCAACTACTACCGCCAACACGTCGCAAAAGCCGATCGCGAGGTTCCCGGATTCACATTGAAAGACATCCTGAGCAAGCAGGATGAATTCCTCGATCACATCTGGATTCACTCCATGCTGACGGCAGGCACCACAGGTGTCCAGGGAGCGGCACCCAAATTCCTGCTTGCGCAGGATGCAGACGATCTTTGGTACGCCGATACCGCCCTGCGCGACGAGCTGGCCGCCAAGCATTGGCTGGTGAAGCTGCCGCGCGGCTCCGACAATACCGACTATGCCGTGCTCCGCAACGAGGCCGCTTACCTCAGGGTAGCGGAGCAATGCGGCCTTCGCGGCTTTCAGACGTGGCGAGAGCCAGAGTTTCACCAGAACATGTTGTTCCTGCCCCGCTTCGATCGCATCGTTCAGCCAACCGGATTGCAACGGTTGCACCAGGAGAGCTTGGCTTCAGTCGCCGGCCTTCGCGGATTCGGATTACCAGCGTCGTTGTTCGACCTGACCGAGGCCATCCGACGACACGTGACTCATCCCGTCGCCGAGGCGATCGAGTTCATCAAGCGTGACATTCTCAACCTGGCCATGCGAAACACGGACAACCATGCTCGCAACACCGCGATCCAACGCCTGCCCGATGGTACCGTTCAACTGACACCCGTGTTCGACTTCGCACCCATGTACCTCGACCGCGAATTCATCGTGCGGGGATGTAAATGGAAAAACAACGAAGGACGGGAGATCGCCGACTGGAACGAGATTATCGCGACCCTCGGGTTTGAAGACCAGGAGAGGCAATTGATCGCCAATGCGGTCAAGAAGTTTCAGCCTGTCGTCGAAAGCCTGCTTGAGATCATGAAGACCTGCGGTGTTGATAACGAGATCACCGAGGAATGCAAGCGCAATATCGATAACGAGGTTACGCGACTTGAAAAACTAAAGGGCACGCGCCATGGATCGACGCCGAAAGCATTTTGACCCGGAACGTGAGCGTGCGCTCAGAGATGCCTTCGACGAAGACATCGTCAATCACCGCTTGTCCATTCCCGCCGCCGTGAAGATGATGCGTCGCCTCAGCCACCTGACTCAAGCCGAATTCGCCAAACATCGCGGCATCAGCATCATCACCCTGAAACAGATCGAATCCGGGAAAGCCCAACCGAAAGTCGAGACGCTCAATAAGATCGGCGAGATCTTCGGGCTAGAAGTGGCATTCACTCTCAAGAAGCGTTGAGCGCCCGACTGAATCGCGCGGCAGCACCTTGTTCGATGGCGAAGCGGGCGCTTACCTGGAAGCGGAAAGCGCGCCCTTCATCTTCTGCATGGCCTTGGCTTCGATCTGGCGAATGCGCTCGGCCGACACGCCGTATTCGGCGGCGAGTTCGTGCAGGGTCGCGGTCTCCTCGCCATCCTCGACCAGCCAGCGGCGCTGGATGATGGTGCGGCTACGGTCGTCGAGCGCGGCGAGCGCGCCCTTGATGCCTTCGTCCTGCAGGCGGTCGTATTGCTTGCGCTCGAGCTGCATCGAGGGTTCGATGCTGTTGGCGGCGGCGAGATAGGCGATGGGGGCGTAACGCTCCTCGTCATCGTCGCTCGTCGGCTCCAGTGCGATGTCGCCGCCGGTCATGCGGGTTTCCATCTCGACCACTTCCTCGGGCTTGACGCCGAGCGTGCGGGCGATGTCCTTGACCTGCTCGGGGCCGAGAGTGGCGAAGCCGGCCTTCATGCTGCGCAGGTTGAAGAACAGCTTGCGTTGCGCCTTGGTCGTGGCGATCTTCACCAGGCGCCAGTTCTTGAGGACATATTCATGGATCTCGGCCTTGATCCAGTGCATGGCAAACGACACCAGACGCACGCCGCGATCCGGATCGAAACGCTTGACCGCCTTCATCAGACCGATGTTGCCTTCCTGAATCAGGTCGGCATGGGGCAGGCCATAACCGAGATAGCCGCGGGCAATGGCGATCACCAAGCGCATGTGCGACAGCACCAGTTTGCGCGCGGCCTCAAGGTCATCCCGGTCACGGAAATGGCGCGCCAGATCCCTCTCTTCCGCTTCGCTCAGCATCGGCATGCGATTGGCGGCCTGAATGTAGGCCTCAATGCTGCCGGCGACCGACAGCGCAGGGAAACTGGCAGGGAAAGCGTTGTTCGCAGTCAGGGCCAAGCTCATTTCACGTCCTCCTCGATTCAATCTTAGCATCCGCAAAGCGCCTTTTGGCACTCGGAGCATCAGAGTGCCAAAAGTATAGCAAGTTCCTGACTGTTTTTGTCAAGTTCTGGTTCGCTATCCATATCTCGGCCGCCAGCTAAGCTGAGAGCAAAATCACGCAATAGAGACACTCAACTCGGCTACGCGTACTGGGGAGCAAAATCCGCTTCAGGATTTTCAGCCGGCCCTTTATCACCCCAGTAGGGCGATATCTTGCGCAGTTGCGCGATGACGGGCGGGACCGCCGCGATGACGCGATTCATCTCGGCTTCGGTGTTGTAGCGCGACAGCGAAAAGCGCGTCGTGCCATGCGCCGCCGTGTAGGGGATGCCCATCGCGCGCATGACGTGAGATGGCTCGAGCGAACCCGAGGTGCAGGCCGAACCCGACGAAGCGGCGATGCCGGCCTTGTTCAGCAGCAGCAGGATGGCCTCGCCCTCGACGAACTCGAAGGCGATGTTGCTGGTGTTGGGCAGGCGGTTTGTCACATCGCCGGTGGGGAATGCGCGTGGCACCTGGGCCAGGATGCCGGCCTCGAGCCGGTCGCGCAGCCGCTTCACTTCGGTGTTCTCGAAGGCCATGTGCGTCATTGCCTGTTCGGCGGCGACGCCGAGGCCGACGATGGAAGCGGCGTTCTCGGTGCCGGCGCGGCGGCCGCGCTCCTGGTGGCCGCCGCGCAGCAGCGGCCGAAAGCGCGCGCCGCGCCGCAGGTAGAGCACGCCGACGCCCTTGGGCGCATGCAGCTTGTGGCCCGAGAGCGACAGCAGGTCGATCTTCGTCTTCTTGAGGTCGATGGGCAGCTTGCCCACGGCCTGTACCGCGTCGGTGTGGAACTGGGCGCCGGCGGCATGGGCCATTTCCGCCATCGCTTCCACCGGGAAGATGGTGCCGCTTTCGTTGTTGGCCCACATCGCGGAGACGATGGCGGTGCGCGGACCGAGCGCGGCGCGGTACTCGTCCATGTCGAGGCGGCCGCGCTTGTCCACGCCGAGGCGGGTCACGACGTAGCCCTCCTTCTCCAGGTAGTCGCACAGCGTCAGCACGGCGGGGTGCTCGACGGCGGTGGTGATGATCTGGTTGCGCTCCGGCTGGGCCTTGAGGGCGGAGAGGATGGCAGTGGAATCGGACTCGGTGCCGCAGGAGGTAAAGATGATTTCCGAATCATGCTCGGCGCCGAGCAGCGCCTGCACCTTGGCGCGCGCCTCCTTGATGGCGAAGCCGACCTTGTTGCCGAAGCTGTGCATCGACGAGGGGTTGCCGAACTGTTCGGTGAAGAAGGGCAGCATGGCTGCCACCACCGCCGGGTCGCAGGCGGTGGTGGCGTTGTTGTCGAGATAGATGGGCGCCATGGTCAGGCCTTCGCCATCTGGCTGGCGGGCAGCAGGCGCACGAATTCACCCAGCGCCTCGACCAGCTTGGTCTGCACGCCGTTGAGCGTGGCGGCTTCCATCATGCAACCGACGCAGGCGCCCTTGAGATTGACATAGATGTTCTTGCCGTCGATCTCGACGATCTCGATGTCGCCATGGTCACGCTGCAGCATGGGCCGGATGGCCTCGATCGTCTCCTCGATCTTGCGCATGCGCTGGAAGCTGGTGAGCCGGGGCGCGGCAGCGGCAGCGGCCGGCACCGCGGCCGGCGTCGCCCTGGTCGCGGCCGTCGGCGCCGTGCAGTGCTCCTTCGCCACCTTGGCGAGAATTTCCTCGATGCCCTCGTGGCAGGAAGCGCAGCCGCCGCCGGCCTTGGTGTAGTTGGCGACCTGCTCGACGCTGGTGAGGTCGTTGGCGCGCACCACGTCCTCGATCAGCACGGCGTCGATGGCGAAGCACTTGCAGATCAGCGCGCCTTCCTCGTGGTCGTCCTTCCATTCCTCGCCGCGATAGTTGGCGATGGCGGCCTGCAGCGCCTCGCGTCCCATCACCGAGCAGTGCATCTTCTCCGGCGGCAGGCCGTCGAGCCAGTCGGCGATGTCCTGGTTGCTGACCTTGAGCGCCTCGTCCAGGGTCTTGCCCTTGATGATCTCGGTCAGTGCCGACGAGGAAGCGATGGCCGAGCCGCAGCCGAAGGTCTGGAAGCTCGCGTCGAGGATGGTCTCGGACTCCGGATCGACCTTGAGCATCAGCCGCAGCGCATCGCCGCACTTGATGGAGCCGACGTCGCCGACGCCGTTGGGGCTGTCGAGCGCACCGGCGTTGCGCGGGTTGAAGAAGTGCTCTTTTACCTTTTCCGAGTAATCCCACATGACGGTTCTCCTTACAGCGAAAAAGACTTGCCGCAGCCGCAGGCGGCCTTGGCGTTGGGGTTGTCGAACTTGAAGCCGCTCTCGGTCATGCTTTCGATGAAGTCGATGGTCAGCCCGTCGATCAGCGGTTTCGTGGCCGGATCGATCAGCACCTTGATGCCCTCGACCTCGAACACGGTGTCGTCGGCGCTCTGAGCGGATTCGAGCTTCACGCCATACTGGAAGCCGGAGCAGCCGCCGCCCGAGACGGTGACGCGCATGCCCGTCACCGGCGTTTCGGAAAACTTGATGAAGCGTTGCACGGCCTTGGCGGCCTTCGGGGTCAGCTGGATCACGGCGTCTCTCCTGGGTAGAGTTTGCAGGGGGTAACGCAAGCGTCGTGCCATTGCCCTAGCTGCCCGCCAGCCCGTGCTGCCAGGGCCGCCATGGACATTGGTCGAAGCCAGGCCGTCTGTCGCAAACCCGACAATCAACCGAGGATGAGTTCGTAGGCGCGACGCGGGCAGCGTGCTCACGACCTTGGCAGGATCAGCCCGGCAGCGCCTGCGGCGCGTACGAGTGGCAACCCTTGGGACAGACGCGGCCGCAGGCGCCGCAGCCGATGCAGTCCATGGCGTCGGCGACGGTCATCACCATCATCGCGTCGTCGTCGTCCCAGTCCTCGTCGACCTCCATGTCCTCGCCGCGCTCGACCAGGTCAAGCACCTTGCGCGGGCAGACCTTGAAGCAGCGGCCGCAGCCGATGCACTTCTTCGCATCGATGGCGGTCAGGAATTCGGGAACCCAGCTTGCGCCACCCCGGGTGACGCCGCTCACTTTGCTCATTGATTCGCTCATTTCGCTATCCCTTCTGCGCCGCCATCAGCCGTGCGTTGGCCTCGGCCCAGGCCTGGCAGGCATCGAAGGTCGACTGCGCCAGCGCCGGAATCTCGGCATAGCCCGCCGGCAGTCGCTCTTCCACCAGGTCGTGCACCTGCCCTGCCCATTCGCTGGAGATGCGTTTGAGCTTCTTCACTTCCTTTTCCAGTTCCCTCAATTCTTCTTCGGACATGACTCACATCCCCGCGACGTCCGGATGCTGGCCGATGATGCCGAGCGAGACGGAGAGGATCTTGTCGGCCTCGGTCTTCATCTTCGACAGGCTCTCGAAACCGAAGCGATGCACGTCGCGCAGCGTGCGGTCGCTGACGACCAGCTTGCCGACGGTGATCAGCGTCCGGCCGAAGCCCTCGTGCGAAAGGTGAACCAGCGGCACGGCCATCATGCCGCACTCCTTTTCGATCAGCGTGGCGATGGCGTTGTAGTAGGCCTTGACCGACGCCATGGTCACCTCGTCGGGATCGCCGACGATGGGAATCTGCGCCTTGCGTTCCCGCGTCAGCACCAGCGGCTCCAGCAGCTTTTCACCGGGCTGGCCGTCGTAGGTGCCGTAGCTGTCGAGCGCGCGCATCTGGCGGATCATTTCCTTGATGAAGTCGGTGTCGTAGATGGGATCTCGTTCGAGCGTGGCGGTTGTCATAAAAAATCTCCGATGGGTTGCGAATGGATGTTTGAAGGTGCTGCAACGCTGGCGGTGAATCCGCCGCTTCGAGACAGACTGCGGCCGATCAGGCGCGGCAGGATCAAGCCGAGGCCAAGCCCGGCTGCCGCGCCGCCGATGGCGGCGACATCGCCGGCGCCGGCCAGGCCGACGGCACCGAGCAGGGTGGTGACGGCCGGCAGGAAATAGACAAGCAGCGCACTCCGCGCCAGCGAGCCTTCCGTGATCGACAGCGTCACAGTCTCGCCTGGCCTCGCCCCGGCCGGCGCCGGCAGAACCACTGTCGCAGTCGCGGCCTTGCCGCTGGCGCAGGCGCCGCGACTGCCGCAGGATGTGCAGCCCGCCGGCAACTCGACGCGGATCGTGGCGAGGCCGTCGCGGATCGCAACGATGCGGCCGCTGCGCGTCAAGGCGTTCGTCGTGTGGCTCATCATTCCTGCCAGCCTTCCTCGGCCATGCGTTCGAAGCGCCCGGCATCCGCGTCGCGTTTCAGCGCCTTGTCGATCCAGGGCACGCCGCCGTCGCGCACGGCTGAACGCACCTGACCCAGCAGCGCGTCGATGGGCTCGCTGGCGTCGAGCCGGATCGGCTGGATGCCGCGCGCCAGCAACTGGCGCACCGCCGAGCCGCCAACCGCCAGGCAATAGACGGCGGCGCAGCCGTCGAGCGCGGCGATCTTGGCGGCGAGCTTGTTCTCGTTGCCGTCCATGCTTTCTTCGGCGAACTCGGCCACCTCCACCAGCTTGGAACGTTCGCCGTCGAGGCTATGGATGGCGAAGCCGGTGGCGGCGCCGAAGTGCTGGTTCACCCGCTCGCGGTCGGTGGTGGCGAAGGCGACCTTGAGCATGGCCGGCAGTTCCTCAGTGGCGGACCAGGCCAGCGTCAGCTTGCGCGATGTCACTGTCACTGCGGTAGATGGAACGGTAGGCGGGGATGTCATGGTGCTGTCCCAGGATGAGGTTGGCGAGGTCGAACAAGGTCTGGCGGGCGGCGCGGTAGCCGACCCAGGCGCGGGCGTAGCCGCCGACGAAGTCGTATTGCGGAAAGCCGGCGCGCAACAGCGGGATGCCGAGTCGGGCCGCGATCGGCGCCGCGTGCGAGTTGGAAACCAGCAATTGCGCCCCGGCCATCTGCGCCAAACGCTCGAGGTCTTCGAGGTCGCCAATCTGCACGGCGGCGCAGTGAACGTCGGAAAGCGCATCGGCACGCGCCGGCGCCACCGCGGCGATGACCTCGGCACCGACGCCGGAGAGGAACTCGCCGAAGGCCAGCAGCATGTCCGGGTCAAGCGCCAGGGCGACACGGGTGAAGCCGGTCATGAAGTGGGTATCGACCATGGCGTCTTGCAGTTGGGCGCGATGACGCTCGATCTTTGCCGGCACTGGCTGGCCGGAGAGGGTCGCCAGCATCTGTGTGAAGGCGTCGCAGGCATCGAGGCCGAGCAGGTGGTCGAAGCGGAAGTCGGGCACGCCGGTCCGTGCCTTGAGCAGGTCGGCGGCGCGATGCAAGGAGCGGCCGATCACCAGCGTGGCGATGGATTCACCCATGCTTTCGATCTCGCTCTTCGGCGTGCCGCCCAGCGTCAGCGGCGTGGTCTCGGCCTCGGCCAAATGGCCATCGAGCGAATCGCCGATATCGGGCAGCAGCACCGGCCGCAGGCCGAAGGCCTCGATCCACTCCTTGATGGATTCGGTGTCGCCGGGCGTCAGCATCGACGATGCGAGGACATTGACCTGCCGATGCCGCCGTCCCGCCAGCGCCGACTTTTTCACCAGCGCATCGATGATGGCCTCGACCGCCAGCGCGTAGCCGCTTTCGAGCGATCCGGTGTAGTCGGGCGTGATTACCGGCACCACCGCGATGTGGTCGAACTGTGGATGCGCGGCGCGGAATTCCCGCACCAGGCGGCGAACATCGCTGCCCTGCGTTTCCGACAGTCCCGTCGTCGGCAGGCCGATGATCTCGGGCTTGGATTTCTCGCAGATCGTCCTGAGGCCCTCGATCACGTTTTCGTCGGCGCCCATGACGGTGCTGACCTGATCCATGGCCGTGGTCTGCAGCGGAATGGGCTCGCGGAAGTGACGCACGAGGAACACCTTGCCGAAGGCGGTGCAGCCCTGCGAGCCGTGCAGCATCGGCAGCGCGTTGCGCAGGCCGAGGAAGGCCAGCGCGGCGCCAATGGGTTGGCTGACCTTGAGCGGATTCACCGCCAGGGCTTTCGTGCGCTTGAGGATATCCGCCATGATCAAACCACCATCGGCGTGCCCGCCGTCTTGGTCTGCGCCCACGGCGAGGGCCGCCGCACCTTGTCCCACACCGGGCTTTCCATGGTCAGCGCGAGCTGGCGGGCGAGCTCCGTCATGCCGGTGTAGCCGGCGTAGCCGAACTCGCGCTCCTGGTTGATGTCGAGGAAGGGAATGCGCGCCTTCAGCGCCGTGTAGAGGTTGCGGCCGCCGGCGATGAGGATGTCGGCGCGCAAGTCCTTGTAGGCGTTGAGCAGTCCCTTCGGACTGCCATCTTCGATCATGTTCGCGTCCGGCCCCATGATCTCGCGGATGCGCGCCTTGTCTTCCTCGGTCGATTTCTTGGTGCCGGTGGCGACGACTTCCATGCCGAGATCCTGCAGCGCCGACACCACCGACCATGACTTGACGCCGCCAGTGTAGAGCAGCGCGCGTTTGCCGCGGAGGCGCTCGCGCCACGGCGCCAGCGCGGCATCGGCCCGCGCTTCCTCGCGCGCGATCAACGCTTCGGTGCGCGCCGTCAGGTCCGGGTCGTTGAGCAGACGGGTGAACTCGCGCAACGCATGCGACATGTCGGCCACGCCGTAGAAGCTGCCCTCGAAATACGGCACGCCCCAGGTTTCCTCGATCTTGCGGGCGACGTTGAGCAGCGCCTTGGCGCAGACCACCATGCTCGCCTCGGCGCGGTGCATGGTCTGCACCTCGCGGTAGCGCGCATCGCCGGACAGCGTGGACAGGATGCGCAGGCCGAGTTCGTCGAACAGCGGCGCGACATGCCAGAACTCGCCGGCGATGTTGTATTCGCCGATCAGGCTGATGTCATGCACCTTGATGCCCGGCCCCAGTTTACAAATGGCCGCCTCCGGCACCGGGTCGGGCTCGCGCGTGCCGATCACGTGGCGGAACATCGCCTCGCCGGCGATGCGGTTGCCGAGGTTCTTGGTGCCGTAGAAGCCGGCGCAATCCACCGGCACCACCGGTACGCCGAAATGCTGCGTGGCCGCCTTGCATACCGCTTCCATGTCGTCGCCGATCAGCGCCGTGACGCAGGTGGCATAGACGAACACGGCCGCCGGCGCATGGTCGTCGACGGCCTGCTTGATGGCGTGGAACAGCCGCTTTTCACCGCGGCCCATGATCACGTCCTGCTCGGTGAGATCGGTGGTCATGCCGGTCTTGTAGAGCGTGGGGCCGCTGGAGCGCGTGCCGCGGTTATCCCATGAACTGCCGGCACAGGCGATGGGGCCGTGCACGATGTGGGCGACGTCGGCCACCGGCAGTAGCGCGATCTGCGCACCGTCAAAGGAACAACCGCCGGCCGTGGCGCCCGGCTTGGGGCGCGCGCAGCCCGACTTCTCCTTCGCGTTGTGCGAACAGGCCGGTTCGTTGAACAGGGCGGCGATCTCGGTGGCTTTCATCGGTGGCATTCCTTTCGCCTGATCCTTCGCAAGCGCCGTGCCACCGGTAACCGATTGATTCTAAGTGCTTATAGCCAGCCCAGACTTTGTCGTGTTTGCTACAAGACGTATGCCGCCACGGAGGACTCGAAAAATCCCTTGTGCGAGTTGAAATTGCTCCATTGCAGCCATTCTCCCGTGTTTGCAAATTTCGGAGTGATAGATTCCCGCCAGTTTGCAACTCACAGAATTAAGGTGCTACCATGGTGACACCTTAATCCAACAGGCACCCAACATGTCCACTACTTCGCTGAAACTTTCTGACGAGCTTAAGCAACGGGCAGTTGCCGCCGCCGAAAAGAAAGGAGTATCACCCCATGCGTTCATGGTCCATGCGATAGAGCAGGCAGCCACTGCTGCGGAGCGGCGGGCTAGTTTCATAAGCGAAGCACAGGCAGCACGGGAACAAATGCTGCGCACCGGGAAGGGCTACGAAGCCAGTGAGGTTCACGCCTACCTGAAGGCACGCATATCAGGCAATAAGCCTGCGAAGCCGAAAGCCAAATCTTGGCAAAGCTGATCTATTCGGGACGAGTGCTCGCCGATCTAGAAAGGCTGACCGACTTCCTGATTGAGACCGATCCGTCTGCAGCCGAGGAAACGGTTGGATTGATTGAAGAAGCAGTTGAGTTATTAATTCGGCACCCACTGATCGGCCGCCCCGTGGAGTATGAATTGCGAGAGTTAGTGATATCTCGAGGGCGTACGGGCTACGTGGCTCTCTATAGCTTTGAGGAAGACAGGGATGCCGTTCTGATTCTTGCGATCCGTCATCAACGTGAAGCCGGTTATTGGGGGCAGGACGATGACTGAGTTCAGCCACTCATGAGGTTGGGAAATGGTCCCACGGAGCGTCCGGAGTTGATTCCATTGCCGCCGCGGCGCATCAACCGGAGCCTATGCCCTTATCCAGATGCAGAGCCCGCCACCGCGCCGAGGTAGCCGCTGCCGTCAAGCTCGTGCTACAGGCGCCCGATCTGGTCGAGGCCAGGCGCCGCCTGGCGGAATTCACCGAGCGCTTCGCCAAGAGCGCGGCCAAGGCGGTGGCCTGCCTGGAAGCAG
>JAUYFI010000059.1 GCA_030691075.1 Sulfurisoma sp. | reverse complement strand
GCATCAAAGCCAAGATGGGAGTGGCCTCCACCATCCCCTCGCCCATCATCCTCGACCTCGACGGCGACGGAATCGAGACAACGAAGCAAGGGCAGGGCGCCTACTTCGACCACGACGCCAACGGCTTCGCCGAAAGCACTGGCTGGGCGGGTGCCGACGACGGCCTGCTGGTGCGCGATCTCGATGGCAACGGCAGCATAGACAGCGGCCGCGAACTGCTCGGCTCCGAGACCCTGCTCGCTAATGGACAGAAAGCCGCCAACGGCTTTGCTTCCCTCGCCGAACTCGATGCCAACCAGGATGGCAAGCTCGACGCCAACGACGCCGCCTTCGCCAGCCTCAAGGTATGGAAGGACGCCGACGGCGACGGGTTTACCAGTGATGGCGAACTGCTGACGCTCGACCAGGCCGGCGTACAAAGCCTCAACGTCGGCTACACCGCGTCCAGTCAGGTGGACGCCAACGGCAACCAGCACAAACAGGTCGGCAGCTACACCACCACGGCGGGACAAACCCGCACCGCCACCGACGTCTGGTTCCAGGCCAACAAAATGGACAGCCTCGCCGCGGACTGGTGGGCAGTCTCCGCCGACATCGCCGCGCTCCCCGATATGCAAGGCTACGGCAACGTCTACGACCTGCACCAGACCATGGCGAGGGATGCCAGTCTCACGACACTCGTTACCCAATTCACCCAGGCCGCCAGTGCAACCGCGCGGGAAACCCTGCTTCAGTCCATCATCTACAAATGGGCCGGCGTCGAGAACATCAACCCGACGAGTCGCGCTGCCAGCATGATCTACGGCAACGCCATCGGCGATGCCCGCAAGCTGGCCGCGCTGGAGGCCTTTACCGGAGAAAACTGGTACGGCGTCTGGTGCTGGGGCACGCGCGACCCCAATCCCCACGGCAGGGCGGCCCCGGTGCTGCTGCAAGCCTATGCCCAACTCTCTGAATTCATCTACGGCCAGCTCACCGCGCAAAGTGCGCTCAAGCCGCTCTACGACAAGATCAGTTATGCCTGGGATGAAGACAGTCAGCGCCTGAAGGGCGATTTGGGTGGGGTGGTATCGGTTGTCGCAGACAGCATCGCCGCGAATCGTGCTGAAGGGCTGGCGCAGCTTGCGGAGCTTGGTCGGACGATGAAAGGCATGGGCGTGCTTGGGTCGCTGAACACCGATGCCTTCCAGCAGGCACTGGCGCCGCTCGGCGCCGACGTTGTGGGTGCCATCAGCAGTGCGTGGGCGGGGCTGGTGGCTACCGGGAATAGTGACGTTTTCAGCGGCGGCAGTGGCAGCGACTACCTGCGCGGACTGGGTGGCAACGATAGCTTGAGCGGCAATGGCGGGGATGATTTCTTGGACGGGGGTAGCGGCAACGACCAGTTGTACGGCGGGGCCGGCAATGACACCTACCTGTTCGCGCAGGGCGGTGGGCTGGATATGATCATGGACAGCGATGCCATTGGCAATAACGATGTGCTGCGCTT